>JAGOTL010000043.1 GCA_018061805.1 Candidatus Babeliales bacterium
GAAAATACATTCAAAATCAATAAGCAGCGCTAGAGAAATATCTTCGTAGCACTGCTTATAAGCGGTGGCTTTTAAGCCACCCGAGATTTACTTAAAAAATGAAAAATCCACCCGCATACCGAAGTATGATGAGTGGATTTTTTTCTGTGTTATTCAAAATCACTACAAGTTGAATAACAAGATTTTATATATCTTTAGCTGTTTTCCATAATTATTAAAGGTATCCAGGAAGAAGTTACAAAGTAACAAAAACTGGCGGGATTGACGAGACTCGAACTCGCGACCTTTCGCGTGACAGGCGAACGCTCTAACCAAACTGAGCTACAACCCCGTATAATTATGGCTCCTTGGACTGGACTCGAACCAGTGACCTAACGATTAACAGTCGTTTGCTCTACCAACTGAGCTACCAAGGAACAACACATTTGGTACCATTTATGAAAATAAATGGTGGGCGATACTGGATTCGAACCAGTGACCCCCAGTTTGTAAGACTGATGCTCTACCAACTGAGCTAACCGCCCAAAATTCTATATATTTCTAAGAATGGAATGGTTCATATTTCAGAACTGTGAAATTCAAGACATATGAAAGTGTATCGAATAGATGCATTAAAGTCAAAGCCAAATATGAAAATTATCTGATTTTTCACAAAAATGTTCTGTTTCGTACGACTAAACATCCCATTTACTCTGCCTGAGAGGTTGTTTCAAGCTCTAACAGATGATCTTTTAATGCTTGTTCTAGTTCTTGTAATTGGTTTGGGTTAGGGTGCTTTTTAAAGCACGACGCAACTCGTGGCGTAAAATTAATACCAATAGATGTTGTAATCAGTCTTACGTAGGTTGTATAGGTAACATTTTGCTGGTCATTGAGCGAAATCTCAAAGTAGACAGGCTCTTTGCTGGTAAGGCGTTTTTCTTTGATAGTTTGCATCACCCAATAAGCAGGATCATCTGTGGCAAATGAAGACTGAACGTTTATCCAAGCTGTTTCACGGGCCAGCTGAGCAGCAGCTGTTAAAGCTTTTTTGCTGCGAGGTGTTATGAGCGCATCTGTGGCGCTGCTACCTTGCAGGTTGATTGAACATACTAAGGTTATAACTGTTATGGTTAATCGATTCATACAAAAACCTTATCTTTTAAGATGCAATACGCTTTTGGTAGTACTTTAGTATGATCTAGATGACAAGGCAATAAAATAACAGGTGGCTATTGAATTGTGATCATGTTATTTGTTTATGTAGATATCGTTATATGAGTTTCATTGTTAGATATTTGTATGAAAAGGTTGTTATGAAACATTTTATTAAAATGAGCGCTGTTATTTTTGCGGTGATGCTTGTAGTGGATGGCGTATGGCTGAGTGTTATGGGGCCTCGGTTTTATAAAATCTATTTGAAGCATCTGTTTGCAGAATCGTTTAACTATATGTGGGCATTGTTGTTTTATATGCTGTATGCCTGTTTAGTTAATTATTTCGTTGTGCAGCCAGCTATGCAGTATGATCAATCTGTACTTCATACATTTTTACAAGGCTGTTTTTTGGGGTTAGTGGTGTATAGTGCGTATGATTTAACCAATCAAGCTACTCTTAAAAATTGGCCAATAATTGTTACGGTTGTTGATATGTTGTGGGGATCTATACTGACAGGATCTACAGCAGCATTGGTACATGCAATAGTTCAAAAATATCATATTGTGCTGTAAAGCAGCATATAAAAAAAGAGTAGTCGTATGAAAATAACTTTTTTAGGTGCCACACAAGAAGTTACAGGTTCTAAATATTTAGTTCAGCATGAGAAAATACAGATGCTTGTTGACTGTGGAATGTATCAAGGGTCACATGATACTAAAAAAAGAAATTGGTATCGATTCCCCGTTGAACCTCACTCGATTCAAGCGATTGTTTTAACACATGCGCATTTAGATCATACGGGGTACATACCGCGCTTGGTTAAAGAAGGTTTTAAGGGAGCTATTTATTGCTCGCAAGCAACGTATGATTTGTGTGCTATTGTTTTAAAAGATAGTGCTTCGATACAAGAAGAAGATTTTAAAAGTGGATTGTTGCGCCAAGAGCCTTTGTATAGTCAGCAAGATGTGTACAATTCGCTTGCTTTGTTTCATATTGTACCGTATGAAAAATCATTTAATGTTGGTGGTCTTACTATTACTTTAATTTCCTCAGAACATATTGTAGGGTCATCTTTTGTGCAAATATCTGATGGCGTTAAGATGCTTACTTTTTCAGGTGATTTGTCGGGTCCTCGGCAGCTTTTAATGAAAGCACCTCCACATATAGATTCGACTGATTATTTGGTTTTAGAATCCACGTACGGTGACCGTTTAACAGAACCTGGCGATCCGATGGAGATGGTTGCAGATATTGTAAATACGACCATTGCGCGTAAGGGCGTTTTGATTATCCCTGCTTTTGCTATTGGTCGAACTCAAACGATGTTATATATTTTGTATCAGCTCAAAAAACAGAATAAAATTCCCAATATCCCTATCTTTTTAGATAGTCCAGAAGCAATCAGTGTGACCAGTTTGTTGTGTAATTTTTTAGGTGAATTAAAAATATCTGAAAAAGAATGTCAGGATGTTTTAAATGTAGCTACGTATGTACGAACTGGTGAGCAATCGAAAAATATAGATCATCGTAGTGGTTCTGTAATTATCATAGCCGGCAGCGGTATGGCAGAAGGCGGCCGCGTGTTGCATCATTTTGCTCGTTTTATTTCTGACGCTAAAAACACCGTATTGTTTGTAGGTTTTCAAGCGCCAGATACGCGAGGTAAAGCATTGATTGATGGTGCAGAGGGTATGAAGATCGATGGTGTATGGTACAATGTGCATGCTGCAATTAAAAACATGGATCTTTTATCTGCGCATGCTGATTATAATGATATTTTACAATGGCTTACGGGGTTTCAAAAAGCTCCACAAAAAGTTTTTCTAACGCATGGTGATCTGCCTGCAGCGCAATTTCTAAAAAAGAAAATAGAAGAAAAATTTGGATGGCCTGTTGTCATACCAAAGCATTTAGAAAGTTTCGATCTTGAGTAATGCTTGTATGTATTACATTATGTGATTGTTTAACTTTTATGAAATAATACCTATTATATGATGAGCGTCATACACGAGGTATTATTTTTTTCATAAAGGATAAGCATGTATAAAAAATTGAGATTGTTTCTTGTTTCATATTTGGTGGCAGGTTGTTTTGATGTAGTTGCAATACCAGCAGTTCGTACTCATATTATTTTGAGATTGCCATTGCTTGCATCGTATAGTTTGTTTGATATGCACAGTTGTGTGCAGCGTATTAATACTCAAGACAAGCTTGGTTTGAGTAAAGAACAAATAGCAAACTATGCGTATGCTGCATTATTGGTCAATCATACATCGGTGGCATTAGGACGGAGTTTTGATAGTTCAGAAGCTCAAGGTTTGATAGATCAAGGTTTGTTGGAAGGTGAGTTGAGAGATGAAGTAAATCCTCAAGTTTTATCCTGTATTTACAATCAAGCTATGAAAGACCCAAAGTTTTTTGATGATACCAGTCAGCATTCCTTAGCATTATTTTTTTTATTTTACGAGCCAGAAAACCCCAGTGTTTTAAAACTGGGGATGAAGGCGAGGCAACTGTGGACGCTACGTAAGTAGCGGTAGTTATAAAAAGCTGTCATACTAAAAGATATGTTTAGAAC
>JAGOTL010000044.1 GCA_018061805.1 Candidatus Babeliales bacterium
CAAGAAATTGTTTAAGGCTTTTATTTATCCTTATGCAGAGACATGGAAATACACCGCATCTTTACAACAAGTTTTGGCGACAAAAAGTTTGCAGGAATTTCAATCTCACTATTTTGAACTGGCAGGTTACAGTAGTTTTGAGGCTTATAATCAGGCAACAAATCCAATTTTTGTATTTGAAAATGTTAAAATTCCTTTGATGATTTTAAATGCTGAAGATGACCCCGTCTGTAATATTCGTAATTTTGAGCCTTATAAAGAAATGATTCAAAAAATGCCCAATATGATGGTGGTGACCACGAAAAAGGGCAGTCATTGCGGTTTTTATGAAGGTTTAAATACACAATCATGGTCAGCACGATTGATATCAGACTACTTAATGCTACAACATCAAGAATGAATGACTTAACGTGGCTTTGGAGCTATAAGTTTGAAATATTTTGATGCAAATAATATTAGTAAGACTGATAAGTAATGGGTGATTAAATTTATATTTCTGTTATACTTTACTCAACAATAAAAATGACATGAAAGTGTTATCTTTTAAAATTGATATATAAGTCTTATCTCGTTTGAATTGTCAAAATTAAAGTTGTTATTTCGAAATGCCAATGGTGGTATTTCTATATGTGTTTGAAATTTGGTGTAAATGTTGAATAATATTGAAAATTTAGTAGCAAAATCTGTAAATGGTAGTGAAATTGTTGTGTCGTTGGTGCCTTTAAAAAAAATGCAAAGTACTCGCGATGGGTTTAAATGGGTTGAAGTAGGAAAGAAAGTTTTGCTTCAGTCTGGTGTTGAAATTGATTTAAATCTTGATGGTCGTAGCTTCTATACAGGTGTTAATGAAATGTTTCGATTCACCTCACGTGTGAATTAAACAGTAAATAGTCACTGATCTAAAAACCGTCTTTAAGGCGGTTTTTTATTGCGCATATTGCTATTGATACAAAATATCAATAGCAATAAAGCGTATTTCTATAATGTTTTAGCATATAAATATTTATTTATATCAGTGCAATAATGGACACAGCAAGGCTCTTGGTTTCATTTGTAAACAATTTAGATTCATAGAATTTTTTCTAAGCCGTAAATTAAAGAAATTATTTTTTACATATTTGTATATTTATAAGTGTTTTTTGTCACTTTTTGTCATTTATTGGTAATCAATATAAGTTGACAAAAATAACTAATCATGCGAAAAAGTTTTTTTAGTTAACAGATGTTCACACATGCCTCGAATTGTTTCTGTACCACTTAGTTTAGAACAGCGAGAACGACTCATTTTTCTGGCCAAGCATGCAAAACATTGGCGTGAAAGACAACGTGCCCAAACTATTCTCTGGCTTTCTGAAGGTAAAAGTGTTGCGGAAGTTGCCACTCTACAAGAACGTATCCCAGAAACCATAAGGCTACAACGCCGACGTTGGGAATTGTATGAGTTTGAATCGATTAAAGAAGGTCATCGCTCAGGTCGGCCCAATACATTGATCTCAGACTATCAGGCGAAAATCCTAGATTGGGTCAATACAAGTCCACTCAATGCAGAACAAATCCGAGTCAAACTACATGAAGAATACGAAGTGTCCGTGTCTGTTGAAACCATTCGTAAGTTTTTACGTGATTCAGGTATGGTCTTCAAGCGTACCCGTCATAGCTTGAAAAAAAAGAGATCCGATTGCATTTGAACAAGCAACACAGCAGATTGAAAAATTACGAGAGCAAGCGGCACGTGGTGAAATTATATTAGGTTATGTTGATGAAACAGGGTTTTCATCTACACCTGATAACCGCTATGCATGGACAAAGATAGGTGATGTTCATGCGGTTGATGCAATAAGATTAAAACGAGTTAATGTCATGGGGTGTTTGCTTTCAACGGGGAAACTGGTGACAAGTTGTTTACAAGAGTCAGTTACAAGCACTTGGTTTTATGCCTATTTAACTGGAATAGCTCAACAAGTAAAACAGACTTATAACCTTCCATTGGTTCTTATTGTTGATAATGCCTCGATTCATAGAAGTAAAAAGATGGCTGATTACAGAGAGCTACTTAAAAGTAACTTTTCGACGAATTTGTATTTTATTCCAGCTTATAGCCCTGAGTTAAATCGAATCGAGATGGTATGGAAGCAGATGAAATATTATTGGCGAGATTTTCAAGTCATGACAGCTGATAAAATAGAGCAATGGGTGGAGAGAGTATCAAACCAATTCGGAAAAGAATACATGTTTACTTTTTAATGACAGCTTACTTTGGTTTTAGCTTAACTATCGTAACACTTGCCACTTCTGCCATCATTCATTTTGGTCTATCTTCTGATATTGAAGACCTACAAAACTTAAATCTTGTGTTCTCACAATTTGGTGTTGGATTATTAGTAACTTGTCTTGGTTTGATCTTACGTTTGTTTTTATTGGCGTCCATGAATCAACAAAACGCAGATCAGGAACAAAATGAACGTCATGCACTTATTAATGACATCATTGACTTGAGAAAAGAAATTACTGGTTTTGCCAGTGAATTACAGGACATTAATGTCAATTTAAAGAATCAACAGAAAGTACTTAATCTAGAAATTATTGAGAGCTTAAAAGCAGCAACTTTGACTTTTAATGAACAGTCGATCAATGTACAAAATGCTTTAATCGAGCACCAAAAGCAAAAAAATCTTGAATTAATTGAATATCAAGAACAACTACAAAAAAATCTATATGAACAGATGCAAGAAATGAATAATTCACTCTATAGCAATATGCAACAAGCGAATCAATCACATATTGCATATGTCGAAAGATCACAACAACATTTAATAGATTTAGCATCCAATATTGGTACAGCGATTCATGATTTAGCTATCCCAAGCGTTGCAGATTCTGCTAAAAAAGCATCTCAACAACTGGTCGGTGCATACAGTGACATGCAACAGAATATTGGGCATTTTAATACTCAGCTTCAAAATATGACTGAGCGATATACCCATTTACATGAACAACACCAATTGCAACTGCAACATACATTACAAAGTACGAAAGCTTCAGTAGATGCTGTCAATGATGCCCTAATTGAAGTCGCAAACAATACGTCTACAACTATGCGCAAAGCAAAACCAAATACATCAAAAAATCTTGATCAAATCGTAGGTTAAGTAAATGAACAGAAGAGAAGATGTTTTATATCTCACCTTGATTGATTTTTTTCTGCAAATGCTTTTTCTCGTGATGATTGCATTGTTAGCTTATATTTATGTCGAACGTCGCCATAATGCTGAAGCAAAACAGTTTCTTGACCTTGCGAAAGAATATAAAGTGGATAGCGTTCAGGAACTCATTGACCGTTTACAAACTCTTGCCCCCATCAATAATTTAGAAGATGCAAAAAAGGCACAAGACTTTATGG
>JAGOTL010000045.1 GCA_018061805.1 Candidatus Babeliales bacterium
CACACAGGTAGCATTTGTATCCGATTATCAAACTCATAAACCGCAAATTTATATGATCGATATTCCAACTAAAATAGTTGAGCCTATTACAGATGGCACAGGATATTGTGCGTGTCCAAATTATAGCAGAGTTCGTAACCAACTTTTGTATTCTAAAATGATCGGTTCTGGTATGCAGTTGTTTACCTATGACTTTGCCAAAAAACAACATACTCAGATTACCTTTGATAAAGGAAGCAAAGAAGAAGGCAGTTGGTCTCCATGTGGTAATTACATCACATTTGGTCTTAACCAAGGTTGTTCAAGTCGAATTGCTCAACTACATCTACCAACTAAAACAATGCATTATTTGACCTCAGAGTCAGATCATTGTACGTATCCAGATTGTTCGCCCATTTATAAACAGTATATTGGTGTATTGAGTAAGTAGGTTTTGTGAAATTACCCTTCATTTTTTTTAGGCAAATGAAGGGCAGGCAAATCTTTTAAATGCCGTTTTTATTTTGCGCCATCGGCGCTGAATATTTATTCATTTTAGGCTACTCATATATCAGTTTGACACTTTTAAGTGGTGGGCAATATACTAAATATTTTTTCCTACCAAAAAAATATTTCATACGTAAATCGTAACGGATAGCTGGTCGAATCTATTTTATAAATAGTTGGCAATATCATTTTTAAAAAATATAAAACAAAAAGCGAATCGTAACTCTTGCGAGCGTTGGAGATAGTTAAGAGTGCTCTCTAAGGCCCTGTCCACGCTTGCCCGTAATTTGTTTCAGACAAATGGCGGGGCCGAAGCGGACCCAGCAAAGTTGAATAATCAACCAGACAGGCAATTCAAAATACCAACGCATTTAAAAAGGAATAAAAAAATGAATATAAAACAACAATTTGGACTACAATTAAAGCAATATTTGTTTCAAAATAAAACTATAGATCAAATGGCGCCATGGTTATATGATTGGTATATTAATTTTATAAGGGACCAAGACCCAAGTTTTAAAGATCTTCTTTATGAATTGATGATGATGGATTCTGGTCCTGAATTTGAATTATCATATGAAAAATTACATGAAATCGCAGATACGTTGATAGCTGGGGAAGATGTAAAATTATAATTGTATTTGTAGGGTATAAAAAAGACAAAGAAAAAAGGCTGGGATTTAATTCCCAGCCTTTTAAATATCAATTATTATTGACGGTTACGGTTGAAACCACCGCGTGAAGGAAAGCGATCACCGCTGCCACCGAAAGGACGGCGACGAGGAGCACCATTGCCTGCACCAGCACCCGCAGCACCATTTTGCTGTGAATTGTTGTGTGCTAAGTGAACTTTGATTGAACGACCTTTAACGTCTTGGCCGTTAATGCTTAAAGCTTCTTCAGCTTGTTCAGCAGATTCAAAGCTTACAAACGCGAAACCGCGAGCTTGGCCTGTTTCTTTGTTTACAGGAATGTGAATATTGGTAATTGTACCAAATGTTTCAAACAATGACTGTAAATCCATTTTCGTTGTGCTGAATGGAAGATTTCCGATAAAAATTGTGTGTTGTGGGCTATTCATAAAAATGACCTTTGTAAGGCTACTGATTCTTGCAACATCGTATTATTTTAAGATGTTACAGTTAATCAGTTGTGAAACTATACTAACATATCTTAAGTATCTCATGTTTGTATAGAAAAGCAACTCTTTATAGCTTGTTTATAAAAATTTAGAGAGTTGGTCGACAGAAATAGAAGATTATAGTACTATAAACTAGACATTACCGCTAAAACTAAGCATTTTAACAGGTAGCGTATCTTACAAAAGTCGTATGTGTTTATAACTAATAAAAAGGCTTTATGAAACCAAATAAACCATTTAATTCATTCGGTCCTAAGGGGCTATTGATTGGGATCATTGTGGTCGTCGGGTTGTTTGCAATTTTGACACAACTCAATGATGTAGCCCAAGATATCGGAACTATATCTTATAAAGAGTTCATCGATAAAGTGCGCCAAGGTCAGATTAAAAAAGTACATATGTCTGGTCAGTTGGTGCAAGGTGTTACCAAGGATAATCAAAAATTTGAAACTGTGGTAGCAGAGCGGCCATCCGATATCGATTTGCTCGAGCAGCAAAATGTTGATATATCAATTGCCGCACCATCCCTGTCCTCAGGTTCTTGGAACATGTTTGTCATCATTGGCTTCTTGATGGCTATTGGTATTTTGATGAGTGTCTATTTTATTCGTCAAATGCGCAATGGTGGTAAAGGTGGCAGTGGTGCAGGAGGCTTATTCAATATTGGAAAAAGCCGTGCAAAAATGTTTATGCCATCAATGATCAAAGAGCGCTTTACGTCAGTTGCAGGTGCTCATGAGGCAAAAGAAGAATTACAAGATATTGTCGATTTCCTTAAAGATGCTCCAAAGTATCAACGTTTAGGAGCTCGTATCACTCGTGGTGCGTTGCTTATTGGTGAACCTGGAACAGGTAAAACATTGCTTGCGCGTGCAGTTGCTGGTGAAGCAAACTGCCCATTTTTCAGTGTCAGTGGTGCAGATTTTATTGAAGTTTTTGTCGGTGTTGGTGCATCTCGTGTACGTGACCTTTTTGCAGAAGCAAAGAAAAAAGCGCCATGTATCATCTTTATTGATGAAATTGATGCGATTGGTCGTCAACGTAGCACCGGTATTGGCGGTGGCAACGAAGAGCGTGAGCAAACGCTTAACCAGCTTTTAACAGAAATGGATGGTTTTGAAACCAGTAAAGAACCGGTTATCGTACTTGCAGCAACGAACCGTGCAGATATTTTAGATAAAGCATTAGTTCGTCCAGGTCGTTTTGATCGTCAAATCGTAGTTCCAATACCAGATCTTATCAGCCGTGAAGAGATTTTACGGGTACATTTGAAAAAAGTGAAACATGTCGCCGACCTTGATATTAAAGGTATTGCGCGTGGAACACCTGGTTTTACAGGAGCAGATTTAGAAAATCTGGTTAATGAAGCAGCAATTATTGCTTCTAAGAAAAATTTAGCAGAAGTAACGATGTATGAGTTTGAAGAAGCTCGTGACAAAGTGATGCTTGGTAAAGAATCGAAAACAAAGATTTTGACTGAGTATGATAAAAAAGTAACGGCGTACCATGAAGGTGGCCATGCTTTGATTCGTTTATTGATGCCAAAAGATACAGATCCATTGCACAAGGTTACAATCATTCCTCGTGGTGGTGCTTTGGGTGTTACACACTTTTTACCAGAACGTGAAAAGTATTTACGAAACAAAGAAGAATTACTTGCAAGCATCGCTGCGGCACTTGGTGGTCGAGCAGCTGAAGAGTTGGTATTTAATGAAATTTCAACAGGTGCATCAAGTGACTTTAAAGCAGCAACAGACATTGCTC
>JAGOTL010000046.1 GCA_018061805.1 Candidatus Babeliales bacterium
CTGCAACCATATGCATAGCATGCAAATCATACAAACGCCATGCATACTGCGACCCTGATTTCGTAACAATAATTGCTACGGCAACTGATGGATCAAATAATGTTTTAAGTTCTTTTTCTTTTTTAAGCGTTGCTACATGATGCATATCAACAATTGCTTGATTGCTCCATTGTAAATCTTTTTGTAAACGTTGTGCACAAGCATGCATATGTGCATCATTATGCCCTACAACGACAAGCCCGATATATACTTTTTTAGTTTTTTGAGCTTGTACTGCTACTTGTAATTCAGCACTGCTATCGTGCGCTGCATACAATGACACTGAAAAAAGACTCACCAAATACCATACCTTACCTGTATAGTTCATTTTAATTCCCTAATGCTATGATGATTTTTTTATTCCATACTTCTTGCGGATATTCTGTTTGCAACAATGCCGTACGAGCACAGCTATCGTACACAAAAATACCTGAACTTTGTTGTACTACCACGTTATCAGCAGTTCCTTGAGACGACACCGTTACTTTCAAAGTACAAGAAATTCCTTCTTGCATACCTACAGGAGAAGTCCATACTTGCACGATTGCTTGTTGCAATTTAGAACTTATGACGCATTCATCAAGCTGCTCATACCCCACAAAAATAACTTCATTTTCATCAATTGTTTCTTGCTCATCGACCAGCTGACTTGGTAATTGCTCCTGAACAACAGGCTCTAACGTTGTAACAACATCGGGCACTACTTCTTGAGTTGGCAATTTTGGCTGTTCTAGTATTTGCTGCAATACTTGCTGTGGCACATCAGGCAACTCCGGTGCTACTGATGCCGCCATAACCGATTTATGAGCAACTTTACCTGATTTGTTTTTTGTGTTTTTAGGTTGTTGTGCAGTTGTTTTAGATGATAATTTTACGGATGTTTTTGCAGCACCTTTAGACGTTTTAACATGCGCTGACGATGCTTTTTGGGTAGCCTGCGCTTTTACAGACGCTGATTGTGATGTCGATTTTTTACGCTTCTTTTGAAACGTATCATAATCAACTATCTTTGATTTTTTTAACGCTGAACGATTCGAACTTTTTTTAGCATCTTTGGGTTGTTGTATTGTTTTATGAAACGGCATTAAAACATAGGTTGCACCTGATTCATAGAGCGAAACAGAATAAGAATTTTTAGGCGCACCTATCATAGAACCAAGCATCATAATACCAAGCAACAAAAGATGCCCTATAATTACAATAATGAAAATGTCACGTAAAAAAAGCTGTCGCTGTGAAAAATGTTTATAGCGCACGCTTGGTAGCCAACGCGACATATTTTATACCTCCAGAAACTTTAATCGTGTCCATTAAATCTATAACTATGCCATACGGTACTGCTTGATCAGCCTTTACAAAAACAATATCGTCACTATTTTTTTTAACGATCTTTTTCAACTCTTTGAGTAACGATTCAAGATTGTATTGCTGACCATTTAAATATATTTTTTTCTGTTTATCGATGTACACCGTTAATTCTTGCTGAGTATGTGATTGTGGCATACCATCATCTATTCTACTTGATGGAAGTTCTACCTTAATCACATTGTTCATCATCGGTGTTGCCACCATAAAAATAATCAAAAGAGTTAAAGCTACATCCACAAGTGGCATAACGTTAAGCTCTGGCATATGTTGATTGCGTCTTTGCAGTCGGCGCATACGTATTCTATTCATACACTATTTCCTTATTGTCTATACGATTAATACAAACTTTTTTCAGAAACCGATGGCATAGAAACATCTGCTGTTTCTTTATGTGCTGGACGCAGCATTGACATACGCGTAACAATTAAAACTTTATCTGCAATTGTCATTAAGTTATATTCTAAATTACGAATACGAAGCATAATGTACTGCGAAAAAATAAGTGCTGGAATAGCTACAAAAAGTCCTGCAATCGTGGTGATAAGCGCTTCTGAAATACCAGGCGCAACCGCAACTATATCTGCAGATTGTTTTTCACTGATACGAACAAACGCATGAATCAATCCCCAAACTGTTCCAAAAAGCCCGAGCAATGTTGCAACCGATGCGCTAATGGATAAAACAGATGTGTACGATTCTTCATGATACATCACATCATCTACCACCATATCAGATTGTACTTGCAACAAATCCGCATTGCCATTTTCTCTTGCCTGTTTTGCAAGCGTAAGAAGTTGTAACAATACATAACCTGGCAATGTTTTTTTATGGTCTTGTGCAATTTCATGAAATTCAGAAAAATGAACTACGGACTTAGTTGCCGCAATTAAACTGTCACATTGATTTTTTTTAATACGAAGCAATATCATTTTATACAAAGCAATGGCCCAACACACAATGGACATGCCAAATAAACTCAGCATAATGATTTTAGTCATTATGTCGCTTTGTGCAATTAAACTCCACAAAATTGATCCACCTTGTTCCATACAACATCCTTATTTTTTATTTTACTATCTACACGCTGTATCTAGCATAAATGATTGATACAATTTTTGCGAACTGAAAAAATAATTTTTATTCCATTGATAGAATCAATACATGATTATACTAAAAAAGGACCTGTATCAAACAAGTCCTTTTGCTTTATATCTACGATTTATTTATGCCTCTACTGAATGCTCAATTGTTCTATCGACTTTGCGTGACAGCATAACATCGTATACTGCTTTAGATTCACGCTCATCTCGCATACGAGCTGATTCATTTAACTCACTACCCAAGTCATTATCTGTTTGATTCTTTTTCATCTCTGCCTGTTTTTCTACGACATGTGCGTTAACTTTCGCTTCAAGCCGTGCTTGCAGCTGTTTAAATTGTAATTTAAATTCTGCAAAAATCACTGGTTCCAAACTATTCATTTCTTCAATAGTTATCAATTCTTTATTAACCATTAATGAAACTAACTTGATACACTGCTCAACATCGTTACGACCAAAATCTTTCATTTTTTGTCTCATACTTTGTATCAATTTTCCAGTTTGATCAGAACTAAATTTATTTTCTTCTATAATCAAATATAGCGTTTCTATTCTTGATATTGTCAAATTAGAAATAAGAAAATCATTAACTCGTATAAAAAAAGTATCTATTTGAGCCTTATCAATCACATTTTGCGTGTATACTATAGATAGAAAATCAAAACACTCCTTTTTATGATCATCATTATCAACACACAATGCATTCGAAATAATATTAAGCATATTATTGATTTGATCTACACTTAAAAGGTTTTCTTCTTTAATAATCGAAAACATTTTCGGTAAAGCACTACCAAACATTAACCTACGTGCCGCATTATATGCTGGAAACCTTGGAAAACGTTCTATCATATTATCTGATACAAAAG
>JAGOTL010000023.1 GCA_018061805.1 Candidatus Babeliales bacterium
TGTTGGTACCGTTATGACCAACAGTGGCATTGAACAAGCTTTACAAAAAATGGGAAAACAATTAATTCGCACGTATGTGGGTGAACGCAATATTATTGAACAATTAATTGCGCAACAAGCAATGATTGGCTCAGAACCATGTGGACACATCACCTTAATGGATCATGCGTTTTGCAGTGACGGTATTTTTGCAGCGTTATTATTTTTTGAACTCATAACTATTAATCCTGATGTTTTAACATTTGAATATCAAAAATATCCACAGATACACGCAACTTTACCGCTAACAAAAAAAATTGTAGATAAATCAGTGATAAATTCTATAATCTCTGAATATAGTAGTTCTCACGCACGCATTATCATACGTCCTTCCAATACTGAATCTGTTTTAAGAATCATGGTTGAACATCCTGATTTACAAACAGCTCAAAACATTGCTACACAAGTACAACAAAAATGTATGGATGCGTTCAAATAAGGAATAAAATGGATTTTAAAAATATATACGAAAAGCCCTTACAGTATGTCCAACATTTGTTTGTCACAGGATTATTGTTTTTACTACCAATCACCATTACGTTTTCACTGTTCAACTTTTTTTTCAGCGTTATAAAAAAATGGCTCATTCCTATCAGAAACCTTAATATTCCTATAGTTGAAAAAATACCACATCATGAAATATTCATTTTAATTGGTTTTATTTTCGTTATCGGTGTTTTAATTAAAGCTTTTATTTTAAAACCACTCATTATTATCATCGAAGAATCAATTAACAAAATACCGCTTGTCAGAACTATTTACAAAGGCATTAAACAACTGGTTTTTGCATTTTCATCACACGATCAAACAAGCTTTAAACGTGTCGTGATCGTTCAATATCCTCGCCAAGGTATTTACAGCATTGGTTTTTTAACTAAAGATATGCCTGAAAAAATAGCTGGTACCAATTTAGTTGGTGTGTATATTCCGCATACGCCAAATCCT
Organism: Candidatus Babeliales bacterium; assembly: GCA_018061805.1. Lineage (GTDB taxonomy): Bacteria > Babelota > Babeliae > Babelales > Chromulinivoraceae > JACPFN01. Next base: position 985 of record JAGOTL010000023.1, read on the forward strand.
GCTTCTGGTAACTTTATTATGGTTCCAAAGGACGATATTAAAGAAACAGATCTAACACGCCAAGAAGCAACTGCGCTTGTTATTTCTGGTGGGATTGTGCAACCAAATCGATATCATCAGATTAAATAACGTACGTTATACTTAAAGTTTGTAAAAAAATATCTCTTACTTTTAACAGGTAAGAGATATTTTTTTAATCTTTTTTTTTACAAACTTACGATTGTGCAAATGCCGCTTCAAGCTCAGGTAAATATGATTTAAACAATGCCTTTTGAGCTTTAACCGCTTGTCTGAGTAAAGCAATTTTTTTATGATAATATTTTTTTGTGTTTGTAGAATTATTAACATCTATAGATTCTTTGGTAGCAATATGTTCAAATAAATCTAATGTGTTTTTTTGTATCACTTCAAGCTTACTTGTTAAATATTCTAGTTTATTTTTTAAAAGATTAACTTTATACGTATCTTCTAAGTGTTCAACAAATTCTGATTTTTTTGGTGCAATAATTACTGGTTGTTCACTTACAGCACCTGAATCTTGTGCTACTTGATCATATACATTGAAAGATTCTGGTAATGCTTCTGATACAACTTCTGGACTCCGTTCATCAATCATCGATGTTTCATCAAGTAATTGTGACTCTTGAGATTCTTCTGATACAGGTTCTACTTTTCCAAATAAATCCTCTTCTGAAGATGTGAAAGGTTGTGATGTTTCTTGATTTAATTCTGCTTCTGGATATACAAAAGTTGCCGCTAAACTTTCATCTTGCCCTACAGCACCATACAGCAGACATGATCCCAAAATTAATAACCCTGTACAATATAATCCATACTTCATACGACCACCCCTTATAAAAAAACTCTGATACAGGCAAAATACACAAAACTAACCGTTAAAATCAAGAGTCTGGGAATGATGCATTAAAGCAATCTAGCTCACTTTACACCGTGCTCATTTACCGGATCATACAATGCAAAATCAAATTCAAATTCATTATCTATAGGCGACCGCCATACAAAATAATGCTTTTTACGTCTATTGTGTTAATCATGATGCTCATGATCATAAGCTTTAGCCTGCTTGTCCCATGCAATCAACGTTTCTTTTGGAATTACTTTACGTACAGTTACCTGATAGTTTTTAATCCATTCTTTATAAGGTATTTTATCTGGACATTCTTTTTTTGTTGCATAATGCCATGGATAAAATGGAGTAATTTCAAAAATTATGTTTCCTTCTTTATCATTGTAAAACCAACTATTAAAATAGGGGCGTTTTTCTGTATGATCATTACCCACAAAGTAATATTTTTTTATTATATCTGTTTTTTTTATCAAACCTTGAAAAAATTGATTCCACTCAAAACCTAAATCTGGAATAACATTCTGATCAAGATATTTTTTATTATCAATTAAATCTTCTACAAAATTCATAGTACCAAATCCTCCATAAAACATATTTGCTTCAGTACGTCCAAATCTAATAATTAATCCTAAATCCTCATCAATATAATCAACATCACATTCAACACATGACATACAATCACCATCTTGAAAAGATTCGAATATGACTTTTATATATTGCTTTTCTGTTATTACAAATTTCATTTTATTACCTTACATGATTTAGTTGATTTAATTAAACCAGCTTCATACAAAGCATCTTTATATGCTGATGGCATAGACTTGGGGTTTTCCTCTATATATCCATGATACTCACTAGGCGCATGTTCATGCAGTTTTATAATTTGACCATCTTCAACCCCAACTCTATCACTTAAACCATTTTTATTAGTTTTAACTAAAACAGAATTATCAAGCACTTTTTGTCCATCACGCGGGGGCTTACTCGCGGGACCTTTTGCATTGATATGATGTTTCGGATTACCCGTATATTTCATTACCTTTTTTTTAGTTTCATTTGCAGCTACGGCTGCTACAACACCTTTACCAGGCGGATTTTTTTTAGGGCCTTGATCAGGATCAGAGTTATTACTTCTGTTAGAATCATCTTCTCTTGTTTTTCTAGCAAGTTCTTCTCGCTCACGTTTTTTCTTTTGCAAATACAGTACTTGATTTGCATCATATCCATAACACGCAAATAAATGCTGCTTATCAGCTCTTGTTAAAACATTTAAATCTTGAACTACTTTAGCGCTGTATTTTTTAGTTTTATCAAACCATCCTCCCCCAGATGTACATGTAAATTTAATAACGTTACCCTCGTGAACAATGTATCTATCATTACTGCCTTCTACTGCTGTCGATAGATCAAGCAGCCTTTGACCATGACCATGATTATAAGCAAGATTAGGATCTACAACGGGACCATCTATCACCAAATTTTCCTGAGAACTTGCTACATACACACCGTTTTGAAATGCCTGCTTGTTTGCTTGCTCAGATAAAAAAATTATTTTTTCTTGTTCAAGCAAATCTTGAAATTTTTTAGTTTTTTGTTGATAGTCACCATGTTGATCTTTGCTGACATTCTGAGCCTTTGATACAAGATCAGTTGGGGTTACAATATTTCGTTTATGGCTTCTTACCTTAACCAAATATCCAATTACCATACTCCCTACAACTACAGGCACTCCTGCTCCTATAGAAACAGTCACACCAATACCAGCAATTTCTGCGGTCATTGCAAGCTGACCTACACATGATCCTAATATCGCAACTCCAACAGATTTAAAAAAACTTTTAACAGAGCTCTTTTGCCCATCATCTTTAGAATCATCAGGATCTTGTGGCTTAAAAGGTCCTCCTCCACCATTACCTCCAATATAGGATACGTCAAACGTTGGAGCATTACCCAAACCAGATGATTTTGAAATTAATTGATGCTTATCAGATTGCTTATCTAATTTTAATATCTCAGGAATAAAAACATGATAACCATTACATTTTAATGGTACAGAAAACATTTTTTTATTCTTTTGATAATATTCTTGCGTTGGAATAAATACCGTAATCGTATCTTCTTGCAATTTATTAATTTTTACAGATGTTAATGGCGTTAATGTAACATCATTTTTAAACTGGTTGTGCACCAAATCTTGTCTTGCCTGCATAATTTTTTTTGTTTGCAGCAAACCACCTGATAATGGCGTTTCTTTTTTACTAAGCAAAGCTAATATCAATTTATTTTCTACACCAACATCATAGTCTGTAAAAACAATCTTTTTTGTAAAACTATCTGGTACAACAAGTTGATCAGAGAGAATTTTTGCTCTTCGAGCATCCTGATCTAACGGTACAGCTAAATGAGCACGCTGTAATATTTTAGGATCTTTGCCATAAGCATTGATCTGGTCATTTAAATTTTTGAGCCTATTATTTTGTTGAGCCTTTTTAGTTTTTTGTACTTCTTGCTCTATTTTACGTTTTTTCAGTGCTTGCTCTTCCCAATACTGAGACCTTTCCTCGTCATCTAATATCTGTTTTCGGCGCAGCTCATTTTGACGTTCATAATAATCATCATTTCTTCTTCTCTCTTCTTCTTCTTCTACTTTGGAATCCACACGTGATTCTATCTTAACTGTTTCTTGCCTACTACTTACAGGACTTTCAGTCATAACTGTTTCTTGCCTGCTACTTACATGACTTTTTGAATGACTTTCAGTCATAGTTGCAGAAGAACAACTATTTTCATCAATCTTAACAAATCCCGAACAAGAATTTCTTGAACTATAAGAGTCTCTGGAACTACTATCATCAGAATTAAAAGAATTTGTACAGCTACTCGATCTAACTGATCCTGTTAAAATAATACCATAGGCTACATCTGACAATACAAGTGAAAATAATGCGCAAAAATACAATTGCTTGAATAGTTTACATTGCATGTTGAAATAATCTCGTGTTTAATAATCGATAATATGGTTGTTATATATAAGAACTATAACGCTTTCTGCTTAAATAAAGCATTATAGATGGACACTGCGATATAATATATTTATAGTGTATTCCTTTAGATGAATGATTTCGTATATGAAGATATTTAAAATAGCGCAATAATAATTGCTTTCTATAGTAAAGATCTGCTAAAAAAAATCAACCAAAATGTTTACACTTTTTGTAAAAACACTGCCTATACTACAAAATAGACTTAAAAACCTTTAAAGAATTGTACTAAGAATAAATCGAGGCGTGTCGGATAAGAGCCTGATTTTAATGCTAAATCAACTTCATACATATGTTGATGAGCTGTAAGTAGCGTAGCAGGTTTATATAATTTCCAATCATTTTTCAAAAATGAAAATGCTAAACCATAGCTCATTGTTTTATGCTCAGGCGCAATGCGGCCTTGCCACACAACATACCAATATGCTTTAAAAAGTTGTTCAGAGAAAAAACTAGTCCAAAATTGATCAGGATATAATGGACGAATATATGACCATGTATCAAAAAATTGCGCTGTGTTTTTTTCGAAAAAAAGCTGACTCAAATAATATAAAGAAACATCTGATACGATTAGTTGATCTAACCATTGTTCAAAAAATAAATCTGTATTTTTGCCGAGCACTGATGCGTATTCTAAAAGCATACAAATTTGTTGCAAACTATATTCTTTGCGATAACGATATAATTTACCGATAAAAAATGCTGCTATTTCTGGCTTTTGATCGTCATACAATAATGATATTTTAGAGATTTGATCACTTTGATAGTTATCTTGCACTTCAAACATGACCCCCTGTTGCAACGGTATTTGTTCATCATCAGGCAAACAGCCGACAATAACATGAGGACCATTATATGTTTGTAAAAAATGCAGCCAATCTGATTTTCTTTTTTTAGAAGTCAATTGCGTGACATCAGAAAACCAAAAAATACATTTTTGGCCTAAAAAAGTAGTCTGTAACGGTAATGCTATTTCATCAATACTTTGGTCAATATCAATTTTTTTAACATCACAATCATGCTTTTTTTGTAAAGCGGCAACAACTTTTTTAAGAAGAAGAGGATTATAGTGTTTTGATGAAAGAATCAATACAGTTTGTTGCAAGAATTGCGGTGTTGAAATATATGCACCAAAATCTGTAAGTTTCATACAAAACTTCTATAATCCTCTAAATATCTAAATAACTAATTATTTAGCAAATTCTAAACGTATTTTACCTGAATCAGGATCAACATCTGCTACATATACACGAATAGTTTCACCTATTTTGTAATGTTGATCAAGATATTGTTGTTTATCACGTGGTATTTTTGAAATATGCAATAATCCAGCTTTACCCGGTGCAAGATCAATAAATAAACCAAAGTCTGATAAACGAGCAATTGTTCCTGTTAAGGTTACTCCGCGTTCTAGTTGATCAGCTAAAATTTTGACCCAAGCAACTGCTAAGTCTATATTTGAACCTGGTGCACCAAAGATATTAACTTCTGAACCTTCGATATCAATCGTTGTTCCAGTTTTTTCAATAATTTCTTTGATAATTTTTCCACCAGAACCAATAATTGCACCCGCTTTATTTGGATCGATTTGCAATGCAATCATACGAGGTACTAATGGTGACAACTCTTTATTAGGAGCTGACATCACTTTGCTCATTTCACCCAAAATAAATAAACGTGCATCACGTGCTTGAGCTAATGCTTTTTCAAATACTAAGCGAGGTAAACCACCTTTATACTTAATATCCATTTGAATTGCATTAATACCATTACGAGTACCTGCAACTTTAAAGTCCATAAGACCTAAAGCATCTTCAAAACCTGTAATATCTGTGATTGATTGGAATTGACCATGTGCATCAGACAATAATCCCATTGCAATACCTGCAACCATATCAGTCATAGGAACACCAGCATCCATTAATGCCATAGTTGTTCCGCACACTGTTGCCATAGAGCTTGATCCATTTGATTCTAAAATATCAGAGATGATACGAACCGTGTATGGAAAATCTTTTTTATCAGGCATAGCACGTTTAATTGCAGATGCAGCTAAATGACCGTGACCAATTTCACGACGACCAGGACCGCGCATTGGACGAACTTCACCAACTGAAAACGGTGGGAAGTTGTAATGCAACATAAATGATATATCAAGCGGTTCAGTTTCAAGTAAATCATCTACTTTCTGAGCATCTTTACCACTACCAAGTGTGACACTTACTAACGCTTGTGTTTGACCACGTTGGAAGAATGATGAACCATGCACTGTTGGCATTAAACCAACTTCAGTTGTAATTGGACGAACATCTGTAAAAGAACGTCCGTCAACACGTTGTTTTCTTTTTACAATTTCTACGCTAACGATATCATTTAAAGCTGCTTCAAATAAATAATCTAATTTATTCTCTTCTTCACTGTCTGGTGCAACTAACGTTGCCACATGCTGTGCAAAGAAATCAGATTTAATTTTTTTAATCGCTTCTTTACGTGATTGCTTTTGAGCACCATGTATAAAGATTTCATCAACACGATCAGATGTCATAAATGTCGTCAACTTAGAATGCCAATCATTCCAATCAAACTTAGCATCTGTTACATCTTGTTTTGTTATTTGAAGATCTTTCATGATTTCTTCTTGCCAGATCACTTGCTCTTTAATGACATCATGAGCTGTGAACAATGCATCAACAAATTCTGTTTCTGACAACATTGATGCACTGCCTTCTACCATACAGACACCTTCTTTGGTACCTGCAACAAGAATCATAACATCTGATTGCACGTGCTGTTCTTTGCTCGGATTTATAACCCAAGCACCATTAATGCGTCCAATTTGAACAGCACCAACAGGTGATACAAATGGGATTCTTGAAACAGCCAAAGATAATGATGCTGCAAGTAATGCCAATGGAGCTGGTAACGCATCTTTATCGATTGAATAAACCGTTGTTAAGACCTGTACTTCATTAAAGAAGTAATCAGGAAATAATGGACGGATTGATCGATCAATTAAACGACTTACCAAGATTTCATGATCTGAAGAACGACCTTCTCTTTTAAGATAACCACCAGGAATTCTACCTGACGCTGAAAAATATTCACGATAATCTACAGAAAGAGGTAAAAATCCAGGAAAACTTTTAGCATCTGCCATAACAGCTGTAGCTAAAATAATAGTATCTTTGTGACGAAACCATACTGATCCATCAGCTTGATTTGCAAATTTGCCAACTGTGATTTCATATCCCAGTCTTGGCATCTTAAAAGTTTTGGTCATACTTAGTTCTCATTTCGATTAACGTTATTTTCTAATTCCAAGACGTTTAATCACGTCTTTATATGAAGCTTCATTTGTTTTTTGCAAATACAATAGAAGCGTTTTACGATTATTAACAAGTTTCATCAAGCCACGTTGTGTACTGAAATCTTTTGAAAAAGATTTCATGTGTTCTTGTAAATAATTAATTCTGTGTGACATTAATGCGATTTGCACTTCTGTTGAACCAGAATCTTTATCGTTTTTACCAAACTCAGTAATGAGTTTTAATTTTTCTGATGGTGTTAACATGCTAAAAAAACCTTTTATGTACAGTTATATATCAATTTTTTTTGGTAGGCGCGAGCGGGATTGAACCGCTGACCCTTGCTACGTCAAAGCAATGCTCTACCACTGAGCTACGCGCCTGCCATATCTACTTACAAATTTCTCCGCTGAGGTGTTTCTCCTTAAATGCCGCTATACCAGTTCCCGCAGGAATTAATTTACCAACAATTATGTTTTCCTTCAATCCATATAAATTGTCAACCATACCAAAAACAGCTGCTTCTGATAAAATTCTGGTTGTTTCTTGGAATGAAGCTGCAGAGAATACACTTTCAGTTCCTAATGATGCCATAGTAATACCCATCAAGACAGGTCGTGCCATTGCTGGAGTCTTACTTTCTGTTCGAAGTGCAGTGTTAACCGCTTTAAAGTGTATTTTGTCTACCAAGTCACCGATTAAGAAATCAGAGTCACCTGGAGTTGCAACACGTACCTTACGAAGCATCTGTTTTACAATCACTTCAATATGACGGTCATCGATATCCACACCTTGTAAACGATAGATTTCTTGAACCTGGTTTACGATGTATGTTTGTAAAACATCAACACCCATAATACGAAGAACGTCTTGTAAAACTGGAACACCGTTTGTTAATGCATCACCAGATTTAACTCTATTACCTTCAGCCACGATCAATTGACGATCACGCGGAATAAGGTACGCAAACGAGTTATCTCCAGAAACAACACTTACTTTACGATGACCACGGTGTAATCCACCAAATACCACTTCACCATCGATGTCAGAAATAATTGCTGCATCTTTCGTAATACGAGCTTCAAAGATCTCAGATACTCGAGGTAAACCTCCGGTAATATCACGAGTTTTTGAAACTTCGCGTGGAATTTTTACGATAATATCACCAACGTTAATAGACTGTTTGTCTGTTACCAATAAATATGAACCATGCGGTAAATAATACTGCGTACGCTCATCACCTTTTGCGATAGCAAGCGCTGGTTGATATTTATCTGATTTGAACTCTAAAATATAACGGAATGATTTTTGAGCCACTTCATCATATTTTTCTTGGCATGTAATATTGTTAATCAAATCAACAAACTCAACAGTACCTTCTTTTTCACTCACAATATAATCATTATGAGGATCAACTTTGATCATTTCTTGGTCAACAACAACATCTTGTCCTTGTTTAACCATAATTACTGCGCCATACGGTACTTGCATCTCTTGCAATTCTCGTCCATTTTCAGACAAGATTTTAACGTTACCCTTACGGCTTACAACAATATCTTGACCATCATGATTTGTTACAACACGCATATCAATGAACTGAACTTTACCTGATGCTTTTGCAGCATATGATGTTTGTTCAGCAAGACTCGCAGTACCCCCGATGTGGAAGGTTCTCATAGTCAACTGTGTTCCAGGTTCACCGATAGATTGTGCTGCAATAACACCAACAGCTAGACCTGTTTCAACTAATTTACCAGTTGAAAGATCCATACCGTAACACTGTGCACACACGCCACGTTTTGCTTGGCATGTTAATACAGAGCGAACATTAGCTTTGGTAATATATGCATTTTTCAAACTCATTAATTCTATACGAGTTATCAACTGACCACGTTTTAACAAGACTTCTCCTGTTAAACCATCTTTCAAGTCTGCAACCAATATGCGTCCGTATAGACGACGAATCAATGGATAAATAATTCGGCCAGATTCTTTCAAATCTTCTAAATCTAAATGACCCAATGTTCCGCAATCATCCAAAGTGATAACAACATCTTGAGCTACGTCAACAAGACGACGTGTCAAATAACCAGAGTTTGCAGTTTTCAATGCTGTATCGGCTTGACCTTTACGAGCACCGTGTGTTGAGATGAAGTATTCAAATACGCTTAAACCATGTTTAAAGTTACTTTTAACCGGAGTTTCAATAACTTCACCAGACGGCTTAGACATCAAACCTCTCATCGCAACAAGCTGTTTAATTTGTTCTCTGGTACCACGTGCACCTGAGTCAATTGACATAAAGATAGGGTTAAACCATTTGAATGATTTATCAGCATTTTCATATGCTTGATGATCGTAATCTTCAAACTGCTGATACATATCTTTTGCAATAAACGCAGCTGTCTGATGCCACATACTAACGATTTTGTTTTCACGTTCACCGTTCGTAATTGCACCACTTTTGAACAACTTCTCAATTTTTTCAACTTTTTTCTCTGCTTCTGCAAGAGCTGTTACTTTTGATTTTGGTTCAAGCAAACCTTCAATTGGGAATGAAATACCACCCATAGTTGCATACTTAAATCCAAATTCTTTGATTTTTTCAAGGAATTGAACAGTACGGTCTGAACCAAAATTAAAGTATACATGCTCTACTAAGCGAGCAATGTCACTCTTACGAAGGAGTTTATTAAGCAATGTAAAATCTGCACCTTCAGGCAATATGTCATACAACAATGTTCTACCAACCGTTGTTTCAACAATATCACCAGATTTCAAACGCAACTTAATCATCGCATGCAAGTCAACTGATCCACAGCTATATGCTGTAATAACTTCTTTTTCGTTTGAAAATACAGAAGCTTCACCTTGTGCATAACGACGTACTTTAGTCATATAGTGTAAACCGATAATCATTTCCTGTGACGGAAGTGCAATCGGATTACCGTTTGAAGGAGCAAGTAAACTACGAGTTGAAAGTACTAAATTTTCAGACTCTCGTTGCGCTTTGCAGCTTAATGGTAAGTGAACTGACATGGTATCACCGTCAAAATCCGCGTTAAATGCAGAACAAACAAGTGGGTGAATTTTAATAGCTTTACCATTCACAAGTATTGGATAAAATGCCTGAATACCTAAACGGTGTAATGTTGGTGCACGGTTTAAGAGCACAACTTTACCTTTAACAACAGTATCCAACGCATCCCAAACTTCAGTTGCACCATCTTCTACCATTTTCTTTGCAATGCGCAAATTTGGAGCAAAATTGCAACGTAATAATTCTGCGTAAACGTGTGATTTGAATAGTTCAAGCGCCATAACCTTTGGCAAACCACACTGATTCATTTTCAATTCAGGATCAACAACGATCACAGAACGAGCTGAATAGTCAACGCGTTTACCAAGTAAGTTTTGACGGAAACGACCTTGTTTACCACGAAGCATTTCGCTCAGTGATTTCAATGGACGTTTGTTTGAACCGCGAACAGGTTGACCACGACGACCATTGTCAATCAATGAATCAACAGATTCTTGTAACATACGTTTTTCATTTTTAATGATAACGTCTGGAGCTTCAATCTCTATCAAACGCTGTAACCGTACGTTACGATTCAATACACGACGGTATAATTCGTTTAAATCAGAGCTTGCAAAACGACCACCCTCAATAGGAACCAATGGGCGTAAATCCGGTGGTAAGACCGGCAATACATCCAAAACCATCCATTCAGGACGCAACCCTGCAGCTTTAAGG
>JAGOTL010000024.1 GCA_018061805.1 Candidatus Babeliales bacterium
GTCCCTAATGGGATTTGAACCCATGTTTTCACCGTGAAAGGGTGGTGTCCTAGACCGGGCTAGACGATAGGGACGTACAAGTAAGTGACGTATCACTTATTATTTTTCAATGTATTTTCATGCACAGAAACATGAAAAGATAAAGCAAACCACATTGTTTATGTGGCTTCCACCTTTCTGCACTATTATGCAAAAAAATGGTGAGCCGCGTTGGAATCGAACCAACGACCCACAGCTTAAAAGGCTGTTGCTCTACCGACTGAGCTAGCGGCTCGTTTAATTTCAAAACATCTTCAACAATTGTAACATAAAAAACGGAGGTTTTTTTAAGATTTTTTGCAAAGATATTAATAAAGTACTAATCTAAGCGATTATTGTCAAGAAAAATGCATATTTTTTATGATAACATAAGGTAAGCAACATAGCAGTAGATAAAGATTCCTAAAATATCCATCACCGTCGCAAGCACTGGACCAGCCGAAAAGGCAGGATCGATACCGAGTCGTTTAAGCGCAACGGGCAAACAGGCACCAAGCAAGACTGAAAACAGAACAATGAGTCCTAATGCAATGCTTACTACCACACTACCCATCAAATCGTGATGATATAAGTACACGCGTACAAAAGCCACTACTGACAAAATGACTGACAGTAAAAATCCAATTAAAAATTCACGCCAAATAAATTGACCGGTGTTACCTTCATTAATATCTCCAGATGACATACCCTGAATCGCAATAGCTGATGTCTGACCACTTGTGTTTCCACCGGTACTGACAAGCATTGCAAAAAACATGATTAAAAATGGTGACAATGTTGATTCAAAACGACCAATAATCAAGCTGGTAACTGATTCAAAAATTAACAAAACTCCCAAAATAAAACTACGCTGATACAAAAGCGACCAAAACGACATCTCAAAATAGGTGGTTGTCACAGGAGCTGCCGACATACGTTGTACGTCCTCGGTTGCCTCTTGTTGAATAACATCAATCAAGGTCTCTTCAGGTATCACACCCAGCAAGTAACTGTGTTCATTAACCACAGGTACCGTCATCATACCGTAGTGCACCATTTTTTGAGCTATCTGCTCTTGATCTTCTTGGGCTCTTGCTACGTAGGGCACCAGCTTTAAAATAGAGCTCAGGCGAGTTTGAGGTGATTTAAGCACTAAGTCTTCTAAGTTAATATAACCCACCAACTTGTTCTGTTGATCGGTTACATAAATTTGACGATGCACATCGATATTAGGCTTGATTCGTTGTAACAAATTAACTGCATGACCAACCGTCATATCTTGCATAAGCGTAATAAAATCAAGTGTCATAATACCACCAGCACTATCTGCTGGGAACTTCATCAAAGACAAAACTTTTTGACGATCTTTTTTATGCAAAATGTCTAAACATTTTTTTAAATCTTTATCAGATAGCTGATCAAATAAGTCGGTCAACTCATCAATGGGGGTTTGGCGCAAAATAAATGCTTTTTGGGTATCATCCAAAGCAACAAGTACTTTTTCTTTATCATTGTCATGCAACTCTTCAAAGATTTCAAGTTGCTTGGTTGGTGGCATTTTAATAAAAAGATCAGCCAATTGCCGATCGGTTACCCGCGTTAAAAGCTGCGCACTATCAGCAGGATGCATATCAATTACAACTTGCAACAAAACTCTTGCTCGATCAGTTGTCCCAGCAATCACTTCATCAATGTTTTGCAAGATCTCTTCAGTAGAATTGATATGTTTTTGTTCCATAAAACCCCTTTGTTACCATCAAACAGATTTATTATTTGATGCATGAATCATAAATTGGCACTTAAACCCTTTTAATCGATTCACACAAAACTATCTAAAGATTTTTAGTATAAGCTTTTAGTCTATATTTATACTCTAATACAGATCACTCAAAAAAGATACGGTCCACTCATAAACTTATGACTTCGCATGTAGTAACCACGACCCCTTTTGACTTTTTATACCATCCGGCATAAAACCAACAAACTTTCTATCTGAAAGGCAAAAACGTATCTTGCGTTTGACGCTACTGCTGTTTTTTCTTATACTTAAATAATATCAAAAACATCTACGTAAAAGCCTTCATCGGCACAACAAATGCTAACCATTTTGGTATATTGAGGTAAACATGCAATCAGGATGGGTTCAACAAGGTAGTTCATTTACATTTACAGTCCAACCAGATCACGTTGGCCAAAGAATCGATAAATGTATCACAAGTCATTTTACACAATATTCTCGTTCATTTTTGCAAAAATTATTTGTACAACAACTGATCAAAATCAATCAAGGAAAAATTGTAAAGCCAAGTTATATTTTACGACCTGGTGATACTATTTTTATACAGTTTCCTGAAGAAAAAACAGACAACACTCCTAAAGAAATACCTCAAGATCTCAACGTCTCTATCATTGCCAAAGAGCAAGATTTTTTAATTGTCGACAAACCGGCAGGCCTTGTGGTGCATGCGCCCAGTGAAAATTATGATGATGTCACACTCAGCGATTGGATCACGCACACACATCAAGAAATTGCACACGTAGGACTGGTTGATAGACCTGGGATTGTACATCGACTTGATAAAGATACATCGGGTCTTATGATCATTCCTCGTACGAACCATGCGCATGGTACATTTACCGATATGTTTAAAAATCGTTTGATTCATAAAACATATCTTGCTATCGTGCTCGGACATCCACCATCAGAAGGTACGATTGATTTTCTTATTGGTCGTCATCCAACGGTTCGTAATAAAATGTACCATTTTACACCAACTACCAAACGTGCAAGCAGTCGCGTTGCCGTGACACACTTTAAAGTGCTTGAATATTTTAAAGAATACAGCCTTGTTGAAATCAAACCAATCACAGGACGAACACATCAAATTCGTGTTCACTTTGCAGCACTGGGTTATCCATTGCTTGCTGATTATTTGTATGGTGCAAAATCAAAACTACTCAATCGTCATGCACTTCACGCACACAAGCTTGAATTTGTGTATCAAGACATTGCGTACAGTTTTACATCACCACTTGCAAGCGATCTACAAAGTATCATTAACACCTTGCAACCACTAAAAATTGATTAATTGTTTCACCTATTTTTAAACGTATGCAGTTGACTACGCTCCAATCGAAATTGAAGTGCGTGCTCTAATTCTGCATAACTTTCACGCGTACCGCGCGTCCAAAGTTCTTGTCCTTGATTATCAACGTACACCAGGTATGCATCTTTGTGCATCATGATCAGTGCAAGTAAAAAATCTAATTTGTTTTTTGCTTGTTCATACACCAATGCTTGTTGTATTGCATCATGTTTCACCTGAATTCCAAAATCATCCTGAGGCATCACACATACCGGAAGTGATCCGTATTCTCGCACCAACCTTGCTCGATCTGAACCATGAGCTAGATCATGCGTCACAAGTACCGACACATCACTCTTTTTTTGTTGGTACAATGGCGACAATATGCCAAGATGCCGTGTAGAACTACACAACTGTGAAGTCATAAGCATCACTTTACATGCCATATCAGATTGCAACGATTGCACGACCTTACTATCAAAAAAACGATGTGCAATTTCACGTTGCACAATATCTGAAGCTTGCATAGTTGCAGCAAAAAAACATGTAAAAATCATGATGTGTTTCATTATTTTTCCCTAAGCAAAATAATTTATAAATTTGTTTTTTGTAGTCGCTCTGACAACATCGTAAAACATTCACGATATTGATTAATCACTGCTACATCATCGGTCACGATAACATTTTCATCATGTAAACTCGATGCTGATTGCGTACAATTGTATGACCCTGTCCAAATTAAACTTTTTTTATGTTCTGCATTATATCCAAAAACAAAAAATTTATGATGCATGATCGGTGATGCAAATGCAAAACGCATTTTAGGCACAAAGACCGCTACCGATACACCGTTGTTTTGTAAAAAAACACCTTTGCCATATTTTTCACCCATCGATATTTGATCAATTACCACAGATACTCTCACGCCACGCACATGCGCATCTACTAAAGCTTGCGCAATTTTTTTGTCCGTAAACATGTACACGGCACAATGAATCGACTGTCGTTCTTGCTGAATCAAAGTTATCAACTGAGTTCGCAAATCATCACGCGGTGTAAAATAAACAACTGAAAATGCAACAAGCGTACATTGCCACCAAAGCGCAATCAATACGTAGATTTTTTTATGAGAAAAAAGCTTAATCACTTGTTTCATCATTTACTTTCCGACTTTAGATAGTCGAACACACGACTGCTTAACACTGCGAAACTCTTGTAAGTAACTTTCAAAAATATTAACGTCATTAATCACCAACATATTTTCACAATTACGACTGTATGCAGCGGTCGTAACATTACAAGAACCGGTCATGGTAAGACACTTGTGCTTGTTATGTTTTGTGACATCATAAAAATCATTATGACCAAACAATAAAAATTTATGATGCATAATGCTACCCTGCGGATGATCAGATACAAACTGATACAAGTGTACATTGTACAAAGCAAGAAGGTTTTTTATTTTAGAGTTACTTGCTGCTGCAGTGTAAGGATCAACAATAATGTTCACATTCACACCACGCCGCGCAGCTGCAACCAGTGATCGAGCAACGGTAGGATCAGTCATGGTATACGCAGCTACATGAATACTTTTTCGTTCTTGCTCTATCATACTTGCAAGAACATTACGAATATGAGGTGAAAAATAAGCCCGCTGAACAGGCACAAAAGATCGAACAGCATACAATCCAGTACAACCAAAAACTAACACGCAAAAAGTGGCTAATTTCATACCCTTAACTCCGCAAAAAAATGTTTATGAAAATTTCCAACGAAACTCGACTTCGCCACCATACGTACTCGGACCATCTTTTTGCAAGCGTAACGTTACATCATCCGTAACATCATAATCTACATCAAATTTTGTATCTTCTATTTTTTCAAAATTCGTATCAATTTTACCATGTAAATCTTCAGAAGCATCTATTTCAAAAATACCACGCAAACCACCACGATCAGCTTGGTTAGTAAACTGCGGTAAGAATCGCACATATTTCATCGTTTTCCACAGGCCATCAAACACTGCTTTGAGTTTTGATGTTGATAGCGCTGGTCCAAACATAATCTCTTGAAATTTCTGTGTCAAAAAAGCAGGAACCATCAAACTCAGTGATTGATCTTCTACCCCAAGCATCAACAACGATAAAATCTGATTTTCATCCAAATACGGTTGCGACTCAAATTGAATATGGGGCGCAAGAGCTGTACCATGAGCTTGCAACGTCACCAAGTACCGCTTAATTTTTCCTTTAGCAGTCAACTGAATAACAGGATCAAGCAGTTGCTCTGGCAACAGTAAAACTTTACCTTGCACAATTGAAAGTGATTTGTACGGAAAGTGCAATTGCCCTTCTACGATGTTAATGCTTCCTGATATTTTTGGCTGCTTTAAACAACCTTGCACCATCAGCTCAACCATTGCTCGCGCAGACATAAATGATGTTGAAACTTGCAACCCATCATGCACCATGACACCGATATCAAACGTCACATCTTCTGGCCACAGTGATGTGGATGAACTTTCTGCAAACTGCGCTACTATTTCATGAAACTGTGTCGATAAAATATTTTCTTTTACTTCTACTTTGTGTAAAAATAATTTTCCTTCTACATGTGTTGGTACATCTTTGTCATGCTTGGTCATAAGTATTCTACCTGATGCTAAACCATACACACCTTTGTACACACTCATCATGATATGATCAAACATAATCGGAACATGAAGTGACACACAGTTAAGCGAACTATCAAACAATGCTGTCGCACGCAAACAACGCATCGTACCTTCATGCAAATCAACTGCAACATCTTTGAGCACTATGCTACGCTGCTGCATATCGATCTCACATGCAACGGTCATATTTTGTATCACATTGTACACATACGGAATTCGAATATGCGCATAGTGAGTTTGAAGCGCTGTGTGCAACACTCCATCTTTAAAATAACCACGCCCCGTAAAGGATCCATCTTGTGCAAATGACATTTTAAAAGGCTCTGGCACTATTTTTTTGAGCAATGCAAAATCAACAGATCCTACAATGTAGGCACTATCTTGCTGATCAGCTGCCACATCAACTACCAACTTTGACCCGTCAAACATTTGAAAGCTTTTCAACATCAGTTCTGGTGCGAGTTGCAACTCAAGGTTGTAGGATGTACCATCGATCATACCTTGCAACACCAACACCTGATCTTTGATCACCAATGTTCCTTGCAGCATCATTGTTTGACCGGTGATCGAATGTTGCAACATTGCCTGATAATTTCCCTGAATCAAACCTTGCTTATTGCGTCTGATTTCTGCACTACATTGTTGCTCGGGAAGTACCCACCCTTGTACCAACTCAATGGTTTTACAACTATGCATCGTTAATGTTTGCCCACCGGATACTAATTCAAATTGTGCACGCGCCCACTGTTGATTGTTCATGCAGAAAAATCCTGAACAACTTTGCTTGGTGTGATGCGTGATCGTAAATGTTGCACCTGGCAGCATCGGTTTTGCTTTGTACAAAAGATCACTGAGCAATACCGAAAACTGCAACGTGGAAACAATGTTGTACGCATCAAACTGCACTTCAACACCCACATGGCCACCCAAATCAGTGAGCACATCGGGCACATTAAAATGATGCAGCAACTGCGGAGTTGCACGTACTTTTAAAAAACACCAACAATGTTGTGGTTCTAATTTGACCGTAATCGGATCTATCACAATTGACTCATCGTCAGTGGTTATGGCACCGTAACCACGACCATCACGCAGATGACCTGTCATGCTTGCTTGTGTGGTCACATCATGATGATGCACTGACCCTGTAAACTGTGTATCCACGCGCATGCTCGATTGTTGTGACGCGTATGGAAACTCTACTGTCAGAGTACCACCGACATGATCTATGCTCATGCCTTGTTGATACCACAACACTCCGTCATGCACACGCATGTTTAATTTGGTGCTACGCGCATCCAGCTCTATAGTGGTGTGATGCGGCACATCAACATACAACCCATCACTCATACGTTTTAAATGCAAAAGCCCATCTGTGATCGAAATAGCTTCAAGTCGCACCCACGGTGAACCCGCCTGCGTAAACATCTGCACACAAAAATTCTTTAAATTATCCGGCGACTGCGCAAAGCGCTCCATCATGATCACATGGCCAAACTGTACATGCAGTACCAATGCACGCTGCACCAGCAGTGACAACCAGGATGATTGCACGGTCACACGTTCAGCAACTATGGACCATGTTGCATCAGAATTTTGATCATCAAGTGTTGCACTATGACCTATCTGCATATTGGACAAATGCACCTGCAAAGACAACCAATCGATACTATCTACCTGACATTTCAACTGCACACCAAAGTCACGCAAACAAGCAGACTCAATTGACTGTTGCACGTACGTACGAAACCGAGGCGACGATGTTACATACACCATCGCTATGCAACCACCCAGAAGTAACCCCAGCATCACATGCGCAACTATTTTGAAACGTGCCACCCAACCGCGTGTCATAATTTGCCACAAAGCCTTGTTTTTAAAAAACTAAGAATTAATTTTTTGACTCTTCAAAGTATACCACAACGCTACCGCAAAGTTAAACTACTCGCATGAGCGCAAAAAAAAGAGGAAGTCTTTTACAACTTCCTCTTTTTTGGCTTATAACCTATTTAGATTTTAAGCGTATGTGCTTTTACAAGCTATTGAGAGTATTTAAGTCTGCTCGACCGTCAGCAGCATTACCGCCAGGCAAGTTATTAGCTACTTCAAAAGCTGCCAATAAATTAGCTAAACGTCCTGAGTCTGATGCTAACTCTTGAGCCAATTGTGCCATATTTGAAGCACTTGGAGCAGGAGCTTTCGAAGCACTTGGAGCAGGAGCAACTGTCGCTGGAGCTACTGATTGTGAAGCGTTTTTACGCATCCAAGCAGTTCTTTGCGCACCACTCATCTGATTCCAATTTGATGGATAATCACTTGCATTTAAACCAACAAATGTAAGCAAGCCTACTAATAAAAGTTTTTTCATAGTATTTCCTTACTTAATTAAAACGCAAACTCAAATTTACCCCATACTAACCATTGGTTCAATGCACGGTTACCTGAAGTGAATTCGTATGACGCACCAATGCCAAGCACTGGAGCCCAGTCGCAATCAAATGCATAACCTAAAGTAATGTATGGTTTATTTGTGATTGCAGCTACAGAAGCTACTGAATCAAGGCTGATTTCAGCTTCTGAAATAGCAAAGCTATCATAAGCATCATCTGTTAAAGCTTCATTTGATAAACCAAATAAAGCACCTGTATTACCACGATTTAATACAGAAATTGCATTCACAACTGTTGTTTGTGAATCATTGTAGATTGTTCTGTTGTTGTTTAAGCCAACACCACCAACATAGCTTGAGTCTGCAAATGCAGGAGCGCTATCCCAGTCACATGCTAAGCTTACACATTCTTTTTGTTTTGCATGTACAGCCCAACCAAGTTCTGCTCTGAAATGTTCGCCACAGAATACTACAGCGTTATTCACACGACCTTGGAATTGCGGTTTAACATAGAAACTTGTGGTAAATACGTTGATACCAGGAGTGTAACCACGTTGTGCTACACCAGGAGTTGTTACGATACCTGTTACACCTGAAGCTACTACTGGAGCATTTGCTGCAGTTACAGCCGCTGTGTACGCTTCTTTGTTTTTCCAAACCATCATATAACGTGACCATTCGTTACCGAGTAAGTCGAATGAACGCATTTGAGTGTTTTTGAACAAGTAGCGACCATCGATATCAAGTCTGAACCATGTTGAACATTCTTCTGATTCTTTCAACATTACTGTTGTGATAGAACCAGTACGAATACCAAAGTGTTGACCGTTACCAACTACAGCAGGAGCTACATAAGTAGCACATGGTTTGTTACCAGCAGGTATTACAAGACCAAGTTCCCAGCTTGTTGAAGCACAATCACCACATGTCCACAGACGACCAACTGAAAGTTCGATATCTGCTAAACGAGTGATTTTTTGTTCGCAACCGATTTTACCATATGTCCATGCTGCTTGGTTGAAAGCTTCTGCTACGTTATTTGGAGCAATACCGCCTTCATTACCAGCTACATCGTTAGGGAAACCTGTACCGATGTACGCAGCTTGCAAGCTACCAACAGGAGCAACTGTTGCTGTTGAATCTACAGGATAAAGAGGGTTGTTTATAGCTGTAGCAACTAAAGGTTGGGTACTTGCTATAACGGGTGTAGCAGTTGCTGCAGTACCAAAAATATTTGCTGGCGCTAAATTATCATCAAGTGCATCTTTTTCTGATGTTACGTTTTCATTCAAAACAATGCGCGAACGAACGTTTTGAATTGCAGTTGAGATACGACCATACCAGCCATCAGCTTCATCTGAGAAGTGATATGTTAACTCTAAACCTGCACCTACATGCCATCTGCGAAGGCACGGGCTGATAGTTGATTTAAAGTCTGGTGTAGTAATCAAACCAGAACCAACCAATGCGCCATTTGCTGAAGCACCACGTGGTTCAAATAAAGCAGCATACGTAATACCAAAGTTCCATGGTAAAATTTTGCTTGTATCTTTATTGGTATCGAATTGATATGTAGATTGATCTGACACAAATGATCCAGGGACTTTAGCACCATCCGTGCCATACTCTATAAAGTCACCAGCTACACCTGTTTTAGCAGTTGCAATTTGTGTTATCGATTCACCTTGTACTTGAGCAAATATTTGATTTTTTACACTACCATCGAAAGTCAACGTTGTGTGACCGTATGGTAAGTAGTAACCAGCCGCTGCTGAACCTTTAGTGTTTTTACCACCAAAGATCACAACTTGGAAATCACCATGTTTATCATTTTGTTTCAAGTTTTTAAGTCTGCTTGATTCAAACAACGAAACACGCTCTGGCGATGCGAATTGGAATTCAGGTGTTGTGTTTAAATAAACATGACCGTGTTCAGGAACACATGTCGTGCTGCAAGATGTGTTACAATCTGTGTTACAAGCTGTATCACAGGTTGTAGCGCAACAATTGCTTGTGCTAGCTACAGTAATCGTAGCTGAGCAAACTGTCATTAATAATGAGAGTAGGAAAAACTGTTTTTTCATAGTCTCCTCAATTTTTTCTTTAGGAATACATTACGATACTATCTTTTTTGCGGCCGAGTCTTCGTCACTCCTCCTTTCATCATTCCCTTTATAATTTTTTAGTATGAACTTACAAATTTTTAGGTTCGTTTTTTTGAACTCATCTGAAGTTCTAGCAATTTTTTTTAGGGTAAGTCAACTTTTTCATCCATAATTTATTTGATTTCATTTTTAAGGTATACTGAGTTAATCGAAGTTTTGTTTTTGTAATAAGGAAAAACTATGTTCCTAAAAGTTAAAGGTGTTGCGGATAATTTTTTTCAAATGAGATACTGGACGAGTGTTCGCAAAAAAATTGAAAGCCACATTCAACGATACAATTTTACACAAGTTGATCTACCCCTTTTGGAACACGTATCATTGTTTGAACGCGGACTCGGTTTTGAAACCGATGTGGTCAGCAAACAAATGTTTATTATTCAGTCAAAAAACAATGACGATGATGCTATCTGCTTGCGACCAGAAGCAACAGCTGGTACCATGCGCGCATTTTTGGAAAACCAAGCACAAATGACAACACCGGCTCGACTATTTTGCTTTGGGCCTATGTTTCGCTACGAGCGCCCACAAAAAGGAAGATGTCGCCAATTTCACCAAATGAACATTGAGCTGATCGGCGCTGATTCTATTTTATATGACGCACAAATGATCAAAATGTTGCAGGTACTTTTTGCTGAAACACTAAGCATGAAAAACTTTGTGCTCAAAATAAACTTCTTAGGACAACCTCATGATCGTGCAGCATTTTGCAAACAGCTCGTTGCAACACTGACACCTTTAAAAGAAAAACTTTGCAGCGTATGCCAAGTGCGACTCAACGCTAACCCGCTGCGTATTTTAGATTGTAAATCACAAGAGTGCCAAAATCTTGCAGCGCAAGCTCCAAAGTTACACCAGTTTTTCTCACAAGAAACACAACAAGAGTGGCAACTTCTGCAAAACACATTGCACGACCTTGCGGTAACTTTTGTAATCGACCAGCAGTTGGTGCGCGGACTTGATTATTACAATAAAACGGTATTTGAATTTGTTTCTGTAGACTTGGGAGCACAAAACACATTTTGCGGCGGCGGACGTTATGACGGCCTTGCAACACAACTTGGCAGCAAACAAGAAATCCCTGCACTCGGTTGCGCAATTGGCATGGAGCGGCTGCTTATGATACTTGAAGATGATCAAGCACTCCTGACTGATCCTAAACCAGCACTGACCTGCATCATACCTATGAGCCCTGCTCAAAACCAACTTGCACTGCATTTATCTGATCATTTGGTAGCTCACGGAAAAACAGTTGATGTTTTGCTCGATGATCAAAAAATAAAAAACAAAATGAAAAAAGCAAACGACCTACAAGCAACCTATGCTTTGATCATTGGCGACCAAGAGCAACAAGATCATACCGTCATGCTTAAGAACATGGTGACGGGTGCTCAAGAGGTGGTGCCTCAATTAAACATTGAGAAGTTTTTGTAAACAAAAAGCATAAAAATTTATTTCTTTGTTTTTTGTTTCATTGCATGTGCTACACGTGTCGCGTCCGACTGATTAATACTTTTTAAAGTTATCAGGACCCTTCAGGCCAGGGTCTTGGCCTTTAAGTGGTTTTGCCACCACTTAAAAAACGGGCATCTAAGGAGGTATCCTTAGATAT
>JAGOTL010000047.1 GCA_018061805.1 Candidatus Babeliales bacterium
GCCTATGGGTGCAGGACTTGTGATGGGTGATATGATGCTTGAAGGGTTGGTAGAAGATTGCCAAATTTATAGCAACATCGGTCACTCTGGTCATAGTTATGGAGTATTGCTTGATAAAGGATATTCTATTACCTTACAAAACAATACGATTGCTGGTAACGCAGCAAATGTTCATGGTATAGCGGCAGGTATTTTAGATGTAACCGCACATACTCCTAACTTGTACATACGCAATACGTTAGAAGGTAATAAGTGTTCTATATTTAATAACAGTAATTATTTCATACCGTTTAATAGTGCTGATGCGAATAACTTAGCGTTTCCAGTTAACAAAATTAAAAATGGATCGTTTACCAATCCGACAACAGATTACGATAATACGGTGATTGAGTATTCGTTGAATTCACAGTTTTATCAATACGATTTTGTTACGACGATTCCGTTACATCCAGATTTGCGTTCCTACTTATCATCAACTAACTGCTGGAATTAGAGGTGCATAAAGAGAATTTTTGGATATTTTATTGCACATAGCCACCGAAAACTTGTTTTAATTCATCGTTACTGTCATCATGATCTTGTGATTCATCATGATCGATACAAAATGAGTTTTGTGATGTTGAGTGCTGTGATGCGTTAGCAGAGGATACAGATGGAAGAATCGATGGTGATTGATGACCACGAACATAAATATTAACAACATTATTAATATCTTGTTGAGTCAGTAAATAACCCTTGCTTTGAGCTCTTGTTAAAAATTGTTGTTCTTCTTGGTCTACCCAGTTGCGCATACGCTCAGATCGCAAAGCTTTTTTTTGAGCACTTTTTAATTCCTTTTTTGCATCACGATATGATTCAGTGCTTTCTATCCAGTCTGCTATTTTAATACCAGGATATACGTAAAAGCTACTTAAGTTTATTTGATGTTGTTGTAAAGCTTGCTCGGTTAATGGAATAGTTATTTCCTTGACTTCGTCGGTTGTTTCTATTGGTGATATATCACGCGAATTAAGTTGGCCTTGAGATCCTTGAACTGATAATCCTATAAAAAGACCAAATAGTAGATAAAAAAACATAAAAAAACCCCTAATTTTAAATATTTATATTACAATTTTGATAACGCGTTTAATTATATTAAACATTCTAAGATTTTTGCTTGTTTTATCATAACCGATAAGTTTTGTTTGCGTGAGTCTACTTCATATTGTAAATTTTGTATGCTAAATTTTAGCATTGAAGTCTCGTCTGCATGACCTTTTTTTTGAGAAATAATTGTATTTAATTTTTCTTGTTTTTCTGCTAGCAACATTGCTGAACATCTTATTTGAAATTTTTCAAAATTTATTTTTTCTATTAAATCAACGAAAACTTGATAATTTTCATTTTGGTGTGGTTTAGTAGTTTTTTCTTGATTCTCACATGGTTTTTTTGACAAAATATGTGTTATAGAAAGAAAAGCGCCGCACACAACTAATGATGCTATCAAGTTACCAGCAAATTCATTAAATTCGTTAGCGTGTGCTGCATTTTCGAGGTGATTAGTTGGTTGGTATTGTTCTGTGATGGGATGGAAATCGAATTCATTGTGTTGTCGTGCTTGTAGTGATAGTGATATAAAAAGACCAAATAGTAGATAAAAAAACATAAAAAAACCCTAATTTTAAATATTTATATTACAATTTTGATAATACGTAGTCTGTGGTTTTAAGAAGTAACGCTCTATAGAGACCATCTTGATTTTGTTGGAACATTCGAAAGTGCGGCGGAGGTGTTATTTTGCGGTGTGTCTTGTGATGCTGAAGAATTTTGATTTTGTTTTATTAAAGCAATTGAAGACAATAAAAGATTATGTTTCGAGTTTATATTTTGTTCGTCGGGTTGTTGAGCTGTTCCTCTTTGTCTAATCTCTGCCATCAGACGACTGTGTTCTGCTTTAAATTTCTTAATAGCTGAGATCATGCAATAGTTGGATAGTGGCAAAGCCGTAAAAAAGGCTATAAAAATAAGCTTAATATGTGACATACTTAAAAACCCCTAAAAAGTGATACCTATAAACTAAGTATAACATATTTACAAAAAAACTAAAAAAGCTTATTAAATAAGGGTATACTGTGGTCATATTGGGTCATTATTTGAGTGAAGTCAGGTATGTCTAAAAAAATTATAGTTGTAGGTTTATCGGCGGCCAGTGTCGCTTTTATCACAAAATTACGATCTTTTGATAAAGAGTCAGAAATCATATGTTTTTCTGCAGAGCCAGATATGCCGTATAATCGGTGTTTATTGGCTGATTTTTTAACAGGTGAGCTTGAGCAGCAGGCATTACAGCTTAAAGATCTTAATTTTTATCAAAATAACAATATTCAGGTGTTTTTTAATACCTACGTAACTCGCTTAGATACCCCCAATAATAGAGTCTATGTCCAAGATATGGCGTATGAATATGACTATCTTTTTTTAGGAATTGGTACGCGTCCATTCGTGCCTAAATCGCTTGCTATCGATGATATCAAAGGTGTTTTTACCTTTCATACGTTGCAAGACATGGTAGCTATTAATCAATATATTGATGATTATAAACCCAGAAACGCTGTGGTGATTGGTGCTGGTTTAAATGGTATGGAGGCTGTATCGTCGTTGCATCAAAAAGGCATTGAGGTAACGGTGGTAGAAGCTCAGGAAACTATTTTGCCAGGACAAGTACAAGCTGATGTCGCAAGCTGGTTGTTGCAGCACATTACTGTTGCTGGAGTGACGGCTTACATGTCGACTAAGGTGGTTTCTATACAATCGCAGCAAGGACAAGTTTCGGGTGCTTTGCTGGACTCACAGTCAGTTGTACCAGCCGATATGGTCATTGTTGCAGCAGGTTCTTTGGTTAATTCAGAATTAGTACAACATGCAGGCATTGAGCTTTTGAATGGTTCTATTGTGGTATCAGATCGGATGCAGACATCGATTTCTAACATTTTTGCAGCAGGTGATGTGTGTATTGTTCCTGATTTTATCACTAAAAAGATGGTACGTAGCACCACATGGTCTGATGCTATGCTTCAAGGGTTGTGTGCA
>JAGOTL010000005.1 GCA_018061805.1 Candidatus Babeliales bacterium
GTTCTGAGCCGATCATTGCTTGTTGCGCAATTAATTGTTCAATAATATTGCGTTCACCCACATACGTGCGAATTAATTGTTTTCCCATTTTTTGTAAAGCTTGTTCAATGCCACTGTTGGTCATAACGGTACCAACAACAGTCTTAAATTCTTGGTAATCAGGGTGGTAGTTTAATAGAAATAATAGATCGTCACCATCAAAAATTCTTCCTGACTGATGAGCAATTATGACACGATCTCCATCACCATCAAATGCACAGCCCCAAGGAGTATTATTTTTTTGCATCTGTTCAAGAAGTATTGATGGCTGTGAGCAAGCAGAATTTTTATTAATGAGTGAGCCATCAGTTGAGTTATTATATGCAGTTGTTGTAATGCCACAAGCATTAAAAATACGTGGTGCTATGTATGCAGTTGCACCATGCGCACAATCAAGTGTAACGGCGATATTTTTTAAAGAAGTTTGTGACAACTGTTCGGTGATAGTTGATTGATAAAAAGATACGAGATCTAGGGATATAGGAGTTATTGTTTGATTGGTATCTTCGTAAGGATTATCCATTAAATCATGATATACGCTGGAAATCTCTTGTTCGATCTCTTTGGTTAGGTAACCATATTCAGTCAGAATTTTAATGCCATTGTATTCAGCTGGATTGTGTGATGCTGTGATGACGATACCTAGATCAAAAAAACCTTCTTCTTCTGGATCAAACTCCATATCATCTTCATCTTGATCGCTGCTTGGTTGGTAGTCGCGCAATGCTTTTGCTACAAAAGGAGTTGGGCAAATACCTGCATCATATATTTCATGATCAAAGTCTGCAAAACCATCTAAAAGAGCTTGTTTAATTTCAGGAGATGATGTTCGTGTGTCAGTTGCGATAAGAATGTTGCACGGATCTTCAAACTCTTCTTCTAAAAGTGTCGCAATAGCTTGAGCAATAGTTGTTAATTTGTTGGGTTGTAAGTATCCAGATCCAGCTTTATCACGGATGCCGCTGTTGGTGAAAATATTATTTGTTTTATATTTGTTTTGATTCATAGGTATGCTTAGTTAGCGTTAATAGAAATATGAGACGGTATTAAGTCTACCAGTTTTATAGTGTCAGGTAAAAAAAGATTTTCGCGATCAATCATGATTTCTTGCTGGCCAGGTCGTAATGTTGTGCTATCGATATGTATTGCCGCATGATCAGGATTAAAATAGTGCATATCTTGGCGTGATCCTTGCAGAATAATTTCAACAGAATCTTGGGTAGATAGATTCATATTATTAGTATCAAAAAATAGAATTGGTGCTTGATAGTGCTGCGTGATCGTTTGATGTTGTGCAACACAATACCAGATGCTGTAACCAAGTACTAAAGACCAGATTTTAAGGGCGTGTGGATGTTGTATGATCGGAATTACTTTTTGAAACATAGATATCTCCTAACGATTGAGGATCTTCTTTTTGTAACAGTTTTTGGCAAATAGTGAGTAATTTTTGAGCAGAAACGTTTTGGATCACGGTATCTTGGTGCCATAATGTTGCTTGTTGCAACGTAGGATCGATGTACCATACAAAAGCATCAGTTGCTTGTGCTAAAGCTGCAGATGCTTGCATGTTATGTTGTAACGTGTCGTGGTTATGATCGACCAGAATACGATTATGCATTTTTTCAGACCACGTGATATTGAGACTTTTGATAATTCCAGCTTGCGAAATCACCATGACGGTAGGATTTTCTAGCTGTGTACTTGATACGATAAAATCGGTTACATCAGGTTGTATTGCAACATTTAACAGGTAGGGCGTTTGTATCAAGTGAGCAATAATATCATTTCGTTGTATGATGCAAAATATATGTTTTTTATGGTGTGCCGCAAAAAGCATTGAACGTATCATTAATGCTGGCCAATTGTTTGCAGGCATAGCTTGAGCATCTATTTTTTCGAGTCTTTCTTGGGTAAAAAAGCGTTGAATATTGTGTTGGTGTATGATGATGAATGCAAGCATGATTAAAGGACTTAGAAAAAACAATATCCAAAAAAGAACATATGCTTGAGCGGCATAACTTGCGATCAGTAAACCCATGTAGCTATAAGCATACAGAGCAAGATTTTTGGTACTATCTTTATGCAACCACAGTATTGTTTTGTACACAAGAAAAGAAAGAATTAAAACTTCAGCATAATTTTGGTAGGAGTATAGTTCAAGTTGTTCGCTGCAAAATTGATGAAGATACAGTAAGGGTTGATAGGTGACCATGTATTTTTCCTTTTTTGCTTGGTATGCTACAAGAAGTACAGCATTTTTGATTGTGAATGTAATAAGGTGTTCTATGAAAAAGCAAGAGATTGTCTTAACAGGTGATCGTCCTTCAGGTCCATTGCACATTGGTCATTTTGTAGGGTCGTTGCAAAATCGTGTTCAACTGCAAGAACTCTACAAACAGTATGTGATGATTGCCGATGTGCAAGCATTAACCGATAATTTTGAAAATCCTACCAAAGTTCGCGATAACGTGGTTGAAGTGATGATGGATTATTTGGCTGTCGGTCTTGATCCTGCTAAAACGACCTTTTTTATTCAATCTATGATTCCTGAAATAGCAGAACTTACTATTTTTTATCTTAATTTAGTCACCGTTAATCGCTTGATGCGTAATCCAACGGTTAAAACTGAAATTAAAGCACGAGGTTTTGAAGAATCAGTTCCAGCTGGTTTTTTAATGTACCCAGTGAGCCAAGCAGCCGATATTACGATTGTTAAAGGAACATTGATTCCTGTCGGTGAAGATCAGTTACCTGTGATTGAGCAAACAAATGAACTCATCAGAAGTTTTAATCGAATTTATCAAACAGAGATTTTCCCAGAAGCGCAGCCTATGATATCCAAAGTGTCACGACTTGTTGGGGTCGATGGTCAGGCAAAGATGAGTAAAAGTTTAAACAACGCAATCTTTTTAAAAGATAGTCCGGATGATCTTAAAAAAAGAGTGATGAGTATGTACACAGATCCAAACCATCTTCGGGTGCAAGATCCAGGTCAGGTAGAGGGTAATGTAGTCTTTATGTACCTTGATGCATTTGATCCTGATACTCAGAAGGTAGCTGAACTTAAGGCGCATTATCAAGCAGGTGGCTTGGGTGATGTAAAGCTTAAAATGTATCTTTTTGATGTTTTAAATGCTGTTTTAACACCAATTCGTGAAAAAAGAGCAGAGCTGGCGACTGATAAAGGTGAAGTGATGCGTATCTTGCTTCAAGGCACTGATAAGGTACGGGCTGTGGCAGCACAAACCATGGCAGAAGTAAAGCAGGCTATCAAGTTAAATTATTAAAAACTTGATTTTTTAGATGAGCTTTCGATATCCTTAACGTAAATGGGTTAAGGGAATGGAGGTTATGATATATGATATCTAAAAAACTGTCTAAAAAGTCTTCTTCGCCGTTGTTTGCGGTAGTTACAGTTATAGTCTTTGGATCTTTATTGGCAATTACTCTTTTTATGCAGTTTCGAAACATAAGAACGGTGACTGATCATGTTATTCATGCTGATATTATGCAGCTTCAGCAAGTTTTTTCTCAGATTCACAAAGAATGTTACATTATTGATTTTGAACATAAGCGTAATTATGTAGATTTTTTAAATGTGATTTCATTTGTAGGGTCAGAAGTTGGGTCGATGAACCTTGCTTTTGCTAAAAATTGGAAGGGGGCGTATTTGAAAAACAATCCTACAATTCAACAAAAACTATACGTTGTTTTAAAAAACAAGCAGGGATTTTTCATAGTACCTGATGATGGTGTTGTGCTTGATAATGGTAAAGTTATTGGAACAGATATTAAGCTTGGTTGGGAGAGTGATATGAAAAGCTTAATGAGTAACAACAATGCTTTACTATCAAATGTAGGGGTTCTTGCAGCTCCAATTCAAGTAGGGTCAAAACCGATTAGTGCTATGCTTACACAAAAAAACGCTTTAATGGTTATAGATTAAAAAATTATAAAAAAATACACGCGTATTTTTTAGATAGCTTTTAAAAAAGAGCTATCTATTTTTTTTGAACCATGGTGTGTGAAATGTACCGTAACGATATATTTGTCACCTTTTTTTTCTATGTGATGTGCAATGCCAAGCCCAAATATTGAGTGTTGTACGGTTTGCATTCTTTTAAAAGGCATTGAAGTATCAGATGGCATCATTTTTGCGCTGTGTACGTGTTGTTGATGTACGGAGCTTTGTGCAGGGGAATGCTTTACAGGTGCATGCACAGAAGGTGCTTTTTGTGCTATCCAATCTTCAAAAAATGCTTGAAATCCAGACCTGCTCCAGTGAGTAGCAGCTTGACGTTGTATCATCTGTTCTGGAATTTCTTGTAAAAAACGTGAAGGACGTTGTTGGTCAAGCTTGCCAAACACATTGCGATATTTGCTGGTCATGATACATAATTTTTCTTGTGCTCGTGTAATTCCGACATAAAATAATCGTCGTTCTTCTTGGACATTATCCTGTCCAATCGACTGATTGCTTGGCAAGATACCTTCTTCGAGCCCTGTTAAAATAACATTGTTGAACTCTAAACCTTTTGCGGCATGAAGTGTCATCATGTGAACTCGATCTACGCTTGCATCATCTTGTTTGATCTGTTCTTGCATTAATGCAATGTCATCTAAAAACTGAGAAAGGCCCGTAGCGTGTTGTTGATCAAAATAATCAGCAGCACGGATAAATTCTGCAACGTTTTCTTTTTTTTCTTCAGCTTCTTGTTTTTCATGACCATCGGTTAGATAGGTTAGATAATTTGTTGATGCAACAAAATGAGCCAAGCACGCATGCGCTTTGTCGGTTGGTATGGTTGCGTTAAAAAGCTCTACAAATTGCAGCAGCGATGATTTTTGTTTGCCAGAGACCTGGTTGGTAGAAATCAACAGCTGTATAATTTCTTGGAAAGGAGAAAGAGGATTTTGGTTCCACGTTTCTAAAAATAGTTCTTCAAATTTTTCACCAAGGCCACGCAAAGGACAGTTGATGACTCTGAAAAAAGATATGCGATCAAAAGGGTTCATGCGTAATCGTAAGTACGCTAATAAATCTTTGATCTCTTTTCGTTCATAAAATTGTATTCCACCGATAATTTTGTAGGGAATTGAATCTTTAATGAGCGCTTCTTCTAAAACACGTGATTGATAGTGTGTGCGATACAAAATAGCAATCGATGAACGACTTTCTTTTTTGCTCAACGTGTTAATTAGCTGTCCGACTAAAGCGGATTCTTGTAAATCCGATAAACATTCAAGAAGTAATGGACGGTGAACTTTCGTGCTTGATGACCACAGTTGTTTGTGATTGCGATCAGTGTTGTTTTTGATGACGTTGTTTGCAATATCAAGAATCTGTTGCGTTGAGCGGTAATTTTGTTCAAGTTTAATGGTTTTTGTATTTGGAAATTCTTTATGAAAATCTAAAATATTTTGTATGGTAGCGCCACGCCATGAGTAAATTGATTGATCTTCATCACCTACGGCACACACGGAATCAACGACAAGATCGTTGTTTTGGAGAGTCATAGCTTTGAGCAGTGCGTGTTGTATTTGGTTGGTATCTTGGTACTCATCAACTAAAATATGACGATGTTGTTGCCAGTGACGTTCTTGAAATGTTTTGTTCGTAACAAAAAGTTGATACGTCGTATATAACAAATCATCAAAGTCGAAATAGCCGCTTAATTTTTTTTGTTGTTCGTATGCATTAAATAATTCCATGAATTGTTGGGCGTTGTGCATGTTCCACATCGGCATATCGATGTTGAGTAAATCATTCATTTTAAGACCAGAAAAAAGCGGGATTAATTGTTTAGGGTTAAACAGACGATCCATGCCTTTTTCTTTGATAATTGATTGTAATAATTTCTGAGCATCTTGCGCATCAATAACGGTAAAGTTTTCTTTGTTGAGCAAATGAGTGTTTTTTTTCAACAATTTTAAACAGTATGCGTGAAAGGTTGCAATATGAGGCTTAGTACGCATGTGCGGCAAAAAATGAGTGATGCGATGTTGCATTTCCTGAGCAGCTTTATTGGTAAAAGTTAAAGCAACAATTGAAGATGGTTCTATGCCATGTTCCAAAATAAGATTTGTGATCCGAGCTGTGATAACGCGTGTTTTGCCAGAACCTGCGCCAGCTATAACCAAAAAAGAACCTTTTTCTGGGGTCACGGCATTTTTTTGAGGATGATTTAATTGTTGATCAACAAATGATTTGAAAGCTTGGATCTGCATCATGTTGAGCCTAGTTAGATTTTGGTTTCCATTTGATAAGATATTTTTTGAGTGGAGCTAAACCATCTGGCTGTATGCAGCTGACGGCAACATACGGTGCAAAGAAACCAAATGAGCTTAATCGTTTTTGCAACTCTGCGCGATCAAGTTTGTCTATTTTATTGAAAACAAACAACATATCTTTATCGACATTGATTTCATCAAGAGTTTGTAACACAACATCGATGTGTGAACGCCAATTGTTGTCTGATATGTCAATAACGACAAGCAGAAGTGAGGCGTATGAAAGTTCTGCAAGTGTCGATTTAAAAGCTTCTATCAGTTGATGCGGTAACTGTTGAATGAAACCAACGGTATCAGATAAAACACCAATATCTTTGCCTGTGAAGTTGAGCTGTCGAGTTGTCGTATCAAGGGTTGCAAACAATTGATCTTTTGCCAAAACATTGCTGTGCGTTAAAACGTTTAAAATAGTAGATTTACCGGCATTGGTATAACCCACCAAGCAGATCTGAGGTACGTGGTGGTTAATGCGTTGTTTGCGTTGTGTTTCGCGTGATTTTTCTATTTTTGCAAGATGTTTTTTGAGTGTTTCAATAGATCGGCTAATGTGACGAAGTGTCGCTTCTTTCATGGTTTCACCAGGTCCACCGCGGACACCGATAGCACCAGCTTGTTGATCTAAATGTACACCATAACCGGTGACACGAGTTTTGCCAAATTGTAATTTTGCAATCTCAACTTGTAGTTTACCTTCAGAGGTAATAGCTGATTTTTCAAAAATAGCCAAAATGAGACGTGTTCGGTCTAAAATTGGGCAATCAAACATATCGTTTAAATTTCTTTCTTGTTGCGCTGATAAGCTGTCTGAAATGATGATTTGTTCAAATTGATCATTATCAAACATTGTTTTTAAATCGTTCAGTTTACCTTTGGTGAAAAAATACCCAGGATCAACTTCACGTAGTTTGATATTGACGTTGATGTAATCAGTGATGCCATAAGTATGAGCCAAATTGATGAATTCATCGTAGTATGCTTGAATATCATCTGTTTTATTATAGGGTGTGTGAACACCGATTAATAAGGTTCTTTTGGTAAAATTAGTTGAGATTAATTCGTTTTTTGCCATAACTTGATTCAGCTTTCATATCACACGCACAATAGATCTTTATAAAAATAGTTTACTAAAAAAGCGGCTTATAGTGTAGTTATTTATGAAATTTGGTATAGTGTTAGAAAATAAGCAAAATCTTACAACGAAATAATTTTAAAATATTATGTTTGATTTTTTAACAGAAAAATTTTCGTCTATATTTTCATCGTTGACGCGTCAGACGCATTTAACTGAAAATAATATTAAAAGTACGCTGGATCAGATTAAAGATACTCTTTTAGAGTCAGATGTTCCGTACGATACGGTGCAAACATTTATTGCATCGGTATCAGATGAGATAGTCGGTAAAAAAATTGTATCAGGAATGAGACCTTCAGAGCAATTTGTTAAGGTTGTGTACGATAAAATGGTCACTTTTTTAGGTGGAGCAGTTACGCAAGAAGCTTTTACCTTTCAGATACCGTCCGTTATTTTTATGATGGGCTTACAAGGTTCTGGTAAAACAACAACAATTGGAAAATTAGCTTACTTGATTAAGCAGCAGGGTCTAAAGCGAGGTAAAGCTCGTAAAATCTTGTGTGCGTCAGTCGACTTTTATAGACCAGCAGCTATCGAACAGTTACAGCAGGTAGCAGGTATGGCAGGCGTTGATTTTTATAAAGCGCCATCGCAGGATCCGGTTGTAGCAACTCGTGAGATTATGCAGTATTTTACGCAACATGGTTATGAACATCTATTGTTTGATACAGCAGGGCGTTTGCATGTTGATGAAAAGATGATACAAGAATTACAAGACATCAAAAAAATAGTGCAACCTAAATATAGCTTTTTGGTGCTTGATAGTATGACAGGACAAGAATCTTTGTCTGTAGCGCGTACGTTTGTGCAGCAAGTAGGTTTTGATGGGGCAGTGTTATCAAAAATGGATAGTGATGGTCGAGCAGGTGCTGCATTTGCTTTTCGTTATGAATTGAAAAAGCCTATATTTTTTATGGGTGTTGGTGAAAAAATTGATCAACTTGAAATGTTTCGTCCAGAACGTATTGCAAAACGTATTTTGGGTATGGGAGATTTGTTAACGCTGGTTGAAAATGCACAAGATAAAATTAAACAATCAGAACAAGAATCTCTTGCGCGATCTATTACATCAGGTCGCATTACGCTTGAAGATTTTGCACAACAGCTTACTATGGTTTCAAAATTAGGTTCATTAAGTTCTATTATGAAATTTATGCCTGGTATGGGTTCTGTAAAAATATCGCAGGAAGATGCTTTACGCAGCGATCAGGAGTTAGTTCGATTTAAAGCTATTTTAAATTCTACAACGAAAAAAGAACGTTTAAATCCTGATATAATCGATGGATCACGTAAAAAACGTATAGCTTTAGGGGCAGGAGTAGATGTCGCATCGGTCAATCTTTTATTGCAAAGATTTGAACAAAGTAAACAATTTGTTAAACTTCTAAAGAAGAACCGATTTTTTAAATAAAAAATTAAATGTATATTTTTAATCTAAAGGATTAGCTGAATGGCAGTAAAAATTCGCTTTGCCCGTATTGGCAAAAAACATGCACCGATTTATCGCATTGTTGCGATTGATTCTCGCAAAAAAAGAGATGGTGAGTTTTTGGAAAACTTAGGAACATATAATCCAAAAACAAAACAGATCGTTCAAATGCATGATGATCGCGTAGCATATTGGTTATCAGTTGGTGCTGAACCTACAGATGTAGTAGCTCGTTTACTTACAATTCGTAGAAAACAAAATCCAGCAGCTTTGTCAGAAGTTTCTAAAGCTTCAACAGAAAAAAAAGCAGCATCTAAAAAAGCAGACACTCCTAAAAAAGTAGAAGCGAAAAAAGCAAAAAAAGTATCAGCAGAATAGTGATTTGATGTTGATATTGCTGTTGTGACTTCTATGAATGTTTCTATTGTTACATTGTTTCCGGAACTGTATGAACAATTTTTAAAAACCAGCTTGATCGAAAAAGCTATTGATAAAAAGCTTTTATCGTTTAAGTTGCAATCTGTTTTTGATTTTGTGCAGCCTAAGCAACGTATTGATGCGCCAACATTTGGACATAGTTCAGGTATGTTGGTACGTCCAGACGTTATGGAACAAGCATTTAATCAATTAGATGCTTCATTGGGAAAATCATTTAAAGTTTTTCTTTCACCGCAAGGGACTCGATTAACTCAAACAACTGCAAAAGAGTTGTGGAAAAAAATCGAATCACATGAGCATGTTATGTTTGTAGCAAGTCGCTATGAAGGTGTAGATGCGCGTGTTGAGCAAGAATATGCTGATGCAATAGTATCAGTAGGTGATTTTGTTGTGATGGGTGGAGATATTCCGGCGATGTTGTTGATGGAATGTTTATTTCGTCATATGCCAGGTGTTGTTGGAAAACAAGAATCGGTAGAATTAGATTCTTTTTCCGGTGCTTTTGTAGATCATCCCGAATATACCAAGCCGGTTGTTTGGCATGATAGAGAAGTACCAGAAATATTACGATCCGGTAATCATGCAGCAATCTCGGCGTGGCGCAAAGAAAAATCTGTGCAACTCACCGTGAAAAAACATTTTGATTGGTTACGATCGCATTGGTTATCTGCGCAAGATAGACAACTAGCTCATCGTTTTATTCCATCGCATTATGTTGCATTGATGCATGATAAGATTGTATTAAAGGGTGGTCGTGTTGGCACAACGTCGGTAACATCACTTGATATTCATGATATTGCTCGTTCTAGTGCGACATATAACCTAAAAAACTATTTTGTAGTCACACCGCTTATTGATCAGCAAAAAATAGTGAAAACAATTTTAGAGTTCTGGCAAGATTCAACGATTGGTGCTGAATACAATAAAGATCGACAAGAGGCGCTTGATCGAGTTGTTTTGACAGAAAGCATTCAGGCAGTTATTGCAGATATTGAACAAAAAGAAGGATGTAAACCAATTATTATTGGTACATCAGCTCGATTTGATCAATGTACTGATCGCATGATATCGTATCACGATCAGACTAAGGTATGGGGACATGATAGACCTGTACTGTTACTGCTTGGTACTGGCCATGGTATGGCTCAAGAGTTGTTGGATATGTGTGATTATTTCTTACAACCTTTACAAGGTTTTTCAGATTTTAATCATCTATCGGTACGATCAGCAGCGGCTATTATATTTGATAAATGGCTTGGTTTTGATGTTAAATCATAAAAAAGAGCTTTTGTGAATATGTGGTTACGCAAAATCTATTTGTTATTTAATATGATTTTGGTAATCTAAAGAAAGATATGAATTGATTGGTAAAGGTTAATAAAACATCATGAAATCAAAAAAATTAAACAAAGAAACGATTCAGTCGTTGGCTGTACGCGATATTGCGTATCCAGCATTTGGTATAGGCGATAAGATTGAAGTTGCTCAATGGGTTCAAGAAGGCGATAACAAACGTGTTCAAACATTCCAGGGTAACGTTATTGCAAAAAACAACAATGCAGGTTCATCAACATTTACAGTTCGCAAAATAGCAGCAGATGGTGTTGCGGTTGAAAGAATCTACCCATTGTATTCACCAATTATTGATTCTATCAAGATTGTTGCTAAAGCAGAAGTACGCCGAGCAAAATTGTATTACATTCGCCATAAAGTGGGTGAAGATGCGGTTATTAAAGAGCGTGTTGTTCGTAAATCTGCAAAAGCAGTAAAAACAGCAAAATAATACGCAATTTATTTAGAATATAAAAAGGATCGCCTTTCAATAGAGCGGTCCTTTTTTTATAGAGTAGGGTGTTTAAGATCATGATTGTTGGATGTGGTTCTCGTATTTTTCAGATCGTTGTAGTGGGTATGGTTTTTGTGATAACAGCATGTTCGAGTTCTGTGGGTCACCAATCTCGCGCAAAACAATATAAAACTCAGGTGCAGCAGGTAACCAAGGCGCAATACAGGGAAATGCTTGCTTTACATAGTGAGATACCAGATCCGTTATTGGGATTTGTAGTTGATAGTATCGTGCTCGATGATGCGAATTCTAATATGCTTGAAGTAGTTTACAAAGCTCATAAGAGTACGATGTCACAACAAGAGATACGAGCTGCATACGTTGCAGATATGGAATTGATTGGTTGGCAATTAGTAGCAGAATTTTCAGGTGATACGCGACAGATGATTTTTGAACGACCACGCAAGGCGATGATGTGTACGGTTACGTTGTATGAACAAGATTCGATTAAAGTAACCTTGTTTCAAGGTCAGAATAAAAAAGACCTATAGATTTCATTAAATCTACAGGTCTTTTTAGTGAGAGTGTGAAGGTGTTATTTTTTAAGCAAGAGTCTGTTTTAGACTTGTAATATCTGATTCAAGTCTTGCAATTTCAGATCTACGGTTTCTAGCCTCGATCGTACTTCCTTGGCCTCTTTTCTCTAATTTTTTCAATTCGAGTCTTTGTTCTTTTTTCATTCTTTTCTTTTCAGCTATTTGTTGTTTAGTATCTTTAGTTGTAGCTTTGTAGCTCGGTTTTGAAGTATCACGTTTCGATTGTTTCTTAGTATCAGTGTTACGTGCATCTTCTCGACGCGCTTTATCTTTTTTGTGGCTTTTAGCTATACCCCAGCTGATTAAACCAACAGCAGCTGCGGTACCAAGACCAACAGCCCATGCACCACCAGCTGATAATGCGTATGATGAAAGACTTGTCATAAGTGCAACACTTAAAAGTACTGCTTTTGTAAAATTATTTTTCATACTACTTTCCTTTTTTAAGCTACCTTATCTACAACTTTTTTATCTACAGCTTTTTTCTTTACAACATCAGTCGATTTTTTTGGTGCTGTTTTTGTTGTGCGAGTTTTTGAAGACGTTGTTTTAGCTTTTTTAGTTTTCGTTTTTCGTAATTCATTTTTTAAGTTTTGAATACGCGCATCTACATCTTTTTGGTTTTGCTTACAATCAGCAGTGATTGCTCGTTTATCTGCTTGCGCAGCATCAAGCCCTTGCGAAAGAGCAGATTTTGAAGTAAAGCTTTGCGCAACATAATCATCTATTTTCATATCGCGCATATCTAAAGCATCTGATCCTGAAGAATCATCTGCAGATATAGAAGCGATAGTCATTAACGCAGTAAGCGCAATAATGTATTTATTATATTTTTTCATAAATTTCTCCTTATTCTAACTCATGTATTAATTCATCAATTTTAGCTTCTAATCTTTGTATAATATCTCTGTGTGGTTTGATTTGTTGAGCTTTAGTAACATCATCTAAATTGTTTTTTCTATTGATTCGTTCGATATCGCGATTATGCTTTTTGATCTCGCGTTTATGAGTTTCGATTTGATTATTAATAGTTCTATTTCGTTGCTGTACTGTTTTTTGTTCGTAATATTCAGGGCTACGTTCTCTATTTGCACTTGATGCTATACTCGTAACGGCTATACCCGTCAGAGCACCAGCTGCAAATCCACCACCAAAGCCGCCGCCATCAGCACCTACGTATGATGTTACGGTTACCACGGCTAGTGAAGCCATGATACTTTTTTTAAATAATTTGTTCATAAGAACCCCCATTTAATTTCTATATTTATGATCTTGATATTGATCGTTCTTTTAGCTCAGCTTGAACAGCTTTAAGTTGTTCTTGAGTATTTTTTAAAGTTTCTTTAGCATCATCAGTTTGTTGGCGTTTTAAATCATCGATTTGATTTTGCAAATCGTTAACAGCGCTATTTAGCTGACCATTACTTGCACTTGAAGCCCAACTTGTAACAGCAACTGTCGTCATGAGTCCTAATCCTAAAGCCCAGCCACCACCCCAGCCACCACCCCAGCCACCATGACCATAACCACCATGACCATAACCACCATGTCCATAACCGCCGTGTCCACCACGTCCACCGCTATGACTTGTGCTATGTCCGCCACCGCGACCGCCGCCGCCACCGCGACCGCCACCACCGCCGCCACCGCGACCGCCACCACCGCCGCGACCACCGCCGCCACCGCGAGGAGACATTATGCTAGGTATTGAAAGCAGAGCGATAAAAGCTAAAAAATGTTTTAATGATTTCATTGCTTATATTCCTTTTTTTATATATTTCTTAATTCACTATTCAGTTCTTTAAGTTCTTCATTACTTTTTTCTATTTTGGTATTAATTTTTGCAACTTCACGCGAATCTTTTCCGTAGCGCGTAGTTTTATCAGAAAGTTCTCGTTTCAGCTGACGGATATCTTTTTTCAGATCGCGAATTTGTTTTTTGATTTCGGTCCTGTTTAAAGCATCACGTCGAGTTTGTGGATCATAAGAAGGTTGATTTGCATTATTAATAGCTTGAACGGTCGCTATTGTTGCTACGGTGTCAGCGATAGCTGCGACAGGAGAGTAATTATATCCATAGCCATAATAAGGACCAGGTCCATAGTTAGGTCTATAATAAGGTCTTTGGTAGTAACCCCATCGTGGACCATAGCCATAACTGACATACATCCCTAAGGATTGCTGTGCCATGCCGGCAATAGCCAAAAATAATACTATTCGTTTCATTGGGTAACCTCCATTTCCCTTTGTACTTATGGTATAGATTGACAAAAACCAAGAAGCAAAGTCAATGGTTTATTGCCTTTATAAAAGCAATTTATGAAAAAAAGATTAGGTTGAACTGAAGGTAGGTTTTGAAGAAGTCGTATTAATCGAGTAAATCGCTGGCAAAAGAGTTTATTTTTCCAGCACCTTGGAGGAGTAATAAATCGTGAGGTTGTAAGGTTTGATGTAGGAGCTCTATGATTTCTGTGCCCTCTTTGCTCAGGGGTATATAGACCGCATTGCTTGAGGGGTTTTTTTGTTGTATGGCGCGTACCATATCATAGCTTGAAAAGCCTGGCTGAGCCTGTTCACCTTTGGCAAAAATATCGGTAATGATAACCATATCAAGATCAGAGTTACTTAAAACGGTAATAAAATCATGCCATAGATGTTGGGTTCGGGTGTGACGATGAGGTTGAAAAAGCATGATGAGTCGGCCTTTGCTTTTTTTGCGAGCAACCAAAATCGTATTGCGTATTTCTTCGGGATGATGTCCATAGTCATCTACGATGGTGGCTTGATGTCGCTTACTAACTCCTTTGATGGTGAAACGTCTATCGACACCAGAAAAGGTGCCAAGAGCAGCTTGAATTTCATCTAGGTTTAAACTTAGCGTCATTCCAAGCGTTATGATGCTGGTAGCATTTAAAACATTGTGCAAACCAAGTAATGGTATGCGCATATTTGTATAAACCATGTTGTTACGTGTGTCTACGATATCAAAAATAGATTCATCAGCCATAAGCTGTATGTTTTCTATGCGAATGTGAGCTTTAGGATGTGTGCCATACGTAATCACGGGTGTGGTGATATGGGGTAACACTGATTGAATGCCCGCATCGTCTAAGCATACAATATTAGTACCGTAGAATGGTAGTTGGTTCATGTATGCTATAAATGTCTGTTTGATATCTTCAAAGTTTGCGTAGGTTTCAAGGTGCTCTAAATCTATATTAGTTACGATAGAAATAGCCTTTGGTAATTTTAAAAATGATCGGTCACTTTCATCTGCTTCCGCTACTGCAAAAAGACTTGAGCCATACTGGGCATTGGTTTGTACAGAGTTGAGCTGTCCACCAATAATAAAAGTTGGGTTTTGATCAAGTTGCAAGAGCATGTGTGTAGCAAGCGATGTGGTGGTTGTTTTTCCGTGGGATCCTGCG
This sequence comes from Candidatus Babeliales bacterium, assembly GCA_018061805.1. GTDB lineage: Bacteria > Babelota > Babeliae > Babelales > Chromulinivoraceae > JACPFN01. The sequence goes on from JAGOTL010000005.1 coordinate 15,143, forward strand.
ATTGCTATTGAAAATTGTGTTCGCATGATTTCAGCAAGCATATCTGCACGATGTATCACTTTGATACCTTTTTGGTGTGCTGCAATTATTTCAGGATGATCTGATCGTATGTCGGTTGTATGTACTAAAAATTGTATAGAAGGATCGCTGCATATGGTGTCTTGGTGGCAAGAAGCTATAGAGCAGCCATATTTTTTTAAATCTTGTATCTGATTGCCACTTGTTGTGATGTCGCAACCGGATACGGTGTATCCTTTTTGGAGAAGTATTTTTGCAATACCGCTCATGCCTATGCCGTTGATACCCATAAAATGTATGTGACTTTTGTTGAAAAACATAAAAAATCCTTCCATGAAGCAATTGAAATGATTGTACCATGAAAGGATTTTTTTTTATATTGTCAAAGTCAAAATTAAAGAGCTTGTTTTACTTTTAAAAGTTCTTGTTTAAGTAAAGCGAGCTTTTGCTGACAATCACATGAAGATTTTTTTTGTGTGTGTGTTTGTGTTGGAATAACATTACGGTCTTTTTTAATATTTTCCATTTCTTTTTTAGCACCGGCCAGTGTATATTTTTTGTCATACAAAAGATTTTTAATTGTTTCGAATTTTTTAAAATCTTTTTCTTCATAAAAACGTTGGCCACCTTTAGAACGGTGAGATTTGATACCAAGTTCTTTTTCCCAAAATCTGATGACAAATTTTTCTACGTTGAGAGCTTTTGCTAAGTCTCCGATGCGGTATTGTCGTTTGGACATTTTCATAAAAACTCCTTTTTAAGCTTATTTGATACCGTAATTTTCTGGCTTAATGGTCTGATCTTTGTTAATCTATTTGCAATAGTTTATCATTGATTCAATCTTTTTTACATGATTATAAGGTATTGTTTATGTATTTTACAGATGCATGTGTTTCAACTGGTATATCTGTTCTGATGTATATCGTGTTGCGTTATGTTTTTACCAAGTTTATAACCAAGGAACCATTTGATGTTTTTACAACGCGTGGTTTAATAGGTACAAGCTTGCTTGCAATCGTTATGTTTTTGATTAATTTTTATTGGGTTGAATCACAACAAGAAGCTCAACAAAAAAAAGAAACAACTGCACAAGTTATGTCTGGACAAAGTTTTAAAGCGCCAGAGCTTGAAGCTGTTACCAAGCCTTTAAATGTATCTATGTCGTATGATGCGTCAAAAGCTCAAAATTCTGATGTTACAGAAATTGTAACAAAATATGCAACGTATCGTTTTGCAACGTATGGTGCTTGTTTGCAATCAATGGATATGCATTGGCAACAAGGAACTATGCACATACCTGTGATCACGCAGCAACAGCCGAGTTTTTTACTTGGTTTGTCTGAGGATACACCTATGGATTATGAGTTAGTTCGTCATGATACGTCAGACAATGGTTTATTGCATACACTTGAGTATCAAGCACGTGTTGCAGGTGCAACGATTGTAAAAATATTTGTGGTACACACCGATAGTTATCAGATTGATATTTCTGCTCAAGCTGTTTCAAAATTAGAAAAATCAGAACAGTTTCGTTTATTTGTAGCAACACCAGTAGAACAACAAGATGTTAAAGTGGTTGTTAATAAAGCTGGTGCATCATCAAAATTGGAAAATATTAATCTCTCAAATGATGCAAGTTTTCAAGAATTTTGGTTTGAACCAAATTTGTTTGGATGTACATCTAAGTTTTTAACAAGCGTATATTTTAGTGGTTCAGATAAAGCTGTTGCGCGTGCTTATTTGAAAAAGCTAGGTCAATCTGAGGCACAAGTTGTTTTAGAATCGGCAGCTGTACATGATGTACCAGTGACATGGTCATGGTATGTTGGTCCAAAAAGCCAACAAGAGTTAGCAAAAGTTTCTGAGAAGTTACCGGTATTGATGCAGTATGGTTGGTTAACCATGATCATTAAGCCGCTTGTGTACCTGCTTGATTTTTGTTACCAAAAAACACATAGCTATGGTTGGGCAATTATTTTAGTTGCGCTATTAATTAAATTGTTATTGTTGCCGTTTACGCTGAAAGGCGAACGCAGCATGAAGCAACAAGCAGAGTTTGAGAAAAAACGTTCTTATTTGCAGCAAAAATATAAACATGACAAAGCTGCGCTTGACCAAGCAACAGCAGAATTAATTAGCAAGCACGGTATTCCAATGCTTTCTGGTTGTTTGCCAATGTTGTTAAATTTCCCTGTTTTTATTGCGTTAAATACCATTTTAAGTAATTCAGTTGAGTTGCATGGGGCATCATTTATGTGGTTGTCAGATTTATCAGCAAAAGATCCTTACTATATTATTAGTATGTTGGTTTTTGTGGGTATGGTTGCATCACCAGCGCCAACAGTAGATCCGCGTCAATGGTTTTCACGCATCGGATTTGCATTGTTAGTAGCAGCTGTTGCGGCATCATTATCATCGGGTCTTGCATTATTTATTATGGTCAATACATTGTTTGGTGTTGTTCAAGCTCAAATAAGTCGTCGTTTGTCATAATAAACGTATAAGCCAAAGAGTGTAGGTTATGATTGATAAGTTGCCAACGGTAAAAAAGCTGATGCGTCATTTGCATCAAGTACCTTTTTTAGCAAGTAAAAATTTATATCGAGTTGCATCTTATTTTTTGCATATGCAAGATGAGCAGTTGCAACAATTTTGTACTGCATTGCAAGAAGCAAAGCGTCGTATTGTTTTGTGCGATCGTTGCTTTGTGTGGCAAGAAAAAGGATCAACCTGTATTTTTTGTGATGATGCTACTCGTGATCGTGCAACTATTTGCGTGGTAGAATCGTGGCATGAGCTTTTGGTGATAGAGCGTACCGATGCTTTTAAAGGTATGTACCATGTTTTGGGTGGTGTTATTTCGCCACTTGATGGTATAACGGCTCAAGATTTACACATTGATGCATTAGTGCAACGAGCTACGGGTGATGTGCAAGAAATTATTTTCGCATTAAATCAGACACCTGAAGGTGAGGCAACGTCAGCTTTTATTGCACGAAAATTACAGGGTCACTCAGTTAAAATTACCTGTTTGGCAAAAGGTGTTCCCATAGGATCTAATTTAGAATTTGTTGATCGGCTTACGGTTGGTAAAGCATTAGCTGATCGTCGAAATTTTTAGCACATAAGGACAATAATGTTTGGTGATATAGTTCAAATTATTAATGATGCACAAGGTCAAGGTACAACAGTTGCGCAGCGCGTACAACAACGTCGCCAAAGATTAATCGAATTAATTGCGCAAGAGTATCCTGATAAAAAAGGTACTGTTTTTTTATGTGCGCCAATTGAGCCTGATCATGCTACATTTTTACAAGATAGTTCGTTTTGGTATTTTTCTGCAATATCTGAGCCAGCAACGGTGCTTACATTTGGTTTTCAAGAACCAACAACATTATATCAACCATTTTTTGGCGATGTGCGTGAAAAGTGGGTGCAAGCTGTCGATGTGGTGTATGAACATACCAAGCAGTTGTATGGTATTGATGAATTAAAACATACAGGATCTCGACTTGCAACATATACCGTTGATCCTTATTTTGCACCGGCAGATTATCAACAGGTGATTGAATATTTGCAAGATATGGTTGCGCGTAAACAGTATATTTTTACATTGTATCCAACTCATACGCGATCATATGCGCATGTGCGTTATGTGTTTGATCGTTTGGCGTTGTTTGTGCCAGGATTAATGCAGTATGTCGTTGATATTTCAGCACTTGTTACAAAGTTGCGACGCAAAAAAGATATGTATGAAATTGAAATGATGTACCAATCGATTGCTATTACAAATGCTGCATTTCAAGCTGCAGCGCATGTGATACGTCCTGACGGCTTAGAGTCAGAGGTACAAGCAGCAATCGAATATATTTTTACTGAAAATAAAGCGGGTAGAGCATATCCGTCAATTGTTGCAAGCGGTAAACGTTCTACGGTATTGCATTATAATGTAAACAATGAAACGTTACTTGCTGGCGATGTGGTGTTAATTGATGCAGGTGCAATGTATCAACATTATTGTGCAGATATTACACGTGTGTTTCCTGTGTCGGGAACATTTAGTAAACGTCAAAAAGAATTGTATGAAATTGTACTTGAAACTCAGATGCATGTGGTTGATCATGTGCAGCCAGGTATGTGGCTTTCAAATCCGGATAAACCTGATATGTCGTTGCAGCACATTGCGCTTAATTTCTTAAAGCAATATGGCTATGATCAGTATTTTATTCATGGTATTGGTCATCATTTAGGTCTTGATGTGCACGATGTTGGATCTCGCTCAGAGCCACTGGCTGAAGGTGATGTGATTACTATTGAACCAGGAATTTATATACCGCAAGAAGGTATTGGAATTCGTATCGAAGATAACTATTGGGTGATTGCAGATTCTGATCCTGTGTGCATGAGTGAAGATATTCCAAAAACAATAGATGCTATTGAAGAAATAGTTCAACAAAAGTTTGAAATGTAATAAGTGGTTTTTTGTACTTTGTGGACTGTTTAAGGTTAATAATTGACCTTTGGTTTTAAATAAGGTAATTTATACTTATCTCGTTTGATTTTTTATTGCTGAATAAGCAAAAATTACCACACAAAATTTTATTAAGAAAATTAAAATTAAGTCATCTTGTAAGGTTTTTTTATGGATATGAACAAAACGTTTTTTCTACGTAAAGAAGATGCAAATCCACAATGGCGTGTGATTGATGCAAAAGACAAAGTATTAGGTCGTTTAGCAACTGAAATTGCAACCATTTTACGTGGTAAAGACCAAGCAGAATTTACACCACATACACATAGTGGTGATTATGTTGTTGTGATCAATGCATCACAGATTAAATTGACAGGTAACAAGTGGGATGGCAAAGTATATTTGACATACAGCGGTTACCAAGGTGGTCAAAAATCTAAAACAGCACGTGAAATTTTTGAAAAAAAGCCAGAGATGTTGATTGAGCTTGCAGTTAAACGTATGCTTCCAAAAATCAATAAAAGCGCTTTGAGCCGTTCAATTCTTAAAAAGTTAAAAGTATATGCAGGATCAGAGCATCCGCATGTAGCTCAAATTTCAGCTAAGTAAAAAAGCCCCTCTGAAAAGAGGGGTTTTCATTTGATATGCTTTGATATGTATAGTCTGTATTCTTGTAAAAAATATAAAAATATTTAGGGTGGATTTTTTATGTTGTATAGATCGCGATATTGCAAATTTGTTGTTTGTTTCTTGGTATATGCTTATGCATCTGTTTTTGCGGGTGAAGGTAGCGATAGGGTAACTATGCTGCCAAGCAATAAAGATTTATCTGGTGATGATATAGGATGGTTACAAAATAATCTTAATACATATTTAGGTCAAAAAGGATATTTTGAACATGCTGATTTTAAAGGCATGGTAAATTGTTTTGCTCGTAGAAATAAGCCAAAATCTCCTGATCGTCAACTTATACCTCAAGAGACAGATCGTCTTGTAAAAGGTCAGGTTCCTTTTTTAGTTTTAAATACGGGATATTCTGTTTTACAGCATGTTTTGGGAGACTGTGATTGGTATATTAAGAATGGGCAATATTCTAAAGCTCATCAAAAAATGTGTTGGATAGTGCAAGTGTTGCGTTATAACAATACATCATCAAGGTTAATAGAGCTTGATGCTAACCAAAAGCTTTGCATGGAGCAGGTTTTGCTGAATATTGTGGCAGATCCATGTAAGTGTGTTATGTTTCGTTCGCGGACGCGTTGGCAAGAAGCTGTTGATATGTTAAATAAAAAAACACAGATTGAAAATCAAGAAATTACACTGCAAAATTATTTATTAGGGCATAATTTTGTTTTGGCTGATGTTATGTTAAGAGATCAGGGTCGTGGCATTGTGTTTAGCTCTCATTTTATGCAATTATGCAATAGTATGAGAGATGGGCAATCTCTTGATGTTGTTCAAGCTTGCATTGCATCATGGGCTTTTGATAAGCAGCATCTTTTGAATTTAGCTGATAAAAACTTTAACGAAGATGATACAGCTTGTATGAGCGAAGAAGATACCGCGTCTGTTTCAGAGGAAATAGAGTACAGAGAAATTGAACGGTTTAAGAGTTATTCAGTTGATCTGAAATAGTTATAAGTAATAAAAAAGCCCTCGATCAAATCGAGGGCTTTTTTATTTGGTGTGTTTATCCAAAAATCAAAGTTTTCAGGTCTTGTATGGTAAATAGAACTAAAAGTCCAATCATTAAAACCCAAGAACTTATCCCAATCCAGTGACGTACGCGTTCAGATAATTGACGTCGGGTAATTGCTTCAATGGTGAAAATAACAAATTGGCCACCATCAAAAATAGGAAGTGGTAATAAGTTCATAAATCCTAGATTGATGCTAATAATAGCCAGGAAAAAGATAAGGCTACCAAATCCTTTTTGTGCGCTTTTGCTGCTTGCAGCTACAGCCATGACTGGTCCGACAAAACCCTTGGTAGATTTGTTGTGAACCATGCTTTTAAGGCCGTGTATAACTGTTTTTGTATAAAAAATGGTTGCAATGTATGCTTGCTTGCATGATTGGCGCAGCGACAATGATGGCTTGAGCTGGCAAGAAACATCCAGTTGTCGGCTAAAGGCAAGTGATGTTTTAGGACCGTGAAGATTGATGGTCGTTTCAATAGTTTCGCCGTTGCGAATTACTTGTGCAGGCATAGAGCTTATGGTTGGAGCAGAAAGCATAACTATTTTGCGGGCAACGCTTAAGTCCGTGCAAACAGGGGTATTGTCGATTGAAACAAATTGATCGCCGACTTGAAGTGTTGATTTGTTAATGGAGTTTTCAGGAATAGATTGAACGATATTGGTGCATGGTTCATATGATCCAGCCGCATTTTCAGGCATTCCGGTCCAAAATAAGGCAATAAAAAATAGGTATGCTAAAATAAAATTGCAAGCTATGCCGCCAAGCATAATGAGTACTTTTTGATAATAAGGAATTTGGTTAAATCCTAAAGAACCATCAGGGCCTTTTTCTGTTGCAACTTCAACATAGCCACCAATTGGGCCAGCAGAGATAGCAAAATGAGTATCGCCGATTTTTTTCGATACTAAAACATGTCCGATTCCAATAGAAAAGGTCGGTGTGTATACGTGAAATATTTTACAAAATATAAAGTGTCCGAATTCGTGAAAAACGATAACGAAGGATATGCCAAGTAGGCTTGCCATAATTGACGCTATGTGGGCTATGAATGAAGGTATCATATATATCCTTAAAGGGTTAAAACACCGATTTTTTATGCTCTTGAAAAGACGGTAACAAGTTACCATGATGTTGGTTGTAAGTCTACCAAGGCTTCTTAAAAAGTGTTTATGTAGAAGCGCTTTTGTTATTTTTCTTGAAAAAAGTTGCAAAGAGTCTATACTTGAAATATGCAAAAAAAGTTTATGGGTGCATTCTTATAATAAGAGTGACACCATCGACTAAAAATTATATCCAAAGTTACTGTAACGTTACTTGTATAATAAGGTTTCTATATGCCTACCATTAATCAGCTCGTTCGTTTAAGCCGCAAAAAAGTCACAAAAAAGACTAAAAGTGGTGCTTTGAAACGATGTCCTCAAGTTCGCGGTGTTTGTACACGTGTGTTTACAACAACGCCTAAAAAACCAAACTCAGCTCTTCGTAAAGTAGCAAGGGTTAAACTTTCTAACGGTGTAGAGATTACAGCTTACATCCCGGGAGAAGGTCACAACTTGCAAGAACACTCAATGGTGTTAGTGCGCGGTGGTCGTGTAAAAGATTTACCGGGTGTTAAATATCATATCGTACGTGGTGCTCTTGATACTGCGGGTGTCGAGGGACGAAAACAATCACGTTCATTGTATGGCGCGAAACGGCCAAAGGCTTAACAAACAAAGGATTTGATCTATGCCAAGACGGAAAAAAGAACTGGTCAAACGCGTAATTGGTGTTGACCCAGTTTATCAATCAGAATTAATACAGCGTTTTATCAACGTTATTATGTGGTGTGGCAAGAAAAACGCAGCTCGTCACATTGTGTATGAAGCGCTTGCTATGCTTGAAGAAAAAACAGGCAACAAAGATAAAGCACTTGAGTTATTTTACAAGGCTTATAACAACGTAATGCCTCTTATCGAAGTTCGTCCGCGTCGTGTGGGTGGTAGTGTATACCAAATTCCTCGCGAAGTAGGCGAAATTCGTGGTCGTTCACTTGCGTTGCGTTGGCTAAAAGAAGCAGCAGCAGCTCGTTCAGATAAAACAATGGGTTTACGTCTTGGAAATGAGATGATTGATGCATCAGAAGAGCGTGGCGGAGCGTTTAAGAAAAAATTAGATGTGCACAAGATGGCGGAAGCTAACCGTGCATTTTCACACTTCGCTTGGTAGGGTAGTATGAACTATACGTTAGATAAATATAGAAATATAGGTATTGCAGCTCATATTGATGCTGGTAAAACAACCGTTACTGAACGTATATTGTTTTACACTGGTATTTCTCACAAAATTGGTGAAGTTCACGAAGGTACCGCAACAATGGACTGGATGGAACAAGAACAAGAGCGTGGGATTACGATTCAATCTGCTGCAACAACCTGTTATTGGAAAAATTGCCAGATTAACATTATTGATACTCCTGGTCACGTAGACTTTACGATCGAAGTTGGTCGTTCGCTACGCGTACTTGATGGAGTTGTTAGTGTTTTCTGTGGTGTTGCAGGCGTTCAGCCTCAATCTGAAACAGTTTGGAATCAAGCAACTCGCTATGAAGTTCCTGCTATTATTTTTGTTAATAAAATGGATCGCATCGGTGCAGATTATGCTGAAGCGGTTGCAGACATTAATGAAAAGTTAGCTGGTGGTCGTGCTGTTCCTATGCAAATCACAATAGGTGAATCAGAAAACTTTAGTGGTTTAATTGATGTTTTGACCAGTAAGATGGTAACATTTTATGGTGATGAGCGCGATTTAGCAAAAGACCCAATATTTGAAGATGCTCCAGCTGAATATGCAGATGCAATTAAAGATGCATATGCGTTGATTGTTGAAAAAGCGTCAGAAGTTGATGATGTTTTGGCTGATAAATACTTAAATGAACAACCAATCACAGTAGATGAAATTAACAGAGCAATTCGTAAAGGTGTTGCTAAGCGTCAATTCTTCCCTGTTTTTTGTGGATCAGCATTTAAAAATAAAGGTGTGCAATTATTGCTTGATGCAGTTGTTGCGTATCTGCCATCACCGCTTGAAGTTCCTGCAATCATGGGTATTGATGTTAAAACGGGCCTCGAAGTTTCTCGTCCTTCATCAAGCAAAGAGCCGTTTGCGGCATTAGCATTTAAGATTATGACAGATCCATTTGTGGGTGCTTTAACATTTACTCGTATTTACTCTGGCGAATTAAAAGCTGGTTCATACGTGTATAATGCATCTAAGGGAACTAAAGAGCGCGTAAGCCGCTTGGTTCGTATGCATGCAAATAAACGCGAAGAAGTTAAAGAAGCATCAGCGGGTGATATTATAGCAGTTGTTGGTATTAAAGATGTCAATACAGGGGATACGTTGTGTGATGAAAGTCATCCAGTGCTTCTCGAGTCAATTGATATTCCAGCTCCAGTTATTTCATCATCGATTGAACCAAAGTCAAAAGCTGAATATGAAAAAATGGTTCTTGCTTTGAAAAAAATGAACCAAGAAGATCCATCATTCCACTTTACGTATAATCACGAAACGGGCCAAACAGAAATTTCAGGTATGGGTGAACTTCATCTTGAGATTGTTGTTGATCGTTTGAAACGTGAACATAAAGTTGAAGTTGTTCAAGGTAAATTACAAGTTGCTTACAAAGAAACAATCCAAAGACCAGTACAGGTTGAAGGTAAGTTTATTAAGCAATCTGGTGGACGCGGTCAATACGGTCACGTTTGGTTGAAATTAGAACCAATGGATCGTGGTGCTGGTTACGAATTTAAAAATGAAGTTGTTGGTGGTACGATTCCTCGTGAATATATCCCAGCTGTTGAAAAAGGTATGGCTGAAGCATTGGGTACTGGTATTTTAGTTGGTAGCCCTGTGGTTGACGTTAAAGTTACCGTTTTTGACGGTTCTTACCATGATGTTGACTCATCTGAGATTGCATTTAAAATGGCAACAAAGATGGCATTTAAAGAGGGTATGAGCCAAGCATCTCCTGTGTTACTTGAGCCGATCATGAAGGTTGAAGTAAGTACTCCTGATGAGTACATGGGTGATGTTATGGGTGATTTAAACTCTCGCCGTGGTAGAATTTTAGGTATGGAAACGAAGGGTACTGCGCAAATCGTTAAAGCAGAAGTTCCGCTTGGAAATATGTTTGGATATGCGACTGAACTTCGATCTATGACTAAAGGACGAGCAAGTTACGCGATGGAATTTGAATGCTATCGTGAAGCACCAAAAAGCATACAAGATGAAATTGTAGCTGCTAAGAAATAATGAATTAGGTTAATATTAAATAATAGAATAAGTGCGTTTCAGGAGACACTATGGCAAAAGATACATTTGTACGAAGTAAGCCGCACGTTAACGTTGGTACTATTGGACACGTTGACCATGGTAAAACTACTTTGACAGCAGCAATCACAACAGTGCTTGCAAAATCAGGCGGAGCAGTAGCGAGAGCATACGATCAAATTGATAATGCTCCAGAAGAAAAAGCTCGTGGTATTACGATTGCGACTTCACACGTTGAGTATGAAACAAAAAATCGTCACTATGCACACGTAGACTGCCCAGGTCACGCTGACTATGTTAAAAACATGATCACAGGTGCCGCGCAGATGGACGGAGCTATTCTTGTTGTATCAGCAGCAGATGGCCCTATGCCACAAACACGTGAACACATTCTTTTAGCTAAAAACGTTAACGTTCCTTCACTTGTTGTTTATCTCAACAAAGTTGATATGGTTGACGACAAAGAAATGGTTGACATGGTAGAAGAAGAAGTTCGTGATTTGTTGAAAAAATACGATTTTCCTGGCGATGAAATTCCAGTTATTCGTGGTTCAGCATTGAAAGCTCTTCAAGGTGATACAAGCGAATTAGGCGAACCTTCAATTCTTAAATTGATGGAAGCTGTTGATACGTATATCCCACTTCCTAAACGTGATGTAGACAAACCATTCTTGATGCCAGTAGAAGGTGTATTCTCAATCGCTGGTCGTGGTACTGTTGCTACAGGTAGAATTGAAAAAGGTCGCATTAAAATTGGCGATGCTGTTCAATTAGTTGGTCTTATGGACAAACCTTTAGATTCAACAGTTACAGGTATTGAAATGTTTAGAAAAAACCTTGATGAAGGTCAAGCTGGTGATAACGCTGGTTTACTTTTACGTGGTTTGAAAAAAGAAGATATTGTTCGTGGTATGGTTGTTGCTAAACCAGGTTCAATTACTCCTCATAAAAAGTTTAAAGCACAAGTTTATGTGTTGAGCAAAGAAGAAGGTGGACGTCACAGTGCATTCTTCAATGGTTATCGCCCACAGTTTTACTTCCGTACAACAGACGTAACAGGTGTTGTTAAATTACCAGCTGGCCGCGAAATGGTTATGCCTGGTGATAACGTTGAATTGGAAATCGAACTTATCTCTCCTATCGCTATGGAAAGAGATTTACGATTTGCTATTCGTGAAGGCGGCAGAACTGTTGGTTCAGGTATCGTTACAGAATTTATTGCGTAATTGAGATTGGAAGATAGATGAAAAAACAGAAAATACGACTCACATTAAAATCTTATGATCATCAATTACTCGACAAAGCAGTTAAAGAAATTGCGATGACAGCAAAAAAAACAGGTACCGACTTAGTCGGACCTGTTCCTTTGCCTAATAAAAAACGTTGTTTTACAGTGTTGCGTTCTCCGCACATTGATAAAAAATCACGTGAGCAATTTGAGATTATTACACACAAGCGGATTTTAGAAATGATATCGCCATCAGACCAAACTATGGCAGCATTGATGAAGCTCAATATCTCAGCTGGTGTTGATGTGGAAATCAAGTAGGACAAAGGGTTATATATGATGAATGGTTTTTGGGGCCGCAAGGTCGGCATGACCCAAGTTTTTACTGCGAACAATAAAGTTGTTCCAGTAACCGCTGTGGATGCATCTGGTTGGTGGGTTTCTCAAATTAAAACACAAGAAGTAGACGGTTATAATGCTGTTCAAGTTGTGTATGTTCGCGAGAAGTTGCAAGATCAAGTGTTTCAAGCAGATTGGCTCAAGAATAAACAAAAGTATTTTCGTTGGGTTCGTGAAATAGCAGTTGAACAAATACCAGCAGATTTACAAATTGGTCAACAATTTGATTTTACATCAGTTGTACAACCAAAAGATTTTGTGAATGTAACAGGCGTAACAAAGGGTTGTGGCTTTGCCGGTGTAATGCGCCGACATAACTACTCAGGTGGAGTAGCAAGTCACGGTTCTATGCTTGGAAGAAGACCAGGAAGTATCAGCTTCATGCGTTCACAAGGTAAAGTTATTAAAGGTAAAACCATGGCTGGTCACATGGGTGTAACTCGAAAAACGGTACGTAACCTAGAAGTAATCCAAGTAGTGCCAGAAAACAATATTGTTTTGATCAAAGGTGCTATGGCTGGTAAGCCAGGATCATTGGTATACGTTCGTAAGAATGGGTAAACAAAAATGAATAAGCAAGTAGACAATCAAAAAAATACAAAAGCAACCGGTCAAATGGCTGCATCGTTATCAACATTAACAGCTCAAGATTTGGGCGTTAGCGTTGATGTACAAACAGATGTAAGCTATGCGATTTGGGTACGCGCTTTAATGCAAAATTGGCGTCAAGGAACTGTTGGTTGCAAAACCCGTGGAGAAGTTTCTTTCTCAAACAGAAAACCTTGGAAACAAAAGGGTACAGGCCGTGCTCGTGCTGGTAGTGCTCGTTCTCCTTTATGGAGAGGTGGTGGTATCTTATTTGGACCACAACCACGTGTGCGTACATTAAAAGTAAACAAAAAAACAAAAAATCATGTACTTTCAGCGTGTGTAGCAAACTATGCACAAGATGGTAACTTTTTTGCGTTTGATTGGATGTTGCAAGGTGATAAGCCGTCAACATCAACAGCACATAAAGCATTCCAAGCAGCAGGCTTGAGCACTAAAAAAGTTATTATGTTTATGGATCGTCAAGATTATGCACATTGGGCTTCAATGAATAACTTACAATATATACATGTTGTAACATTTGATGATGTAAATGCGTATGAACTATCTCTTGGTAACTGTATCGTAGTCTTGAAGAAAGATGTTGGCTTATTAAAAGATATGGTGGCAAAATGGAATTAAGTATCTACGATATAATTGTTGGTCCGGTAGTTTCTAACAAAGCATACCGTTTGCATCAAACACTTAAAAAAATTACTCTTGAAGTTCATCCTGCGGCAAATAAAACATTAGTTGCGCAGGCTATGTATAAACTTTTCAACGTTGAAACTGAGTCAGTACGTATCATTGTGCGTAAAGGGAAAAAAAGAATTTCTCGCGCTCGCAATGAAAGTGTTGATAATCTTCGTAAACTTGCAATTGTCACTTTGAAACAAGGTCAAGATATGAACCTCTTTGGTGATGCGGCAATGGCAGTTGAAACAGAGCGCGCAGAGCGATCAGCTCACGCTGCATCAAACAAATAAGGATACATTATGGCGATTGTTTCAAGAAAACCAAGAAGTGCTTCGTTAAGATTTCAAACATTTATCGACACATCACATCTATCAAAAGAAAAACCATTAAAAGGTTTGACTATTGGTTTGAAAAAATCAGGTGGTCGTAACGCATATGGTCGCATTACAACACGTCATCGTGGTGGTGGTGCTGAACGTAAGTATCGTGTTATTGATTTTAACCGTGCTGTGCGTGATGTAGAAGGTGTGATTGCTTCATTAGAGTATGATCCGAACCGTAACGTACACATTGCATTAGTGGTATATAAAAATGGTGACAAACGTTATATCTTGTTGCCAGAGACTTTGAAAAAAGGCGATACTGTTATTGCAGGTGTACAAGTAGAACCTAAGGTTGGTAATTGTTTACCAATCGATCGTATCCCAGTTGGTTTCTTTATTCACAATATTGAAATGAAACCAGGTTCTGGTGGTAAGTTGGTTCGTAGCGCTGGTACATCAGCTCAAATCGTTGCTAAAGAAGGTGAATTTGCAACATTGAAAATGCCATCAGGTGAAATTCGCATGGTGCATTTAGCATGTTGGGCAACTGTTGGTGTGCTTGGTAATGCAGATTATAAAAATATCTGCTGGGGTAAAGCTGGTCGTACTCGTCATCTAGGATTTAGACCGAGTGTTCGTGGTATGGCGATGAACCCTGTTGATCACCCACATGGTGGTGGTGAAGGTAGATCTAAATCTGGTTCACATCCTGTTTCTCCTTGGGGTAAAGGGTGTAAGGGTACTCGTACTCGTCGCAGAAAAGATCCAATGATTATTAAGCGTCGTAAATAAGTTTGAATAGGTATAAAGTATGGCTAGATCGGCAAAAAAAGGTCCTTTTGTGGACCCTTCAATTTTGAAAAAAATTGAAAAGGTAAAAGGCAGCTCTCGACGTGAAGTTGTTAAAACTTGGTCGCGTAGCAGCATGATTTTACCTGAATTTGTAGGACTCATTTTTGCAGTCCATAACGGTAAAAAATTTGTTGAAGTATTTATCACTGAAAACATGGTAGGACACCATTTAGGTGAATTTGCTCCAACAAGAACATTTAAAATGCATAGTGGTCAACGCCAAACAGCTAGCGCAGCAGCGTGATAAGCTTGAGTTGCGTGACTGTTATGTTAAACTATAATATAAGTAAGTAAATGGGTAAAAACATGAACTTTAAAGCGTCAGCGAAATACGTAAAACGATCTCCTTATAAATTGAGACCGATTGTCGATGTTATTCGTGGCAAAAATGCTGCGTATGCATTAGGTTGGTTACAAGTATATGGAGTTGCTAAATCTTTGCCGATAAAAAAGCTTCTTGATTCTGCGATTGCAAACGCTCGCTGTCAACATGAAGAAATTACATCAAAAGATTTGGTGATTGAAGAAATTCGTGTTGATCAAGGGCCAGCATACAGATATTTTAAACCATCTGCTATGGGACGCTCATCAGTTAACCGAAAAAGATTGAGTCATATATCAATCGTGTTGAAGCGTGTACAAGTTGAAAATTAATTAACAAAAGGAATTTTTGTGGGTCAAAAGGTTAATCCAATAGGATTTCGAGTTGGGGTATACCGGGATTGGGATGCTCAGTGGTTTCCAAGAAGTTCTGTAAAAGGTTCATATGCTAAAGAACTTTTTGATGATTTGGTTATCAGAAAATATCTTGAAGCTAATTTAACAAAAGCAGAAATTGCACGTGTTGAAATTAAAAAAACAGCAGGCATTGTAAAGATTGTTATACATTCTGCACAACCAGGCCGTGTGATTGGTAAAAAGGGTCAAGAAGTTGATATACTTCGTAAGAACCTTGCATCAATGCTTCAAGTGAATGGTGTAGATATTTCTGTTGAAGAAATTAAAACTCCAGAATTGGATGCTGTTTTAGTTGCTAAAAGCATTGCGACTCAGCTTGAACAACGTGCAAACTTTAAAAAGTTAATGAAAAAAGCGGCAGCTTCAGCGATGAGAGCTGGTGCGCGTGGTGTTAAAATTTGTATCAAAGGACGTTTAAACGGTGCTGAAATTGCTCGAGCAGAATGGACTCGTGTTGGTTCAGTTCCTTTACACACACTTCGTGCAAATATCCAATATGGATATATTCGAGCACATACTGTGATGGGAATCATTGGTGTTAGAGTTTGGATCTGTATTGGCGAATACCCGACTAAAAAATAACAGAAAGAAATAAGCCATGTTGATGCCAAAAAAAGTTAAATTTAGAAAATCGCAGCGTGGAAGAATGACTGGTTTGTCCAAAGGCGCTCGTACCGTTGATTTCGGTGAGTATGGACTTCAAGCAGTTGAACCTGTGTGGTTGACAGCGCAGCAAATCGAAGCTGTTCGTGTTGCTGTGTCTCGTAAAATTAAAAAGACTGGTAAATTTTTCTTACGTGTGTTTCCAGATAAACCAGTAAGTAAAAAACCACTCGAAACACGTATGGGTAAAGGTAAAGGTAATCCAGAATTTTGGGTTGCAGTTGTCAAACGTGGTCGTGTTTTATTTGAACTCGGCGAAGTAGATGAAGCAACAGCAAAAGATATCTTTAAAACAGCTTCATACAAGCTTCCGATAAAAACGAAGTTTGTTAAGAAGGAAGCGTAATCATGCAAAAAAATATGAATCAAGAATTACAAAATATGAATGTTGATGCATTAAAATCACGTGCAGAAGAAATTCGTAAAGAGCTATTTTTATTGAGAATGAAAAAGTTTTCATCACCTGAAAAAAATACAGCTTTAAATCGCGTTTTACGCAAAAACCTTGCACGTACACTGACTTTTTTAAGACAAAGGGAAATGCATGGTTAAGCATAAAAAAATGTATACAGGTGTGGTTGTTTCAGACAAAATGCAAAAAACAGTTGTTGCAGCTGTTACTCGTGCATTTAAACATGAAAAATTTCAAAAAATTGTTCGCACTGTAAAAAAATACAAAGTACACGATGAACAAGGTCTTGCAAAACTTGGAAACACAATCGAATTTTACGAAGGTGCTCCTAAGTCAAAGACTAAATATATGTACGTTCACCGAATTGTTAGTTAGGAATAGGTATGATACAAAAACAAACTTTTCTTAAAGTAGCTGATAATTCTGGTGCTAAATTGTTACAAGTGTTCCACTTAGTTGGTAGCACTCGTAAACGTTTTGCATATATCGGAGATGTTGTTCGCTGTGCAGTTAAAGTAGCTATTCCGCAAGGTCAGGTAAAAAAAGGTGAAATCGTTGATGTGATGATTGTTCGCACAAAAAAAGAACTTCGTCGTAGCGATGGTACCTATATCCGATTCAGCGAGAATGCTGGTGTCATTATTAAAGATGAAAAAATGGTGGGAACACGTATTTTTGGACCAATTGCACGTGAAATTCGCGCAACAGGTTTTACAAAAATCATTTCATCTGCTCCAGAAGTATTGTAGGGGTATAAGTTATGTTAAGAAAACAAGATAAAGTGCAGGTAATTACCGGCAAAGATAAAGGCAAAGTTGGAGAAATTCTAGAACTTTGTACAAAGTCTGGTAGAATTAAGGTTAAGGGCGTTAATTTAATGACCGTTCACGTAAAGCCTCGCCGTCAAGGTGAAATCGGTGGAATACAAAAACGCGAATCTTATATTAACGCATCAAATGTTATGCCCGTTGATGCAGTAACAGGCAAACCTGTGCGAGTAAGTAAGTTAAAACGGACCTAACAGGGTTGTCCGCAATAGCCGGTAAAAGGATTTAAACGTGAAAAACGGTCAAGAAAAAGCGCGATTAGAGCTTTTGTATAGAGAAACAATTGTTCCAAAGCTTCATAAAGATTTACAACTTAGCAACGTAATGGAAGTTCCAAAGATTTCTAAAGTCGTTTTAAACATTGGTGTAAAAGAAGCGGTTGCTGACAGCAAGATTTTACAAAGTGTACAAAAAACTTTGAGTCGTATTGCTGGTCAGGCTGCGGTTACAACCACTGCTAAAGTGTCAATTGCAGGGTTTAAAATTCGTCAAGGTATGCCTCTTGGTGTAAAGGTAACTTTACGCAAGAAGCGTATGTATGAATTTTTAGACCGCCTCATCAATTTATCATTACCAATGGTACGTGATTTTAGAGGTGTGAATGCAAACTTTGATAAACAAGGTAATTATAATCTTGGTATCAAAGAGTGGGTTGTCTTTCCTGAAGTAGATTATGATATGACAGGAAAAGTTTTTGGTATGAATATCACTATTCAAACAAATTCAAAAAACAAACAACATACGTATGCTTTATTGAAAAATTTAGGCATGCCGTTTGTTCAAGATACGAAATAGGTAATAAACGATGGCAAAAACATCTGTTATTGAAAGAAATAAAAAAAGAAGTCGTCTTGTTGTTCAATATCAAGAACGTCGAGAAGCATTAAAAAAACGCGTGATAGACACTGATTTGTCACTCGAAGAACGTATGGCTGCACAGGCTTTACTGACTAAGTTGCCAAAGAATTCTAGTTCAGTGCGTTTAAAAAACCGTTGCTCCCAAACAGGTCGTGCACGTGGTTATATGGGCTTTTTTGGAGTTTCTCGTATTGTATTAAGAGAGCTTGCTTTATCTGGGATTTTACCTGGTGTAAAGAAAGCAAGTTGGTAACATTAGTTTATTGTAAGGGATTAACGTGTCAAAAGATGTAATTGCAGATTTCTTGACTGTGCTACGCAATGGTGTTGCACGATCAAAATCTTATGTGACAATTGATTATTCAAATCTTCGTTTTGAAATTGCAAAAATTTTAAAACAAGAAGGTTATGTCACAGATGTAGTTGTTAATGATCAAGAAGATCAGAAAACATTAAAAGTTGTTTTAAAATATGTTGATGGTGAGTCGGTAATTCATGAAATTACTCGAATCAGCAAACCAAGTCGTCGTATTTATAAATCAGTCGATAAGCTAAAGCCTGTTATTGGTGGTCTTGGTGTTAATATTTTAACAACAAGTAAAGGTCTTATGACCGATAAAGCCGCACAAAAACAACGCGTTGGTGGCGAATTGATTTGTACAGTTTGGTAAGTAAGGAACAAATATGTCAAAAATTGGCAGAAAATCTATCAACACTCAAGGTCTAACAATTAGCGTCAATGGACAAGTTGTTTCTTATCAAGGACCAAAAAAATCAGGCGAATATACTTTGCCAGATGTTTTGAGAGTACAAGTTGAACAAGATACTATTCGTTTAGTGTTAGCAGATGGTGCTAACGATAAAAGTAATAATGTTTGGGGATTACATCGTGCATTGCTTGCAAATGAATTGCAAGGTGCTCGTGAAGAATTTTCAACAGATGTTATTATTGTTGGATTGGGTTTTAAAGGTGAACTTAAAGGTAACATGATTGTGTTCTCTTTGGGGTATAGCCACAAGATTGATTTTGATATTCCAAAAGATGTATCAATTGCAATCGATAAAACAGGACAAAAGCTTACGATTAAATCAACAAGTAAGTTTTTGGTAGGTGATGTAGCTCAACGTATTTGTGCATTGAGACGCCCTGAACCGTATAAAGGAACAGGCGTTCGTCTTGAAAGTGAACAAATTCATAGAAAAGTTGGTAAAAATTAACAAAAGATAGATAAACGAGAGCAAAGGACATTTCGGTGAATATCAAAAAAATACAACGAAAGCGTCAACGTCGTGCAACTCGCGTGCGCGTAGCGTTAGCTTCAGTATCACATAAACCACGGGTTTCTGTGTTTCGAAGCTTAAATCACATTTATGCTCAAATCATTGACGATAGCCAGCACAAGACAGTTGTTGCTTCATCTTCATTGACATTAGGCTTGCATAAAGAAAAAGCAAAAATGGATAAAAAAGCAATTGCAAAAGCAGTTGGTATCGATTTAGCTCAAAAAGCAATAAAAGCAAATGTCGTAGATGTTTGTTTTGATCGAGGTTCTTATTTATATCATGGTCGAGTGCAGTCTCTAGCTGATGGGCTTAGAGAAGGCGGGTTAAAACTATAACATTTAATGTTGGTATTGAGTTATGAGTAAAAAACAAATTCAAGAAAATGCGTCAACCTGGGTTGACAAAGCGGTAAGCGTACGCCGTGTTACTAAAGTAACTAAGGGTGGTAAGCGTTTTGCTTTTTCAGCATTTGTCGTATCAGGTGATCAAAAAGGTAATGTTGGTATTGCAACAGGTAAAGGCCGTGATGTTTCAGCAGCAATTGCTAAAGCAACAGCGCGTGCTCATAAACAATTAATCCAAATACCTTTGCGTCATACAACAATTCCTTATGCTGTAGAAGGCACACATGGTGCATGCAAAGTAGTTTTGTGTTCAGCATCTAAGGGTACAGGTATCATTGCAGGCGGAGCAGTTCGTTCTGTAATGGAAGCTTTGGGCGTTAAAGATATTTTAACAAAAGCTTTAGGTTCTCCAAACAACATTAACGTTGTAAAAGCAACATTAAACGCTTTGTCTAAACTTCGTTCAGCGCAACACATTGCAAAACTACGTGGTAAATCAGTTAAAGAGATAACACAAGGAATAGAAAATGTTGCAGCTTAATGATTTAGTTAAATTAACGAAAAAAAGAAAACGTGTAGGCCGCGGTGGTAATCGTGGTGGTACATCAGGACGAGGACATAAGGGTCAAAAAGCTCGTACAAGTGGTACAGTCCCAGCTCGCTTTGAGGGTGGACAAATGCCAATGGCTCGTCGTATTCCAAAACGTGGTTTTACGAATTCACTATTCAAAACAGAATATGAAATTGTAAACTTGAACCAATTGGAAAATCATTTTGAAGATGGTCAAACAATCACTAAAGTTATGTTGGTTGAATCTGGCTGTGTTAAAAAAGGTAAATTGGTTAAGATTTTGGCGACTGGCTCATTAAGTAAAAAGCTTAATGTTGAAGTAGATGCATGTAGCCAAACAGCAAAAGAAGCTGTAGAGCGTGTAGGTGGCGCAATTAAACTCGTTTAGGAGTAGTAAAACGTGGTTTTATTAAAAAGTTTTCGGAACATTTTCCTGATTTCTGAACTTCGTAAAAAAATAGCTTTTACGTTGGGAGTATTAATTGTGGATCGTTTAGGAACGTATGTGCCAGTTATTGGCGT
Source organism: Candidatus Babeliales bacterium (assembly GCA_018061805.1). GTDB lineage: Bacteria > Babelota > Babeliae > Babelales > Chromulinivoraceae > JACPFN01. The sequence continues at coordinate 35,948 of JAGOTL010000005.1, forward strand.
TAACGTTTCTAGGCTAACAGAATTTATGCAACAGAAGTCGGGTATTGGTGGGTTGCTTAGTTATTTTGATATTTTTTCTGGCGGTGCTTTAAATCGTTGTACCGTGTTTGCACTCGGTATCGGGCCGTACATTACAGCCTCGATTATGATGCAGATTTTGAGTATGACAATTCCTTCTTTAGAAATGCTTGTCAAAGAAGGTGAGTACGGCAGAAAAATTATTAATCAGTACACTCGATACTTGGCATTAGCGTTAAGTATTGCATATAGCTTGTCATTAGCTATGGTTCTTGAACATCAAGGATTAGCTTTAACGCCAGGATGGGCATTCCGTCTGCTTTTTGTTATGACCTTGACAGCTGGTGCTATGATGGTGATGTGGTTGGGTGACCAAATATCACTGTATGGTATTGGCAATGGTAGTTCGGTGATTATCTTTGCAGGTATTGTATCCGGCTATCCTACTATGATTTTGAAATTAGTGCATATGGTACAAGAAGGTAATATCCATTTGTTTATGGCGCTTATAGTGCTTTTAGCATTCTTGTTTATTACTGCTTCTATCGTTTTCCTTGAAAAAGGTGAACGTAAAGTACCTGTACAATATGCTCGTCGTATAGTTGGAAACAAAGTTTTTAACGGACAAACAAGTTATATTCCGTTTAAAATTAATAACGCAAGCATTATGCCGGTTATTTTTGCAGGCACGGTATTGCGTTTTCCACAGATTATAGCAAGTTTGTTGTCAGTAAAATTCCCTATACTTACTACATGGGTTTCCGCTTTTTCAAACGGGCCTTTGTTTTTTGTATGTGAATTTTTATTGATCATCATGTTTTCATTTTTCTACACAGCGCTCGCAATTAATCCTGTTGAGCTTGCAGAAAATATACGAAAAAATGGTGGATTTGTTCCAGGGCTTCGTCCTGGCCAGCAAACAGCTAAATATTTTGATTACTTATTGACCCGCATAGGTTTAGTAGGTGCTATTTATTTAGGGTTTTTAGCTATATTTCCAGCTATATTACAATTAGGTTTTGGTATACCGTTTGAACAATCGGGTACCACGATGTTGATTGCTGTTGGCGTAGCGCTTGAACTTGCAAATCAAGTAGAATCATACTTGATTGAACGACGTTATGAAGGTTTCTTATCGGGCGGTGCTCGTATGAAACGCGGAAGCGTTCGTTAATATGAGTACGATATACATCTTGTTTGGTCCTCCAGGATCTGGTAAAGGTACGCTTGCAACTCTATGTATACAGCAATTTGGTTGGATACAGTTATCGACAGGAAATTTGTGTCGAGAACAAATTCAACAAAAAACAGCAATTGGTGTACAGATTGCAAGGTTGATAGAACAAGGTCAACTTGTACCTGATGACATTATTGCACAACTGGTAGCAGATTGGCTTATGTCACATGAACAGTTGCCTTCAGGAGTGATCTTTGATGGATATCCTCGTACATTGCAACAAGCTGAAACGCTTTATGGGTTATTACAAACAAGATTGCGTTCATTTAACGTACTGTTGGTAAAATTTGAAATAAATGTTAATTTGTTAGTTGATAGAATTGTGAATCGAGTTGTGTGTGCAGATAAAAAATGTGCGCAAACATACTCGTTAAAACAGTTGCCTTTGGGTACTCATCAATGTTTGGCGTGTAATTCTGAATTAATACGTCGATCAGATGATACTCCAGAAACATTGCAACAACGATTGAATGTTTATTTTGAGCATGAAAAACAAATTTTAGATTTTTATGCTCAAAAGCATTTGCCCATAGTAGTGCTTGATGGATCTCTTGCGGTACAAGCGGTGTTTGAAAACTTTAAAAATAGCATTGCGTGATTATGGTCATTAAAAATGTGCATGAATTAGAAAAAATGAGAACGGCGGGAAAACTGCTTGCAGAAATCTTTGAAAGTATTCCGTCGAAAATACAGGCAGGTATATCTACAGCGTCTTTAGATGCTTGGATTGAGCAGCAATTGATACAACGTCAGTTGGTATCTCAATCTAAAGGATATAAAGGATACCTTCATGTTAGTTGTATATCAGTTAATGATGTTGTGGTGCATGGTGTACCAAGCCCACTCGTTATTTTACAACAAGGTGATTTGGTAAAAGTAGATGTATGTGCTGCATGGCAAGGATACTGTGCAGATATGGCGCGATGTTTTTTTGTGGGTGATCAACCAACAGAACAATTAGCCCATTTGGTAGCTGTTGCTTATCAAGCGCTTGATTTAGGAATTGCTCAAGCTGTAGAAGGTAAGCGATTGTTTGATATATCTGCGCATATACAGCATCATGTTGAGCAGTTTGGGTATGGAGTAGTACGTGATTTTGCAGGTCATGGTATCGGCAAAAGAATGCATGAAGATCCTGATGTGCCAAATTTTGGGACCGCAGGAACTGGTATGCGTTTGAAAGCTGGTATGACATTTGCAATTGAACCTATGATTACTCAAGGTTCATATGAAATATATGTTGAAAGTGATGGATGGACTGTCAAAACAAAGGATGGATCATATGCAGCGCATGTGGAAGATACCGTTGTTGTTGGACAGAATGGTCCTGAAATTTTAACTCGTTGGTAAGCAGAAGCTTAAAGTGAGGTATAAAGGTTGATATGAAACCAAAAGATGATGTTGTTCGAATTGATGGAATAGTAAAAGAAACATTGCCGAATGCAATGTTTAAAGTTGAAATAGAAGGTGGGCATGTCGTGTTAGGACATGTTTCTGGTAAAATGCGTATGAATTTTATTCGTATTTTGCCGGGAGATAAGGTTGTTTTGGAGCTTTCTCCTTATGATTTAACGCGGGGAAGAATCATACGTAGAAATTAAGTGGTTAAACATAATGTTTTTTTGAAAGAAAGCTGTTATAATGAAAGTAAGAACTTCTGTTAAAACAATGTGCAGTGATTGTCGTATTATTCGACGAGAAAGAGTTGTAAGAATTATTTGTAAAAAAAACCCGAAGCATAAACAACGTCAAGGATAAATAAAGGTCAGATATGGCAAGAATTTCTGGAGTTAATTTACCTCCGCGGAAGCGCATAGAGTACGGGCTCACTTATGTATACGGCATAGGTTTGAAGTCAGCACAACAAATTTTACACGATCTTAATATCAATATTGATACACGCGTTAAAGATCTTACCGATCAAGAAGTATTTGCAATACAGAAAAAAGTTGCAGAAGAATACACAACTGAAGGTGATTTGCGCAAAGAAGTATTGTTAAACATTAAGCGTCTTCAAGAGATTGGATGTTACCGTGGCTTACGTCACAAAAAAGGTCTTCCGGCTCGAGGACAACGTACCAAAACAAATGCGCGTACACGTAAAGGTCCACGTAAAGCAGGTTCTGCGATTGCGTTGAAGAAGAAAATAGCGAAAAAATAAGATTTGTTGATTAGGTAAAATGTATATGGCGTTTCAAAAAAAAGTCAAAAAAACAAAACGACAACTAACTGCGGCAGTTGCGCATGTTAAATCGTCTTTTAACAATACGATGGTTACGATAACCACTCTTGAAGGAGATGTGGTGTTGTCAAGTAGCGCTGGTAAATTAGGGTTTAAGGGTTCACGTAAAGGAACTCCTTTTGCAGCTTCTCAAATAGCAAGCACTCTTGCAAAAGATATGCAAACTATGGGTATTAAAACCCTTGAAATTAACTTACAAGGACCAGGCGCTGGACGAGATTCAGTCGTTCGCGCATTCCAAGGTTCTGGTATCCACATTTCAACCCTAAGAGACGTTACGCCGCTTCCTCATAACGGTGTTCGTCCAGCAAAAAAACGTCGCGTATAGTTAAAATAATATCAAAAATCGGTTAAAAAAATTATGGCACAAAAACCAAACGCAAAAGCGAAAACTAAAGATCAAACAGCAGCAAATGCTGGCCAAGGTGAACAAGCTTCTAAAGCAGCTAGCTTTAAACGCACATCTGGGTATGGTCGTCAATTAGGTGAAAAACAAAAATTAAAACGTATGTATGGCATGCGTGAACGCCAATTCCGTTGTTTCTTTGAAGAAGCAGTTCGTATGGAAGGCGTTCCTGGTGAAAACCTATTGAGTCTTTTAGAGCGTCGTTTAGACAATGTTGTATATCGCCTTAAAATGGCAACAACATGTGCGCAAGCTCGTCAGATGATTGTTCATGGACATATTTTAGTTAATAATAAAAAAGTAACGATACCTTCATATCGTGTTGACATTGAAGATGTAATTAGCTTGCATCAAACAACGTTAAATAATGCTGAATTTTTGGCACAAGTTGTTGATAAACGCATGAGCATTGCGATCAAAGTGCCAGAATGGTTGGAACTTATGAAGCAAACTCGATCAGGAAAAATACTCCGTTATCCAGCACGCACTGACATTCAGTTCCCAGTAGAAGAACACATGATCGTTGAGTTATACTCAAAATAATACAGGAGATTGTGGTTAATGAATCGAAATGTATGTGTGTTAAGTGATTAGGGAATATTATGTCAAAATCAATGTATAAACCGCTTACCTTGCCAACTCTTGGTTGGGATAAAAAAACGATGAGTTCAACCTTTGGAAAATTGGTTGCTCAGCCACTTGAGCCTGGTTTTGGGGTAACGCTTGGTAATGCTTTACGTCGATCTTTATTGGGGGCTATTGAAGGTTCTGCTGTAACATCAGTCATTATCAACGGTGTTAACAATGAATTTTCAACAATACCTGGCGTTGTAGAAGATGCAATGCAATTGATTTTAAACATCAAACAGATTGTTATCAAAAATAAAGAAAATATGCCAGCAACTATGAAATTATCAGTAACTGGTGCTACTAAAGATGTAGTAACAGCTGGTGATATCGTGTGTGATGAACATGTTGAAATTGTTAATAAAGATTTAGTTCTTGCGCAATTAGCAAAAGATGGTCATTTAGAAATTACCTTTTTTGTTGAATCAGGCCGTGGATATCAGCTTGCTGCATGGCCAGTAGGGACAGCTTTAAACGAAGAAGGTCGTATTTATCTAGATGCGATGTTTTCACCAGTACGTAACGTTTCTATGAACGTTGAAAAAACACGTGTTGGAAAAGATATTGATTACGATAAATTGACATTGGAACTGACAACAAGTGGTGCAGAAACTCCGGTTGATGTACTCAATTATGCAGTATCAGTACTTCGTACTCAAATGGAAAATTTCTTAGTAGATAAAGAAATTCCATTTAATGATATTTCTGCGGGTAGCGAAGAAGTATCTGTTGCGCCAGCTGAAGACACAGATGATCTAAGTCTACAAGAAATTTCAATTGAATCATTGTTTAAATCAATTGATGAATTGGAACTTTCTGCACGTGCTCATAACTGTTTGGCAAATGCAAACATTACACGTGTGTTAGACTTGGTAAATTTATCTGAAGATGAAAGTTTGCGCATTAAAAACTTTGGTAAAAAATCGCTTGATGAAGTGAAAGAAGTGCTCAAATCAATGGGTCTTCGTTTCGGTATGCATATTAAAGAAGAAGTTGCATTAAAAGCTTTAAAGCGTAAAACTGGTAAGTAAACGATAGCATCTTTGTATGCGTAAGGATTTATGGCATGAGACATTTAAATAATAGAAAAAAATTGAATATGAAATCTTCCTATCGGAAGGCATATTTGCGTAATCAAGTTATTCACTTGATTAACTTTGGTCATATTACAGTATCACTTGCTGGTGCTAAAGAAATTCGTCGATTAGCTGAAAAAATGGTGACTATTGCGAAAAATAGCACTGATTTTAACGGTCGTCGTCGTGCACAGCAGCTACTTCCGTATAGCGATGTAGCCTTGGATAAGTTGTTTACTGATATTGCGCCGCAATACAGCCAGCGTCCAGGTGGATATACCCGTATTTTAAGAATGGGCCGTCGTGCGAGCGATACAAGCTCAATGGCACGTTTGTCTTGGGTGTAAATTGACCAATTTTGACGTAGAATCAAAAAAATACGATGTTTTGGGTGATAATAGCCCAGAGCATCGTATTTTGCTTATAATCGAAAAATTAAGACCTTATGTTCAGTCTCATGGTGGGAATGTCGAATTTGACCATTTGGCTGATTCAGTCGTATTTATACGATTTTCGGGTACATGTGTTACCTGTCCTTTATCCT
>JAGOTL010000048.1 GCA_018061805.1 Candidatus Babeliales bacterium
ATTTCTCATGATGTTGAAATATTTAAATATGTTGATTATGTAGCCTTATTATATCAAGGTAAAATAGTAAGCGTCGTTGATGCAGCTACTATTTGGGAATCTGAAGATCCGTATATTAATCAATTTATACGAGGATCTATTCAAGGACCGATTCATCAAGAAATTCCTGATGATAAAAATAAAATGTAACAATGTGGAGATGATATTTTATGGAACAACAAAATGTTGTGTTGCTCAATGAGCATATAGCACAAATAAACCCTAAGTTTGATACATTAAGACATGAAATTCGCAAAGTTATCGTTGGTCAAGATGCTATTATAACGATGAGTTGTATAGGAATTTTAACCAATGGACATATTTTACTTGAAGGTGTTCCAGGTGTTGCCAAAACAACATTGATCAAAACAATTGCGCAAGCATTAGGTCTTTCATTTAGTCGTATTCAGTTTACACCAGATCTATTGCCATCTGATATTGTAGGAACATTAATTTATAATCCTAAAACTATGGACTTTGAAACTAAAAAAGGTCCTATTTTTGCAAATTTTGTTTTAGCAGATGAAATAAATCGTTCTCCTGCAAAAGTGCAATCAGCTTTACTTGAAGCAATGCAAGAACATCAAGTTACGATAGGGTCAAATACGTATTCTTTAGAAGAACCGTTTATGGTTTTTGCAACACAAAATCCTATTGAAAACGAAGGTACGTATCAGTTACCTGAAGCGCAAGTAGATCGCTTTATGTTTAAGCTTAATGTTAATTATCCAACGTTAGAACAAGAGCGTGAAATTGTACGTCGCACTCGTGTGAATGTCAATATTAACACTGTTTTGACCAAAGCAGATATTACACAAGCGCGTGCAGCGGTATCGCAAATGTTTTTAGATGAACGATTAACTAATTATATTGTTGATTTGGTGTATGCAACGCGTGAACCAGCACGATATGGTTTAGATAAGTTGCGACCAATGATTGCGTGTGGCGCATCTCCTCGTGCATCTATTGCATTGGTGCAAGGAGCTAAAGCATATGCGTTTTTACAAGGACGTCATTTTGTGATACCAGATGATATTAAATATGTAGCTTTTGCGGTTTTGCGACATAGAATCATGTTAACGTATCAGGCAGCTGCTGAAGATATGAATTCTGATAAAATTGTAAAAATTATTCTTGATTCTGTAATGGTTCCGTAAAGATTTCTTGACAATGGTTAGGTGCGACAGGTATTTTGTTGTGAGCCTTTCGAAAGGAAAAATTGAATGAGACAACCATTGTGGGTTATTAATAGCTCATTACTGTTTCTTTTTTTATTAGGGCAGATTGTATATTTTTTAATATATGTATCAGTGCCTCGTAGAGTTTCTTTAGAACCAGACATTATTAAAACATCTGATAATAAAACAGATGTGGTTGTTGTCATTAAAAATATTTACGAACAAAATGATCTTTTTGCGACATACATAGCACCGTTGGTGGCTTTACCAAATGTCATTGTACCAACTATTCCGGTTATGCCAGAAGCACCAGCAGTTATTCCATTAAAAATTCCTGTAGAACCTGAAAAAGTTTTTATTGCGCCACTGGCAGTTGTGTTAAAAGGGGTTATGTATAATAAAAATAATCCTGATCATAGTGTTGCCATTATTCAGTTTCAAGATTCTAAAGAAGAATTTAACTATAAAGTAGGACAATTGATTAATGACGCACAAATTTTAAAGGTATATCCTAATCGAGTTATCGTAGTTCGTGCAAATGGTCAGCAAGAAACATTGTATCTGCGTGAAATTGATGCAGGAAAAGATATGATGCTTGAAACAGCTAAGGAAATATCTCAACTGACTGTTTCGGTGTCAGGAAATCAATACAGCATTCCAATTGATAAATTTACAGCACATGTAAAATCACTTGGACAATTTATTGATTTATTGGATCTTATGACGGTGTATCAAAAAGGTAAAAGTATCGGTTGTCGTGTGGGCAAAGCGGGTAAAGATTCTTTAGCCCTCAAATTAGGACTTTTAAAAGATGATATCATACAGCAGGTAGCAGGTCTGCCTGTAACAGACATTGCAAGTCGTGTGTTGATCTTTGATCATGTGCTTCAGAAAAAAGTGGGTGATAGCATTGAGGTTAAAATAGATCGTGGCGGTAAATCATTAGAGTTAACATATGTGCTCGTTCGCTCTACATCATCAACAGCAATTCCTGTATATGGCACCTCAGAGTTACAACAAAAAACAACGATAGAACCAGTAATTATTGATGGTGCTTTAAAACAACAGATAGAGCAGGAACGTCAAAAAATCTTAGAACATAAATTAAAATTTGCACCAACAGTGCATCAAATAGAACAAGAAGAACGACGCAAGATTATGCAAGCACGTCACAGAGAGATGATTGCTAATGGTTCTGCTTCAGGAGTAGGCATGGGACACAACGGAGCTATGTTTTTCAATGGGGCTAGGGGATAGTATATGAAACAACGGTTCATGCTTAATGCTTTAATTTTATTATCTATTGTTACCGTGGCCCATGCTGGTGTTGATGTTCAGCCAACCAAGCCTGCACGAAATATGATTTTTAATAGTGTTAAGAATAATAAAACAGCATCACCAGTTATAGATTTATCAAATAACAGTGCTACAAAATCAGGCATGCAGTTGCCTGTTATGTATAATGATACAGATTTTGCAGCAGAGCCAATACAAAATGTAACAAAGACACCTGTAGTTTCAGAAAAACCTAACAAGATTATTTCATCTCCAAAGCAGCAGCCTATTTTACCAAAAGCTGATAGTGTCATGCCAACATTTGAAATAAATGATGCGTTGCCAAAATTATCAGGAGATATTGCACCTATTTCTGAATCGGAAAATAATATTGTAATTAATAGGTCAATGCAAAACCCTATTAATTTTGCGGATGATGCAAAATCAGTTGATACGCC
>JAGOTL010000025.1 GCA_018061805.1 Candidatus Babeliales bacterium
GTACGTTTTGTTTTAAATAATCTTGAGTCTTACGAATCATATCGTCGTAATAGAACGCAGTATTCACATAGATCCAGAGTTGATTTTTTAGAAATGATTCCATTGTACTATTTTAATGTATGGTATCAGCGACATATTTAATTTTTATGTTTCTGATTGCACTGCATTTACGATAAGTCCTATCATGAATAAATTACAAACGAGCGCTGTGTTACCATAGCTAATGAAAGGTAAGCCAATTCCTTTTGTTGGTGCAAGTCCTGTAGAGACTAATAGGTTGATAATAAATTGTAGAGAGATAAGCGTTGTGATTCCTTGTATAAGATACATGGAAAAACTGTTATTAATATTCCACGAAAGTTGGAATCCATACCATAAAAATAGAACGCATAGAATAATAAAAAATAGTGATCCGATAAATCCAATTTCTTCTGCCATAATTGCAAATATAAAATCAGTATGTTGCATCGGTAAGTAAAAGAATTTTTGTTGCGATTGAGCAATTCCTGATCCCCACCATCCACCAGAACCTATGGCAATGAGTGATTGTATAATTTGAAAACCTGTACCTTGTGGATCTTGCCAAGGGTTAAGATATGTTATGATGCGTTGCCAGCGGTATGGTTGCATGTAAATTAAAATAAATGTGAATGGTGTGGCAATTAAAATTGTGCCGATAAAATATCGCAAGGGCAGGTTTGCTATAAATAGCATAATTAAGGTTGTTGCAAATAGTGTTGCAAGGCATCCAAAGTCAGGTTGTTTGAGCAAAATGATACCAATGACTCCTAAGATAAGAGCTAAAGGTAAGGCGGTGTTGCGTGTTGAATTATCAGATATTTTTTTACGAGAAAGCAGCGAAGCAAGATAGATGACGAGTGTCACTTTTAACAGTTCGCTTGGTTGAAAAATAAACCCTTTAATATTAAGCCAGCGATGAGAACCATGCATTTTGTGGCTTAATGTTTTGATCAGAGGTAGTGCTGTCATAATGGTGGTCCCAAGTAACGCAAAAAAGCTTATTTCTTTAAAAAACTTGAGGGGTAAAACATACGCTATGACTGCTGCAATAATACCGATCACAAGACCAATAAGTTGTTTTTTGACAAAATAAAGTGGCTGGTTCAATGTTTCAAGAGCATAGTATGAACTGGATGAATATACAAAAATAATTCCTAAGATGATAAATGCTGTACATATGAGTAAAAAGATAGATAAATCATGTTTTAATTTTTGTTGGCTAAACATATTGGTAACTTTTATGCTAAAGGGTTTATGTTGTTTGCGTAAAAGATGGTGACCGTTGTTGTGGTGTTCGTGGGGTTTTAATTTCTATGGGTGATCTTATATCTAATTCATCAACGATCGGTGTTGATGAACTACTTGATAAACCAGGTGTTAGGTTAGAACGTGTTTTTTTGGAAATAGGGGATGTTGGTTCTTCAAGGATAATACCGCTAATTAAACTGCGATCATTGAGTTCTTGATCTATTGTTGCAATGAGTAGATCTGATTTTTGTACCAGATCATATTTTGTGATGGCAACGATTTGTGTTGGCGTATAATGTTCAAGCAAGAATTTTTTAAGTAGCAGTAATTTTTTTTTGGATTCATGCAAAGCTTTACTGCTTAACGTTGTAATGTTGCGGATTGTTTTTTCAAGAGCCATAATTTTTATGGTTGCGTCTTGTAGTTGAAACGCGATTGCTCTTTTGTGTAGTTCCAGGTGTATGGCATCAAGGATTTTTCGTGCGTGGTCGATAACAGGTATGTGTTCGCGTGCAGGTGGTAAAATATTTCCTAGAGCATGCTTGGGTACTTCTTGCGTAAGAAAATGTATCATTGTTGTTGCTATGTGTTTATAGTGATTTATTTGATCGTTGCTTATTGTTTCGATGTGTTCAATTTTTGTATGTATCGCGCGTAAGATCTTGGTGCATATATCGATATAATTTTGCATTGGGTCTGTCACGTGAAGGATCATTTTTGGATTGGGCATATCTAATTCATAGGTGTCCCACAGAGCTATGATAGCATCAGGATCTATGGTGCTTCGTTGGCTTGTATATGTTACGTATGAAAAGCTGAGACATATGCTATATATAACATACCAATACTTTTGCATAAAATAGTCCTTATTGTAGTACTACATTTTGTATTAGTTTATATGCATCTATTTCAATAGGTCAAATCTATTTTATAGTTACTCTGATTTTTGTTCTGTTGCGTGTGGGTTAATATCGTAGAGTACCATTTCTGTTACAGTGCTATTATCGCTCAGTTGCGGTTGAGAATAACGTGCTTGTATTAAGCGAGACGTTTTTGGTAAAGAAACATTTTGCGACTGATTAGTTTTCGGTCGTGTTGGTACTAAGGCTTGTGCTTCTTGGCTTAAGATAGCGGGTAACAATATAGACTCTTTTTCTATATCGAATTGTTCTGCTGTCAAGTCAGAAGTTTCTTTAGGGCGCAGTCTTAATGGTTTTTTTATTTTAATTTTTGGTAACGTAGGTTCACTTGATTGAATATTAGATGATTCTGTAGATGGATAGATGGTAGAACTATCGACACTTGTTTTTGGTCGAACTCTAAGTAGTTGTTTTTTTATGAGTACTTTTTCTTTGTTTTTTTCTTCCAACTTTTTTTGTAAGTTGTTGAGTAATATTTGACTGTTATCACGAAGGTTGTAACTGCTGTTTTTAAACCTAACTCCATTTATATTGTGCTCTTTGAGCCAAGCAATATTGTCTGATATTTCTTTGATATATCTTTCTAAGTCTGTTTTGTTGAAACTATTCTGCCAATCTTTAATTTGTAAGTATTTTTTATAGAGATCTTTCGTATGAGAATTTATAAATTTATTGAGTGAATTTTCTGTTTGGTCCGTACATATTTTCATCATGTCGAGTATGACATCAGTCTCTTCGTTTTGATGTGTTATGAGCCATGCTTTATACGCTTGTAATTCATGTAAGAAATTTAAGGTTGGCTGTTCGTCTTCTGGTGCTGTAATTTCAGAGCCGCATGATTGGATAATTTTGATTTCTATCAGTTTAGTAATTTTTTTTTCACAACGCTGTATGATGTTATTTTTCTCAGAGAAATTTAAAGCGATCCATTCTAGTTTTTCTTGTGCGTTTTTGATAATTTTTGATTGCTCTGTGCCGTGAAATTTGAGAGGTATGTTATGTATGGTTTCTGTAAAGTTTAATAGCTGGAGCATGTCATTGTAAAGCTGTGTGAGTTGATCGGTTAATGATTTGATTTGTATCCGTAACGGATACGTTGCTTGTTCAAATTGTTGACGATCGGTGTATCCCATATCCTGGTCATATCTCATACGATCTTCGTTTGACGTTGTGTTTTGAAAATATTCAGGAGGTCTTCTAAAGATAGGGATAAATCTTTTTGTTAAGTCGTTATTGAGTTGATTAATTTCTTCGATATATTTTTTGATTAAATCTTTTTGTGCTTGTACATATTGTGTTTCTTGTTCGTAATTATAAGCCTCTTTTTTTATTTTTTGCGTCATGTGCTCTAGGGCATCATGATACGCATTAATTTTTGGTTGAAGTTTGGCATAAAAATCACGTGGTGTTTCTAGATGAGGGTTAGCAGCTTCTATTATGGTTACATTGTGAAGTGTTATTATAGCATAAGAAATATACACTATTTTTTTTATAGAAATCATTATAGTTTTCCTTTTTTAGATATCTTACAAAAGGATTTTTTCTTAAATCAAGGAAAGATGAGAAATAATTTTTTTGAAAGCATCACCTCTATCTTTATAATCTTTAAAAAGATCAAAGCTTGACCCTGCTGGTGAAAAGAGGAGTGTTTCAAAGTTTGTGTGATGTTGTTTAAATAATTGTACAGCGTTTTCTAACGTTGGGCTTTGATAATGTGGCACGTTATATTGTGCGCATATTTTAGATAAATGGTCAGCTTCTTTGCCAAATAAAAAAAGCGTAATGTTTTTTTGTGCAACATATTCTATAAGCGGTGTTCTATCTGCACCCTTACTGAGTCCACCAATGCATAACGCGATTTTTTGATTTGGAAACATTTGTAACGCCTGCTGAGTGGATTGCCAGATCGTAGATTTGGAATCATTGTATATTTTGACATTGTTAAATGTTGTTACGTATTCTACTCGGTGTTGTTGATTTACTAATGTATCATAGGCAACATTTGTGAGGTTTATATTGTTGAGATAGAGCGTTGCAAGTATGGTTATCCAGTTAGCAGGAAATGTAGTTGACGGTAACTTGCTCATATCATCAAAGATTATCTGTATGTCATTGTTTGTTTCTAAAATGAGTTTATTTTCTTGTTGATAAAACACTGGGTGCGCATATCGCTGGAACGGTTTTTGCGTGTTATGTAAAAACACTGCTTGATTAAGCGATACATTCTCTTTAATTCGATCAATCAGCGCACATGGCAGAAGTGCAATTTGATATTGAGTTTGATTTTTAAGAAGAGAGCATTTTGCGTCAAAATATTCTTCTATGGTTTTATGATGGTCTAAATGATTGGGATAAAAATTAGTCCATAGTGCAAAATCAGGTGCAAAGTTTTGAGCATATTGTAGTTGATAACTTGATAATTCAAGTACAACGGTAGATGGTTGTGGATCTGAAATTATATTAAGCATTGCATGCCCAATGTTTCCAGCGGCAACAGCGTCAGGGATTAACTGTTGTAAGAATGTGGTAACAGTTGTTTTTCCAGCTGTTCCGGTGACTGCTATAATTTTATTTTTAAAATGAGACGAAAAAATATCAAGCTCTTGTACAAATTTGTGAGCATATTGTTCGTACCCATGTAGCACGATACCGGGACTTGGAATTATGATGTCATTATCGTGTAAAAAGCGCTGTATATTTTCAGGTGTTTGTACAATAACGTTTATCGTATCATGTTTCTTTTGATCCATGATCTGAACATGAGGTGTTATATTTTTTAAATATTCAAGGACGGATTTCCCGACGACACCCAGTCCCCAGACACCAATTTTTTTGTTATGTAAAAACTGATCAATATTATTACTCATGATCTTGCGTAGTTGTTGTAATAATTTGGTTGTGTTGTTCTAATGCTTTCAGTGTGAGGGGTGTTGGAGGTGTTTGGCATGAACGTTTACCCTGTTGTTGAGGAGACATCGTTACATAATCTTGTATGATTTCGCTAAACATTGGTTCTTCAAGTAATTCCTGTGCTTTAATTGTAGGAACGATTGTTTTTTGAACGTGTCGTAATAGCGTATGCCGTTGTTTGATGTGTTCTGGATTATTGAGTGATATACCTTTGATTACCCCGTAGAGTCGAGTTGCGTGTTGTAAAAAAAGATCATTGTTTAGGTATGGTAGATTGATAAATTTTTTATATGCTTTCTGGACACCTTGCATATTTTGAGGAATTTCTGTAACAAACTCCTCAAGGCGTTGATTGCTCAGTTGTGTGAACATCTTGTTTAGGTAGAATTCTTGTTGAGCTTTATCAAAATCTTGAAGTTTGAGATCTTTAACAAACGTAAACAATAGGCTTGAAAACGTTTCTTTGTATTCATCTTTTGCTAATGTTTCAAACGTAGTATACGCGTGTCTGATACCTTCAGTCGTTTGGGGTAGTTGTGCTACGTACTGTGTGAACTGCATGATGTTTAGTTTTTTTAACAATACTTTGAGATGAGAGTTTTGTATAATTGTGGCTTCTTTATCTTTTAATTCCATACTTTCAATTGTATAAAATAACATATGAGCATGCTTTAGGTGATCTGGTCCTTGCGGTACGCTGTGAAATAATTCAACTGCTTGACGTATTTCTAAAACAGTTTGAGGTATTTTTTTGATTGTTTGTTCAAATAATTCAACTGCTTGATGTATTCCTAGAACATTGCATGGTATTTTTTTGATTGTTTGTTCAAAAGAGTCTTGTGGTAGTGCTGCGTCTGCAGTTTTTATGTTGATGCTGATTGTTAAGAAAGTAAGAAATAGAGATGATAATATATTATTTTTTTTATTTATAACCATAGTTTAATCCCGTTTTTACCCTATAAAACCCTATTTTTATAGTTTTTTAGTATTGTAGCATATGTGTCAAGTCATATCTATGAGTTTTGTATTCTTGCATGGAAAAAAGGTTATTTTTTGATACTCTTAGAATATATGTTTCTTATTTGGTAGAGGTATAATCCATGCAGGATGAATCACAAAAAAATGAGTATGCAAATAGTTTAAATTTGCCAAAGACTGATTTTCCATTGCGTGCTCACTTTGCTCAGGCAGATGCAGCTATGTTGCAACGATGGTCTGATGAGAAATTGAGTGAAAAAACATTTAATTGTCACGCAGGTTCTGAAAAATTTATTTTACATGATGGTCCACCATATGCTAACGGGCATATTCATTTGGGTCATGCATATAATAAGATTGCTAAAGATATTATTACAAAATCAGAACGTATGTCTGGTAAGCATGTACCTGTGATTCCTGGTTGGGATTGTCATGGTCTTCCTATAGAATTAAAAGTTACACAAGAACAATCTGGTTTATCTCGAGAAGAATTAAAAAAAGCATGTCGCGCGTACGCTCAAAAATGGATTGACGTACAAAAAGAAGAGTTTAAAAAATTAGGCGTCATGATGCATTGGGATAAGCCATATACAACGATGTCAAGCTCTTATGAAGCAGCGATTGTTCGTGCATTTGGAGTTTTTTATAAACAAGGCTTTATTCAAAAGAAATTAAAAACGGTTCCATGGTGTGCTTCGTGTCAGACTGTTTTGGCGAATGCTGAGATAGAATATGCTGAGCGCAAAGATCCTTCGATTTTTTGTATATTTCCTATGCAGCAAGAGCATGTACAAAAATTATTTCCTCAGGTTGCAGGGCGAGAAGTTGGTTTGTTGATTTGGACAACGACTCCTTGGACATTGCCGCTCAATAGGGCGGTCGTGTTGCACCCAGGTGCTTCATACAGCTTGGTTGAAATGAATGGTAAGCTTGTTATTTTGGGATCAGAATTAGTTTCAAAGGTAGCAGCGACTGCTGGTACAACGGCTACGGTGATTGCAAAATTTGTTGCAGAAGATTTGATTGGTCTTAAGATTCATCATCCATTTGTGCCAAATTTATTGGTGCCGGTGATTGGTGATGGTTTTGTATCGCTTGAAGATGGTACTGCGTGTGTTCATAGTGCTCCTGGCTGTGGTCCTGAGGATTATGAAGTTGGTATTAAAAATAATTTAGAAATTTATTCACCATTGACCGTTGATGGTAAATACAGTCCTGACATTATGCCATCTGAGTTGGTTGGTATGCCAATTGCTGATGGACAGATTTGGGTTATAAAAAAATTAGCAGAACTTGATCGTATATTTTTCAAAAGTTCTTTACGTCACTCATATCCACATTGTTGGCGATGTCGTAATGGTTTGATGTTTCGTGCAACGAGCCAATGGTTTTGTGATTTGTCGCAACACAATTTAAAAGATCGTGCTTTGGCTGCCATTGAACATTTAAAAATGTATCCGCAGACAGGGCGCAACAGATTTTCAGCGACGCTTGAAGGGCGACTTGAGTGGTGTTTGTCTCGACAACGTACCTGGGGAGTTCCAATTCCTGCATTGCATTGTTTAAACTGTGCACATGTTTTTACAAATTCTGAATTGATAGAATCTGCTGCGGCGGGTATTGCTCGTGATGGTATTGAATTTTGGGATCGAGTATCGGTCAGCCAGCTTGGTGTGAACCAGTGTCCGTCTTGTCATCAGACGAATTTGGGTAAAGAATTTGATATTTTAGATGTTTGGTTTGAATCTGGGGTCAGTCACTGGGCTGTTTTGGTTGGAAATAAAGATCAAGCATTTCCTGCCGACATGTACCTTGAGGGTAAAGATCAACATCGTGCATGGTTTCAAAGCTCTCTTTTAACAGGCCTTGTGCTTGAAGAAGTAGCGCCTATGCATGAAATTTTGACACATGGTTTTACCGTTGATGAACAGGGTAAAAAAATGTCAAAGTCGCTTGGTAACGTGGTGACACCTTTTCAGATTATT
This sequence comes from Candidatus Babeliales bacterium, assembly GCA_018061805.1. Lineage (GTDB taxonomy): Bacteria > Babelota > Babeliae > Babelales > Chromulinivoraceae > JACPFN01. The sequence continues at coordinate 8,063 of JAGOTL010000025.1, forward strand.
GATCAGGTAGGTACTGACGGATTACGACTTTGGGTTGCAAGTAATAATTATGATAGTGATCCTGTTGTTTCAGCGGCACTTTTGAAAAACGTTTCTGAGGTGTATCGTAAAGTTCGTAACACGTGTCGATTCTTACTTTCGAATTTATATGATTTTGATATGAAACGAGATGGTGTTTATGTTGAGCGTATGTATGGTGTTGACCAATATGCTTTGACGCGATTGAACCAGTTTAATGCTGATGTTCAAGCTTCGTATAAAAATCGAGATGTCACGGCTGTGTTTCATAGCTTGGCAGATTATTGTTCTAAAGATTTGAGTGCATTCTATTTAGATATTATTAAAGATCGTTTGTATGTTGAGCAACCAGATAGCATTGCACGTCGTAGTGCTCAGACAGTTTGTTATCGCATCTTACATGTTTTGACAACGACGATGGCGCCAATTTTATCGTTTACAGCTGAGCAGGTTTTTGATCATTATAAAAAACAAGGTCAAGATTCTATTCATATGCAGACGTTTGACGTAACGGAAGAATTGTATCAAAAGATTATGTCTTTATATAATTCTGATGCTCAACCGTACCATTTGCAAAACACGATGACATCTGTTCAAGTCGCGCTGAATTATGATGATGTTTGGAAAAAAATAACAGAGATTCGTAGTGCGATATTAAAAGCGTTGGAAGCAGTTCGTGAACAAGGCTTAGTGCGCCATTCTTTGGATGCGCGTGTTACATTGCATATTGCAGATGTTGAGTTGTTAAAACAGATTAATGCGTTACTCTTACATTTTAATAAACAGGATTTTGCTGCGTTTATGAAAGAGTTGTGTATTGTATCTCAATTTGAAGTCGAAACAGCACCGCTGACGACTATGCGCGAGGTAGTGCCTGGTGTTTTTGTAACTGTTGAAAAAGCTATGGGTGAAAAATGCCCACGCTGTTGGCAGTGGAATATTCAAGCTGCTGAAGATGGACTTTGTGTCCGTTGCCAAGAGGTTTTGAACCAGTAGGTTACATTACAAGACTCAACTTTGTTCTTGTATCGATAGTCAATTTTCTAAGAGTTATATAAATCCCCCTTTGGCGTAGGTGGGCTGGGCGGGGGATTTATATAACTCTTTTTTATAATGAAAAAGAGACACATTTTCAATGTGCCTCTTTTATTTTTTAATATCAAAATAAGGATTGTTAAAAGGATTGTTATTTTGATTTATTTCTAATTTCGCGACGAATTTTATGTTTAAGTACAGAGAATTCGTTTTTAATTTCGCTGAGTGGCTCACCTAAAATTTCACGTAGATCACGCGTAAAGTTTGAATGTACGTCAGCATAATCTTTTTGTGCTGTTTGATCGGAGTTTAATTTATTTATGTTAGATGCATACGTCGTCTCGAGATCTTGCATGAATTTATCGTATTTATCGCTGTAGCTATTAAACCGTTCTTCAAGAGCATTTAATTTAGAGTTGTTTGATAATTTTTTTAATGTGTCAGCGTCCATAGATTTGAGTGACTGTCTAATATCAGAGATAACGCTATGTGCGGATGTTATTTCACGTTTAATAGTGTTTTTGGAAGTTTCAAATATGCTTGCTATAGCAGGTTTACATACTCCCGCTACCCAATCCTTTGTTTCCCCCAGTTCAAAAGGCTGAGGATCTCGGGTTTGAAATGTTTTATCATCTTTCACCTTAGGATAAGGTTGGTATTGAGGATATGCCTCATTATCAAAGAATTCATTAACTTTTTCGGTATATTCTTCACCAAATATGTCTAAGTGATCTTCTAAAGATTCGACAACACCTTCGTAGGTTTCTTTTGCGGCTGCTTTCTTCGCATCAACTTTTGGAGCTTCAGGTGTTGTAGGAGTTTTAGCTTCTACAGGTTTGCCTGACGGTGCAGCGGATCCGCCACCGCCACCTTTGCTACCACCACTGAAATCTTCGAATTGATTATTTTCTTGAGGGTAATATTGGTCATATGCTCCATAATCATTTGGATAGTAACCAGCTTGATTGTACCCAGAAGATGAACTTGGTTGGTTGGTTGTATAGGGAGTCGGTTGAGTTGGACGAGCATCCATAGACGGACGACGCATTTGAGCTTCTTTGGTGTCCTTTTGAGCTTTTACAGTTTTTGCTTCAAGTTCTTTTGCGATCTGTAATGCTTCTGGATCCCACTTGGTAAAGAATTTTTCAAGAACTGGTAACATAGAGTCAATGTATTGATCAAAGATTTCTAAGATTACTTGGGTTTGTTTAAGATGCTTTTGTTCAGTTTTTCTGTCAGAAGGTAAACCGAAATCATCTTCAATAACAAGTTTGTTGTTTTGTTCTGTTAGGT
>JAGOTL010000049.1 GCA_018061805.1 Candidatus Babeliales bacterium
ATATGGCGCTATCAACATAATGCAGAACCTTTAGCAACATTACTACATCCTCATGAAATACGCACAAACCCAAATCCTCAAGTTGCTTTCTATCGACAATTATTCACAAGACATACTTTGCATCATACTATATTACCGTTATTACATGAAAATTTATCTCAACAACAACCGCGTCTAACGTCACAAAAACAAGAATATGCCGATGCTTTATTTGACGCTATAAAAAGAAACACGAGTACATTTTATACTGTTTTAGATAAAAACAGCCCCACAACAGTCTTGGAACTATTAGATCAACATCAACTACTCGATTTTAAATATAGTGGTATACAATATCCATACAACTCTAAGCCACTTATATTTGCTATAAATCACTTCGCTGATCAAGCACTGACCGATATGTATCTCTATCTAGATCAACATCCAAACGAACCCCTGGCATGGCAATCTTTTCAACATGCACTGCAAAACTGCGCAAACATGTATACAAACGATATAATTAGCACTCAAGATCTATCTGACTATTACCGACCATCATTAAAAATATTACGAATCTGCACACTTTTCTGCAAAAACATACTGCAAAATCCAGAGAAAATTAAATACATTATAGACACAATAACAGAATGGCAAGCAACGATACCTACGATACTTGCAAAAAACCATAAAATCCCATGTTCACAACACACAGAACATAACGATCAATGCTTTGATTGTCTACACAACCATATTTTATCTTATCCATGGATCAATGATATTCTTGCTATACTCAAAAAATATGGCGCTGTAGATATACCTCTGACTACTTCAACTTTTTAAAGTTATCTAAAGCTTGCTTTCTTGATACATCTATATCAACAATCGGCTTTGGATATGTCGAACCTAGAACAATTCCAGCATTTGATAATATACTTTCAGGTGCTTTATGTGGTTCAAAAATATATTTGTCTGGTAATTTTGAAATTTCAGGAATCCATTGTCGAATATATTTTGCTTGGGGATCAAATTTTTTAGCTTGCAACACCGGATTAAAAATCCTAAAATAAGGTGCTGCATCATAACCACATCCAGCTACCCACTGCCAATTAAAACTGTTACTTGCTAAATCTGCATCGAGTAATAAATTCCAAAACCAATCTTCACCCTTATGCCAGTGAATCATCAGATTTTTAACTAAAAATGATGCGACGACCATACGCATACGATTGTGCATGTAACCTGTATTCCATAATTCACGCATTGCAGCATCTACAATCGGATAACCTGTTTGTCCCATCTGCCAAGCCTGCAAGAAGCCTTTATCATCACGCCACAACATTGCATCAAACTTTTTATGCAAATTTTCACGCGGCATGGTCGGATTATGATACAAAACATGATATGCAAATTCACGCCATACCAACTCTTTTAAAAAATGTTTAACATTATCACCCGTTGCAAAATCATATCCCTTTTCTTGTACCTGCCACCAAAGATAGTGCACAGAAATTTCACCAAACCGAAGATGTGGAGAAAGTCGAGAAACGGCTTCCTGGGCTGGAAAATCTCGACCAATTTTATAATGAGCAAGACGTTGCTCTATAAAAATCTTACAACGTTTATGAGCATTAGCCTCACCTGGCAACCAATAAGAATCTAATCGATCTATTTCTGCATCTTTTTGTAATAATTTTAAAGCATCGACCTTAACAGAATCTTTGCTCGAGACTATATCCATATTTTTTGGCTTAGCAAAACATTGACGAGGAGGCTGTGCAGCCATACAACCATTTTTCAAAAAAGCTGTATAAACCTTATACGGCGTACCATCGGACTTATGTATAGCATCTGGTTCCCATAACAAAGAACCATGCGAAACATGTACCGCAACACCCATTTTTTCTAATGTTTTTATAATTTTTTCATCTTTATGTATCATCCACGGTTCATAACAACGATTAAAATATACCGCTTCAACCTGCAACGTTTTGGCCAGCTGTTTTAAAATTGATTCACTATCACCTACCGCTAAGTGTAACTTTCCATCTAAACTGTCGGATAATGATTGTAAGCTATGATGCAACCACCACGAAGATGATGCTCCTAATGAAAAATCACCTGCTCCTTGTTGATCCAAAATAAACACAGGTAAAAACGATCCTTGCTGCGATGCTGCATACAAAGCAGGATTATCTGCTAACCGTAAATCTTGTCGAAACCAAACAATACTTTTTGCATGCTTCATAAGACAAATCCTTTACATTAAAAGCAACGACACGTACCCTAAAAAACCTTCATGTCGCATTATACATAAAAACAAAACTCTGAGTATGCAATACTTGATTAACCCTAAAAAATCATAGTAACATACAAAACAATATCTTTATCATCTTATCCAAGGAGTAGTCTATGCAATCATGCTGCAATCATCAAAAAATATCAAAAATCAATCTACTATTTTGGTTTCTCATCAGCGCGTGCGGCAACCCGATTAATTTTTTACTGATTATGCTGTTTCCCCGAGACTGGTTTTTATCATCTGCAAATCATAACCAATTCTACACACTCAATGTCAGCACTTTTTTCTTATTTGCACTATGTAGCGCAACTGTATGGTATATGTTGCTCACAGCACTAGCATATATACGCGGCAACACTATACATATCTTTTTTAACAGCATTATTGTACCACAGACACCCATAGCGTTATTCGGACAACTATGCGCACTGGCTATTGGTTATAGCAATGTATATTTCTACGCCAAATACGGAACTCAAACAAATGTTATTATTTTAGCATTATTATTTTTGGGAATATGTGTGTGTAGCCTT
>JAGOTL010000006.1 GCA_018061805.1 Candidatus Babeliales bacterium
CTGTAGACTAATGTATTTTTTTTGAACATAAAAAACTCCTTTACTTAAACTAATTACTGAACTCTTTTTTTATTATTATTCTTTTTTAGGCTGACTTTGCCATGTAAACCAATCGACGATCGAATTTTTTTCACCAGGCAAACTAGATATCACTGCGCCATTAAGCAAGGCAACAGGACGCGACTGAAGTACGATAGGGCGAAGATACATATAAGCAACTGGTACAGAAACTGCTACAACTGCCTTACCCACATCACTCAACTTTGTTGGTTCTGGTTGTAACAGTTGAAACATAGATAATGCCAATGCAACGACATAAAAAGATTTTTTTTGAATCATCATAGCAACAACTCCTCTAGCAGCCCAAAGCACATGCATTTTTTATGCTTTTGAGTATGCGCCATAACTGTAACACAGAGCCTATTGAATTACTAGTCGTTTTCTTAAAATTTTGCACCGAGTTTTCTATTAAAAATAAAAACTATTGCAAAAACAATCAAACTTATGACAACCTGAAAACATATGGATGTCAAAAATTAGGGAGAGTCTATAATGAGTTTCTATAAAAAAATACGTAAATCTATCATGCTATCAGTTATGTTATTAAACTTTGCGCCAATGTTTGCTGGCGACCCAGGAACACCACCACCCCTTGAAGCATCCGATACAGCTGAACCTTCTATACAAAGCTCAGTAGAAGTACAAACAGAAAAAGTAGAACAATTAAAAGTACAAAGAGAAAAAGTAGAACAATTAAAAGCTTTCAACGAATCTCAAAAAAACCAAGAAGAACAACGAATACGTGATGAAATAAACCAACGATCACGACAAAGCAAAGAAGACCTCGAAACTCAACGCCGTACTCAACTTGAACAAGAACAAGAACAAGAACAAGAACGTGGCTTTTTACAAATCAAACAAAATCTTGATGCTATAAAGAAAATTTTTGAAATGCAACCTACGGATTTAGCAAAACTTGGCCAACGTGAAATCAAGTCAATAGGCAACGATATCACAAATATTCCGCTTGATACATTTAAAAAGTTATCAGAAGCTCAAACTGTAGCACTCAAACCTGAACAAATCAGAGCAATCACTGCAAAACCTGAATATTTAAAAGCTTTAAAAACTGAATACATTTCACCTGTAACAATGTACGAAGTCGTACGTACAAATACAGATCTATCACCAGGTGTGAAAACTGAACTCTTACAAAGAACTTCTGCGGATCAAGCTAATTATATGTTAAATCAACCAAATATTGATTTATCACCTGGAGATAGATCGATACTTGAAAAACGTGAAAGCCATTTTAATACCTTAAGTAGAAAAATTCCCACTAATACCGTACAAGGCATACAACGAGCACGTGAAGCTTTGGGCTCAGCACGTGACACGATTAAAACAATACCAAGCAAACTATCTGAAAACATCAATAAAGCATTAACAAATACTCCAAATTGGACTCCTGACCAAGCACAAAATTTTTTAAAAAATTATCTTACTATTACAGGACAACCAAAATATATACAAACCGCATTACAATCAATTAAACCTAATGTTCTTCTGTCAGCAATCAGAATAATCAAAGGTTTACCAACAGGTAAAGCTATCTTAAACAACGTTTCTGCCGAGCAAGCAGACTACATACTCAACAATGACCCTGAACTATCTGCTGCTTATAAAGAGGTGTTAGAAGCTCGTGAAAGCTACCTCAATAAATTTGGTCGAAAAGCTCGTGAAAAATTCGGCACAACAAGCAAAGCTGTAGCAAGATCTGCTCAAACTGTAAAAGAAAAACTCAATGCAACTAAAAAACAATTTTCAGCTACTGCAAAAAAAGCTGTCGATGCTATCAACGATTCTTTAAACAAAAATCGTGACTACCAAGAAGCTCGACGATTGATCAAAAAAGATTCAACATCTGAACTCAGCACTGAAGAACAACAAACTACTGAAGAACAACAAGCTTTAGAAATGCATATCACAAAATTAACAACCAAAGAAAAAGAACGTATTTTAAATGAACTTACGCAAGAAAATGATATAAAAATCAAAAACATTGCCACAGAAAAAACTAAACTCTTAACTAAATTAAGTGCTATGGATACCGAAAAAGGTTTAGATTTCTCTGAGCAATCGCAATTAGAAAATCAAATCTCTGCATTAAATACACAAGCTACAATTTTAGATACTCATTCAGAACTCATACGCCAAACCATAGAGCGTAGCCTGACACCAAACGAAGTCCTTATGCCGCTTGTCGTAAATGGTGTAAAGTATCCAACCTATGACATAGTTGATATGTCACAAATCAATCCAGCAGATCCTGACTTTGCCAAAGCGTTAGACAAGGTTGCATCAGTTCACTTTTTACCAAACGGCCGTGAAGGCAGAATGGATGCTACAACGCTTGCTAACAACTACTACACATGGATTGCAGATAAAATTACACCTGAAATTTCAACTAACAGCACACCTAGTGAAATTCTAGATAAAATCAAATCATCTTCTGAGACTATACAAGATAATCAACCAATTAATGATGTAATATTATTAAAGATTGTAAATCGAGCTTTATCAAACCTCATAAAAAATGACCCTGCCTATAAAACGTTATCTACAATGCGACAAAATATTGTTTCAAAGATAAGAGAACAACAAAGAACATCTATTAAACCTTAAAGACTTTCTGAATTTTATTTTATTATAAAACTAAGTCATACATTACGATCAAGGGGTGCCAAAAGCGCCCCTTTTTTAAGCTTTACGCTCAAAAAGTTAATCAAACTCTTTATTTTTACACCGCGTTTATGAAATACTGTAGATACCAAGGAAGTAGTTTTAATATGGAGAGTAACTCATGCAAATCAATAAAAAATATACGCTCATTGCTGCCCTGATCAGCTTAACCAGTATGAATTATGGTGTTGGCGAACCTGATGGTTCATTTTTTAAAGACGACACTTTTGGCTTTCGCCGCTCAACAGAATCATCAAGGCCAACGATGCCTGAATATGAAGAGCAACAACGTGCAGCAGAGTTACGCGCTAAAGATCTAGAACTTGAAAACCAAAAAAGATTTGCCAACCGTACAACTCTACACTACTCACCAAAAATCGATGGCAACTCTATCCGAATAGATCGCCCACAAGACACTCGTACAACATGGAAAAAAGTAAAAGATTTTTTTAATGACCTATTCTTTGACGGCCGCACAGCTAAAAAAAGCATCGACAGCTATACCCGCAAAGTTTTAAGAGGAGACTCTGAAACAGTACTTAACGAACAAGAAAAAGAAGCTTTCAGTCGTTTATCAGACAAAGCTCAGTTAAAGTATATTAACCGCTTTACCGATTCTATTAATGACGCTCGCCAAAAAGAATTAAAAAGTGATTCGCAAGCTTTAGTAGCACAACAAACAACACTTGAAACAGCACAAAAACAATTCCTAAGCGACCAAAGTGAAGCACGCGCACAAATCGTAAAAAATATCAAAGATTCACTCAACAGTATTGCACCTAAAGGCTCTAATTTAAGAAACACAGATGAATACAAAAAACTAACCCAGTCAATACTCGATAAAAAAACAAACTTATCAGACATCCAAACGACATTAAATGATTTTGCAAAAGTTTTACCAAGTAACGATAAAACCTCATTAAATCTACTACTTTTAAAAACAAACACAGAAATAACAAGATTAAATGATCTGTCAGAAGGAATTAATCAATTAGGACATAAATACAACTTAGAACGTCGTGAACACAAAATAGAGATCGAAAAAAAATATAACGACAAACTTGAAAAATTTTATACAGATTTAAACAATACTGTATTTAGAACAGGCAAACAAATTATCTACAACACCGACACAGGCAAAGCAGAATTTTATACACCAGAATCTGATACGTATCAATTTAATGAAACACTCGCGAATAGACCAGAAGATACACCAAAAAACGAACCTATCTCTTCAGAACCAACATCACCAAACGCATCTAACAATGAAGAGCGACACGCAGTTCTCATAGAAAACTTTATGAAGATTGTAAATGACTCTTCAAAATCAAAGCAACTCCGTCTGAATGCTATAAATACATTAAAAAAACCTGATTATTGGAAATTGTTAAAACCTTCAGAAAGAGCTCGTATCAATGAAGTCTTCCAAGAACTTGACAATTCACGATCAACAACTGAAACACCTTATGCTCTTGGTACAACACCTCAGCCAGTAAGACAAACAACAGAAACAGATTTTACGGAATCGAACACCTCAACAGCAACATATCCAACTTATAGACCTAAAGCTAATTTCGACGAAACTTTCGCAGGATTTCAGAAAGATAATGTACAATCACCAACCAATATACAAACAGCCGCACCTATTACAGAAGTAACCACCAATGCACCAAAAACTGAATTAACTGAGCAACAAAAAACAATTAGCACAAACCTTTTTTATTTAACGAATCCAAACAAACACTTTGTTACAAATGCTCTAAGTTACTTATCAGAAAATTTTGATAAGCTAAGTAATAACGAACAAAAATTATTCGAAACAACTCTCAATGATCTATTAAAAAATCAAGAAGAATTAACTGAAGAAGATGTACAAAAGCTTGATTCTGTTAAAAAAAAGTTTGATTCTGTTCAAGAAAAGCTTGATTCTGCTAAAAAAATAGCTGTATAAACACTCTAAAGACATTACGATACAAAGGCTACGGTTTAAAATCCGTGGCCTTTTTTCTTGCTTAAAAAGCTTGATCGATCACACCGCCGCCTAGGCATACATCACCATCGTACAGCACGGCAAATTGCCCTGTTGCTATTCCTTGGCTGCTTTCCTGATGCAATGTAATGGTTACTCTGTCAGCGTCACTGTGCACTGTTGATGGATGCACCGCCGGACCATGTCGAAACCGAGCATCAAGCTCTGTCCTGTCTGCTACGCTACCTTGATTCCAGTTAAAACGTGACACCTGCATGCCCTGTTTATGCTGCGCAACATCGCGATAATTGCACGAAATAAAGATCTGATTTTTTTCACTGTTTTTTGAAACCACGTACCAAGGACCACCCGAAAGGCCAATACCATGTCGTTGCCCAATGGTGAAAAACCAAAAGCCTTCGTGACGGCCCAGCACCTGACCAGTTTCATACTCAATCAGATCACCCTTTTTGGTACCTACATGAGCTTTTACAAAATCTGCAAAATTAAATTTACCTAAAAAACAAATCCCTTGTGAATCTTTACGGCTTGCCGTTGGCAGTTCAAACTGCTCGGCTAAAGCGCGCACTTCATATTTTTCCAAGTGACCAATCGGGAATAATGCTTTGCGCAGTTGTTGCTGTGATAGGTACGCTAAAAAGTAGGTTTGATCTTTGACTGGATCTTTGCCTTTTTTCAAGATAGAAACCGTTGGTGTATGTTCAATTTGTGCATAATGACCTGTGGCAACATAATCATAATCAGAACCGATCACGTCGTAAAAAGCACCAAACTTTACATACTGGTTACACAGCACATCCGGATTAGGCGTACGGCCTGCTTTGATTTCTTGGATCATGTAAGCAACCACGCGATCATGATACACCTGTTGCATAGAAACAACTTCAAGATGTACATCCAGCTTGTCACACACACCGCGGACAAATTCAAGATCTTGCTCCCATGGGCACATGCCCAGATACGAAAGCTCATCTTCTAACCAAATTTTTAAATAGAATGCGGTAACGTCATGACCCTGCTGTTTGAGCAATGCTAAAACAACGGAGCTATCAACACCACCCGAAACTAATACTGCTATTTTTTTTCTTTCCATAGTACTTGTTAGTATACTACAAAAATTAATTCCTGAATACGCCCAACCCAGATTGAGTCAACATTACACCACAACCATTTCCCAATCACTTGATTTACCATACGCAATATCGATAGATTTGACTTGTACGTACATACAAAGGCATCCTTCCTATTCAAGGAGAATTCTCATGGTAACATGGACTATTATTTTCATCTGTTGCGCACAGCTTCTTTCGTTTTCATATCAAGAACATAAACAAACAATGGCGCACTATGAAAAACTATCTCATGTAAACCTACACATTTCTGCTATTGAAAAATTTGAACTGTTACTGCTTAACCGGCAATACCAAGCATGCCTGAACATGTTGCAACAGGATATGGTACAGATTCAACCTCAACACATTCAAAAGCTTGCCCTATTATATGCTTTAGAACCTGACAATCATGCATGCAAACAAAATGCCTATGCTTGTTTAGAATTCATGAAAAAAACAATTGAATCTAACTCAAAAATACCTATGCAGACACGTGTCAAAAACCAAATTGAAGTTACACAAACAGTACAAGAACTACAAGGTAAAACGGGCCATTTTTTCCAAGCGATTGCATACGGCGATCAACTGCGCATGAGACACATTATCCGCAGCGAAGGCAGCGGCATTGTCAACAGACCTCTGAATGGACAACGGCCCATTGAACAAGCAATCAGCCACAAATCAATTGCTGCGATCGAAATATTGCTCGAACATGGTGCACAAGTAACAGCCGATGATCATGAACGGGCTATTCAATACGCATCACTGCTCTACTCTAACCATGTCGAACGAGATCTTTGCTTTTTATGCCCAAGCACTAACACACCCTTACAGCGACAAAGCTCTGCTCTTAACCAAGAAATTCAAGATACCCTAGCCGTAGCAGAAAGAATTGAACAACATTTACAACAACAACACCAACAAACGCAACGAAGATGACAAATTTATAGTTTGTTTTAAACTATAGATGAATGATTAACCAGTTTCCCTACGCAAGGTATACTGCCCATGAACAGTTTTGAACAGTTAAAGAGCTCTTTTGATACGTTTTTGCACACATTAGAAATTCCTGCAAATCTCATAACTCATGCACAATTTGAACTTAACACCGATCCAGAAAAAAGTTTGTTTGGCGATATCAATAGCAACGTTGCAATGATTGCAGCAAAACAACTAAAATGTAATCCAAAAGTTCTTGCTCAACAAATAGTTGATCAATTCCAACATCCTTTGGTGCAAAAAATTGAAATCGCAGGGCCTGGTTTTTTAAACTTTTTTGTACATGATCAATGGTTTAATGATCTCTCATCACAGATAACACAGCAACAACACGAATTTTTTAAACCAAACATACAACCAGCATCCATCCATCTTGAATTTGTCAGCGCAAACCCAACAGGACCGATGCACGTAGGCCACGGAAGAAATGGCATTTTAGGCGATGTTCTTGCACGCATCCTAACGTTTTTGGGTAACTCAGTACACAAAGAATTTTATATCAATGATGCTGGTGCACAAATTACAAAATTAGGTCATTCATTCAAAATACGATGCTTGCAACAACTAGGTCATGATGTCAGCTTACCTGAAGATGCATATCACGGTTTGTACCTTGAAGAATTAGCACAAAACTGTGTAACTGAATTTGGCAAAAATCTAGAACTAGAACCTGAAACTTTCTTTCAAAATTATGCAAAAATGCATTTGCTCCAACAGCTGCAAATCACACTTGAAAATTATGGCATCATTTTTGATCAATGGTTCTCTGAAAAAAGTTTACATGATCACGGACAAATCACACAAGCACTCGACCGCCTTGTACGATCTGGTCACACCTATGAACAAGATGGCGCTTTATGGTTTAGATCAACCACCTTTGGTGACGATAAAGACCGTGTCATGCGCAAGGCAAACGGAGAACTAACCTACGTAGCAGCCGATGTAGCATATTTGATTGATAAATTAGACCGTGGTTACGAGCAATTGATCATGGTACTTGGACATGATCATCACAGTTACAAAATACGACTTGAATCTATCATGCAAGCATTGGGATACGATCACAAACATCTCCACGTTATTTTATATCAACTGGTGCACGTACTTAAAGATGGTCAACCTGTCCGTATGTCCAAAAGAACTGGCAACATGGTAACACTTGAAGAAGTGATCCAAGAAGTAGGTAAAGACATTGCTCGATTCTTCTTTTTATACCGCAAAGCAGATGCTGAATTACAATTCGATATCGATCTTGCACTCAAACAAAGCAATGAAAATCCATTATTTTATATCCAATATGCACACGTTCGAACCATGAGCATTCAAAAAAAAGCTATGGAAGCTGGCATTGATCATACAAACGTAACACTTGATACGTGCAACCAATCTGAAAAATTGATTTTGAAAAAAATCTGCCAACTCAAATATTTGTTACCACAAATAGCTCAAAATCATCAGATTCATTTGCTTGCTCACTTTACCTATGAATTATCACATCTTTTCCATGCGTACTACAACCAACAACGAATTATTGACACTGATAATCCTGCTACGACACAACATCGACTTGCAATCGTCAATGTCACGCAAAAAACATTACAAACAGCTTTTTACATCATGGGTATAACACCACTTGATACCATGTAACAGCCAAAAAAGGAGAGTAGTATGAAGATAAACCGTGTACTTCTATGCACTGTACTTGCAGTGACAACATCTTTGTGCCCAGATATCAACCTATCACGGACTCAATCATCAAGTAGCTTTTTTTCAGATTCGATTCCTTTACAACAACTGATCACACTTGAAATGCTTGAAGAAAAAGTCACAAAACATCAACGTGAACTGCGCAGTCACTGGGATAGTCTCAATTCACAATTTATCGTGCAAGCTGCAGAGCTCGAACTTAACCTAGCGCCTCAAAAAGTACGTTCACTCATTATGCAAAACATCATTGCAATGTTTGCTGATATTAATATCTCTGTAACCATATGGCCCGACAATACCATCACTCGCGATTTTGATCGTGAACGCCCATACGATGACACTGTTGACCACCAACGTACACACCTTGTGCAAAAATCTACCCACCCAAAAAACGCTACGACGCAATTGCAAATCAAAAGATTTAAACATTCTGAAAAATCTACCTCGTCACAACCCACTCTTAAAAAACCAGAACGTATCCACGGAGCTGGTCGCACCTTAAAAAAAATCAAAAAACGCCTCGAACTATACAAAAAACAGCGAGAAGAACGGATCAAAAAATATCGATTAGAAGAACAGGAAGCAATTGCCAAAAAGGCTATGGTTTCTCACCAAGATGTTGATGAAGATGATAAAGAAACTGCGTTGATGCCAAGGTATCAAGAAATTGAGTTGTAAGTATTTTTTAAATTACATTTTGTTGATATCAATAGCTTGTTTTGTCTAATTACAAAAACATAAAAATTTTTTCTTGCGTCACCTCCGGTTGTTACAATCCGATTGATTATTGTTTGCAACATCGCTGGGTCAACTCAGGCCGTTGACATGGCCCCCAAATGGTCTTGTCACCACTTGGGAAACAGACATCTAAGGGGGCACCCTTAGATATCCCCGACGCTATCATGTTGCGCTTCGCCTTGTATTTTTCATGAAGAAAAATACTTAACGGCTGCATCACAACGGATAGCTGGGTCGGCAAGTTTTTCATTAAAAATAATTCAAAATACTTGTCTAACACTTTTAAGTGACGAATAATTCGCCCGAAAGTTTTATGTGCAATATGTGTTCGCTTGTAAGATTGATAAATATTCTACGTAAACTTTGTTCACCTTTTATAAAAAAGATTCGACCAGCTATCCGTTACGATTTACGTTTAAAATATTTTTTTGGTAGGAAAAAATATTTAGTAAATTGTATGAGATAGCCTTAGAGGATATCTAAGGATACCTCCTTAGATGCCCGTTTTTTAAGTGGTGACAAAACCACTTAAAGGCCTAGACCACGCCTGCCCTTCATTTGTTTTTGGCAAATGAAGGGGCCTGAGTTGACCCAGCAATGTTGCAAACAAATAACAATCGGATTGTAACAACCGGATTGTAAACGCTAACGCAGTAAATCAAAAGAAATAAATTTTTATGTTTTTGTAATTAGACAAAAGAGAAAACTGTTTTTTTGCCAAAACCTCATATTTTTGGCAAACTATTAATAGTAGGTGTAACTATCACATCAACTACTCAAAATACGACATACATAAAGATTGAATATGTGCCCACAGGGCAACAAAACATAGGATAAAACCTCATGACAAAAGTATCTTTAGAATCTATACAAAAATTACGTAACATAACCGGTCTTGGTATGATGGATTGCAAAAAAGCTTTAGAAGAAGCAAATGGCGACATCTCACAAGCAATCGAGTTACTCCGTAAACGCGGCGCAGCCCTTGCTGATAAACGTGCTGATCGTGCTACATCTCAAGGTGTCGTTGTTTCATATATTCACCCAGGCGACCAAATGGGTGTTTTGGTTGAAATAAATTGCGAAACAGACTTTGTTGCTCGTACACAAGATCTTAAAGATTTCGCAAAAGATGTTGCTATGCACATCGCTGCTATGAAACCAGTATGCGTATCACCTGAACAAGTTGATCAAGCGTACTTAACAAAAGAAAAAGAAATCGCAATAGAACAGCTTAAAAATCAAGGCAAACCTGCAAATATGATTGAAAAAATCATTGAAGGTAAAATGGCTAAAATTGCAAGCGACGTATCATTGCTTAAACAATGTTTTGTAAAAGACGATCAAAAAACAATTGAAGATTTATTAAAAGAAATCTCTGCAAAAACAGGCGAAAATATTCGCATCAAACAGTTTGCTCGTTTTGAAATTGGTGCTTAAGGAGATATTATATGACGCCGATTATTATTGAAGAAGGTAACATAAAAGGCTTTGAGAAAATAGTCACTGCCGAAATGGAAAAATCACTTGCTCATTTTGACAAAGAATTAGCAAGCGTACGTACCGGAAAAGCTCAAATCACTATGATCGATGAGATCAAAGTTGAATGCTATGGTGGTAGCATGATGCGCTTAAAAGATATTGCTTCACTTGCTGCTCCAGATGTCAACATGTTGACTATTCAACCATGGGACAAAGGCGTTATCAGCGATATCGAACGCGCTATCAACGCATCACACCTTGGCTTAACACCTATCGTTGATGGCGATATCATTCGTCTTGAAATTCCAAAAATGACCCTAACTCGCCGAGAAGAACTCAGCAAAGTGGTTGGTCAAAAAATGGAAACAAGCAAAATCGATATCAGAAATGTACGCAAAGACGTGCAAAACTTTGTAAAAGAAGCTCAAAAAGGCCGCAAGATATCAGAAGATTTTGAAAAACGTTTAAGCAAAACATTACAAGATTTAACTGATAGCTTTGTTGCAAAGATAGATTCATTGGGTGAAAAAAAGAAAGCTGAACTAAAAGCTTTATAATCCCCTTGTCTATTTTTTAAATTTATGCATACTATTACAACGTTATCCTAAGTTAATTGAGTGCAAGAGTGGCGGAATGGTAGACGCGCTGGACTTAGGATCCAGTTCCCGAGAGGGAGTGGGGGTTCAAGTCCCTTCTCTTGTACCAATAAAAAGGAGTTTGTAATGGTACAAAGTGATAAAATCTGTTGTCTGATTGATCCTGCATCTTCAAGCAACAGTTATTTTTTTAAAGTATCTGTGCCCGCACAGATCACAAAACCTTTTCTATCTTTGGCAACCGAAAAGCATCAAGATTTTATGCACCCTGCCGGATTTAAAAAAGGACTCGCTCCATTAACATACATCCAAGAGCATTTTAAAGCCCCAATCGTCAGTCATCTGAAAGACATGGGGCTTAAATTTTTTGGTATCAACGCATTATTACAGCACATGAGAAACAATAAAATAGTGCTCGTTGGAATACCTGAGCTCAGAGACGTCCAAATCGACGCACAAGGAAACCTGACCTATCTGTTTGAAGGGTATGCTCCCAAAGAACTATACATGCAAAGTTGGAAGTTTTTACCTTTTAAGCCAACACCACGTAAAAAATATCGCGATATCGACAAACAAGTGATGTCATTTTTACAAGATGAAGAACTGGCTGGCAAACAGCATGACCCAAACAAAGGTATCCAAGTAGGCGATTGGATCTATGTACAAATTGCCTTAATCAATCATAAAAAAAACCCGGTCTTTGATTACAAAGCGCATCTATGGATTAAAGTCGGCGACGAGGAACCAGACCTTGAATTCCAAAGATTGTTTTTTGGAAAAAACATACAAGATACAATCATCACTGACAATCCAAGCTTACAGTCGTATTTTTGTGAAAACTCTCATGCGCAATATTTATACCACATTACCATTATCGATATTGTTCCAGATCAAGCATTCTCTTTTGATTTGTTCAAACAATATTTCAAAATAAAAACCCATAAAGATTTACTCAATAAAATTACCGAGGTTTTTTCTTTCAATAATGACATTTCGCAACGAAGAATGATCGCACATGATGCACTCGGTTTAATTATCCGCAAAAATCATATCGTACTGCCTGACGGCGCAATCAATGCACAGCGCAAGCAGATACTGCAAGATCTTCAATTTAAGCCCGATTTTATTGTTTACAAAATGGATCCCGACTTTGATATTCATATCACCAACATGGCAAAACGACAGTTACTTGATAGCGTGGTAGCGGAATCTATTAGTTATCAAGATAATATCACAACGACACATATGGATATCAAATCAATCTTACATCTCACTCAGCGACCACGGTTGAAGGATTTTTTATATTTTCCTTTTTTAAAGACACAGGTCCAAGGACAAGAATTTCCAGTGGAATATGATAGCTTATATCATTATACTTTAAAGGAGAAATCTATAAATCACATCATCTACCACTTAACAAAGAAATAACATGCAGTACAAAGCAAAGATTCATCCTCTTATTATTATTGGTGCTGGTCCTGCCGGACTAACTGCAGCTATTTATGCTGCACGCGCTAATTTAAACCCAATTGTCATACAAGGTCCTAAACCTGGTGGTCAATTAATGGGCACAACAGTTATTGAAAATTGGCCTGGCTCAGAATCAATCACCGGTCCTGAACTGATGATCAATATGATGAATCATGCTAAAAAGTTTAATGTTACCATGATCGATGGATCAGTAACTTCACTGGATCTGACCAAGCGCCCTTTTACAATCGTTGTCGATGGCAAGCAATCACTCCAAGCTCACAGCATCATCATCACAACCGGAGCAACTCCTAACAAATTGAGATGCCCTGGCGAAGAAGAATTTTGGGGTAAAGGCGTATCAACATGTGCGGTATGCGATGGAGCATTTTATAGAAATCAACACGTCATTGTCGTTGGTGGTGGCGATTCAAGCATGGAAAGTGCGTCGTTTTTACACCGCAATGGCAACCAAGTAACCATCGTTCATATCGGCGCTACCCTCACAGCATCTCATGCGATGCAACAACGAGTCCTTGGAAAATCTGGATTCAATATCATCTACAACAGCACTGTGACTGAAATTAAAGGACAAGATGGCAAAGTCATAGGTGCTACGGTAACCAATCAAAAAACCCACGAATCACAATTTATTGCTTCTGATGCAGTGTTTTTAGCTATCGGACTTAAACCAAACACTGATATTATCGCAAATCAACTTGATCGTACCACGTTTGGCCATGTCAAAGTACACGACCTTGTCAAAACATCGGTACCCGGAGTTTTTTCTGCCGGCGATGTACAAGACCCTAAATATCGTCAAGCAATCGTATCATCAGGCTTTGGTTGCATTGCAACACTAGAAGCTGAACGATACCTAGCAGCACACAATCTCGAATAGTTATGTAAGACTCTGGGTATACCATAATCGAGTATACCCAGAACTACGTGACAAACTCTGCCCGCATATCCTACAAAAGTTTATTTTACTTAACCATCAGATACGCTATATTGAATGTATAATTTATCTTATTCTTGTTTAGGTATTTCTTCATGAAGTTAAAGTTCTTATTAACATTAAGCGTCCTATCGATCGCAGCAAACACACACGGTTCATACATGAATGATCGCAAAATAACCTGGAAAACCATTCTTACAGGTGATGCTGCAACATCAATTGATTATAACATTGTTAACAATGGTGATGGCCAATTTGGTGGCGATATTCGAGTATATGGTATTCATAACATGTGGATACAAGTTTCAGGTTACGAACGCATTGATTTGATGGAAAATGATGTCTGCCTAGAGCCTCATTTATTTACAACTTTAGGATATTTTTTACCTACAGATAATATCTTTACACAGCGTTGGGCTTGTGTAAAATGGTCACTCCCATTAAGCTTTGGCTTTAACGTTGAAAATGACACATTGCACATTTCTTCAACAATCTTTAAATACAGATTCTTGTGCCTATTTAAATCAAATGCACATATTCCACTCGTACCAGAAAAAGACGATGCAAATATAAGCGATCAACCAACAACCATTACCGTAAGCATTAATGGTCGCACCGCTGTCATAGAACCAAAAACAATTTTACAAATATACAGCTTATCATCATTCAACCCTTATGCTGTACTTGCTAGAATGTTGTTCTTATAACAGAAGTTCAGCTTTATTTGCAAAAAAAACGATTCCATCGTAAACTATTACATATACTTATATCGTGAGCAATGATCACATAAAGAAGGTTTCCTAATGTCAGTAACTTTTTTCAAAAAAAGCCGCGTTAAACGTAACAGAAAACACGGATTTTTAAAACGTATGTCTACCAAAGATGGTCGTAAAATAATCAACCGTCGTCGCGCTAACGGCAGAAAACGTTTGGCGGTTCGTGCTTAATCAGGCCCTAAAGGTCAAAAACGCATGTTAAAACCTACCAAAAACATTTCTAAATTTAGCAAAAAAGAGCTTGATCATTTCTTTGCAATCGCAAGATGCGTAAAGAAAAATCAAGCTTTTACTTTTCTAACAGCTCCTACACACCACACTGGTGGCAGGATCCTGATTGTCGTACCTAAAAAGTATGGTAACGCTCCTGCACGTAATAAAATACGCAGACAACTAAAGACAATCTATACTACTCAGGAACTGTACTCTTTGATGCTGGATGTAGCAATTATCGTACGACCAACAGCTCGAAAGTATGATTTTGAACAACTTACGCAACTTCTTCTTTCTATCTTTAAACCGTCTTGATCGATGCGTAGCATCATGGCTGGCCTGGCTTATCATGCAAGGTCGACCCTTTTTAGGAGCTATGGACGTTTGTCCATTCACCATAGGATGCACTAATTTTGCTCTTATAACTCTGGAAAACTATATCGTCCCAGTAGCAACACTCATCATTATAAAACGATTGCTCCTATGCAATCCTATTTCGATTTTGGTGTTATCATATGCAAAAAGGTAACCCCGTCCCTTGAAATAGGCTTAATATACATATTTTCAAAATATCGGTGTTTAAAGTAACAGCACTTTGTTGGGTTACGGTACAATTCTA
This sequence comes from Candidatus Babeliales bacterium, assembly GCA_018061805.1. Lineage (GTDB taxonomy): Bacteria > Babelota > Babeliae > Babelales > Chromulinivoraceae > JACPFN01. The sequence goes on from JAGOTL010000006.1 coordinate 15,403, forward strand.
AAAATAATGGCCTTGTTTTACCCGTGCAAGCTTTCCAAAATTTTTTCATAAACAAAACACCTTCGGGATTTTCATATAGATCATGTGGTATATCAATCCCTTCAAAGGCATGCATCGCATCAAACACCCTTCTCATATCTTCGTGTAAATCACGACCATAGTAACACAATGACCCACAAAAAGGATTTGCCCCTGCTTGCAACAAAGCTAATACGATGGCAACATTTTCTCGTTTATTGGTGGTCACAAAATCTAGCGGTCTTACCACTGGTTTTTGTATCGTGGGCAACGTATAATTACTTGGTATATTTGGATCTGCTCCATATTTCAACAATAAATTAAGAATATATGCGGTCAGCGATGCATCATAAGAACGTTGCTCGATCAATGCATGGGTATCTGGATCAACAAAAGCTTGTGATGCATACATACCCGCAAATAACCTACCAATAGCTGTAAAACCCTTAAATATCTGAGTAGGCTGAACCCCCATGCGCAATAAATTGTGCACTTCTCGCCGTTCATGCAAAAATAAACTGGTAAAAAATTTGGAAACATCGGTCGATTCTACCGTACTATTGGGCAAAATTTTATCTTCTGGATGATAGATTATTTGCCAGCTATCAGCATCTGCTGAACGTAATGTTGCAACAAAAAAACTTAATACTATAAAAATAACGTTTTTCATTCAATCACCTTACAATATATCAGCTTAACGTAATACCCATAAAATATTAAAGTAGCACACTCCGGCTTCAGGCTGGAGTGTTGCCCTGCGAGCATAAAAGGTATATCCTTTTACCTCTCAACAAGCAAGCTATTTTCTCAAAAGATTCCTTGATTTCAAAAAAAGGTAAACCATCTCTTTACTTTCACAAAGCAAAACCTATATGCTCATAACTGAATGGGGAAATGGAGGTTTTATGAAATTGTATGCTATTTTTGCCAACGATAAGCTGAATGGGACAACGCATCAGCTCTTTGAGCAGGCAACCAATTGCTTCAAAAATATGGGTTATAATATCGATAGCTTAAATCTATACGATCGAGAAGAAGATATACCCTTTTTTAGGCATAATCGACAACACATGGAAAACCATCCATTTTATCTTGAAAATCAACAACGATTTTTACAGGCAGACACGCTGCTCTTGGTTTTTCCTTTATTTTGGTACTCAGTTCCCGCAATCCTTAAAGCTTGGCTTGATATGATCAATGCCTGGGCCTACAAGTACGAATCCGGAATGTACGCAAACCCACTGCACAATATAAAAAAAGTTTTTATCATCTATGCCGCTATGCAAGACAAAGAACACCTTACGCAAAACCTACACAATCCTGTAGAGCACCAACTTGCCGAAACATGCAAATTTATTGGCATCGACCAAGTATATACATACCTAGTCGATAAAGTTACCAGCCTACAAGGAACCGACCTTGAACAACATTTAGAAGAAATTAAGAATTTTTGTATGAAAAACAACCTATAACACAAGGCAAACAAATTATGAAATTCAAATATATTATAAACTTATTTGGCATGCTCACTATTATTCAGCATACAACCATGCCTGCAAGTACAGAAACAACGCCGACACACTATGAAATATTAGGCATTTCAGATACAGCAAGACCCAATGAAATAAAAGCAGCGTATAAAGCAAAAGCTTTACAATACCACCCTGACAAAAATCCAACTTCTAAAATAGAATCTGAAGAAATGTTTAAAAAAATACAAAGTGCTTATGAAGCTCTACTTAACCCACAAACCCGTCACGACTATGATCGCACGCTTCCTACAGCCTTTCATGCTCAAGAAAGCCGTAGCACAAGACAACAACCTGATTATTACTTTACACCAGAGCCCGCAAATGAAACTGAAATAGATTTTTTTAATGCGTACCAAATTCAAAGAGATCAGCCTATTATCGTAACGCACAAAGAACGCGACCTTATTAAAAACGCACTCAAACATGTTATACAAATAGTGAATGCAAACAATCAAACAATATCGAATCTGTCACGGTACGATGATGCAAGATTGTATAATTATTTACAATCATTACCATCTAATTTTTACCTCAATTTTCCTAAAGTAATAAAATATTTTTTATCTGAAGCCATAAAAAGCAATCCTCAAGCTTATTCAAAATTATCTTGTTTTAAATATTTTACAGAAAACTCATTTGTTAAAACACCAACAGACATGCAATTTGTGCCCTTAAATCAACACACAAAAAGAGTACTTGATACGTACAGAAATATGTTCACTGATATCACAACAGATTCTCAAGGAACAATAACCGCAATAGAAGTTGGAACCTTATAAAAAAGTAATGTACCTAAAAAGGAGGGCCTGATGAAATTAAAATACACGATAAGCGCATTATGCTTACTTGCTCTATTTACGCATACAACTATGCCTGCAAGTACAGGACAAGCACCTCAACCAAACAATCCTTTTGCTATAAGTCAGGATCAACTCGATGATTTTGATACAAGCCAAGCACGTAACATACTCAACACCATGCCTACTGAAAGCATAAACTCACTTTTAAAAAATATGTATTACGGAACCATACACATTGACATATGGCCACAATATGAATCTTTATTAGATAATAGCAACCTTTCTCAGCAACAGCGAAATATAATATTACACCATATTATTAGACACACATTAATGATTAATTTTCTTTCTTACACCGCACCAATAGAAATTCCAAGAGATTTCCACCCAGCATACCTGAAAAAACTATCAAATTATCTACAAGAAATCTTAGAAACATTAACATTACTACCCTATGAACAGATTTGCGAACTTTTAAAACAGCCCTTTTTTCAAAAAATAGGATACTTCTCTGTAAAACCATACATACACTTATTACAAAACAAAAACCTAACCCCATCACAACGTTATACCATACTGCAAAATCTTGCCGGATCTTACAGGGCGATGAATGAACTTACACACAGTTACGACATGCAAGATCAGCAACTACCATTTTTTAATTTAGATAAAAAATCATATGAAATATTATTACCTGCCATATCCCAAGCTCCAAAAAAGAATCGTATGCGTCAACATAATTTAGATTTTATAGAAAAACGCCTATCGCAGGCAAATGAGTAAAAAAATAAAAAAAGGAGGACCTTATGAAATTAAAATACATGATAAGCACATTATGCTTACTTGCTATCTGTACGCATATCACTATGCCAGGAATAAGCAGAACTTCTTCACCATCGCCCTATCAAACTTTAAAAATTGCCAATACAGCTACGCAGAAACAAATTGACAATGCCTATCAGAAACTTTATAAAGAAGCTCGAGATGCTCGAGAAAGATTTTTAATACATAAAGCTTATGAAGCTATACGTGATCCACGGCAGCGTCATGAATATAACCAAAAAGTAGCTGTTGCTACTACCCAGCAACAACAGCTATCTTCTACGGTACAAGAATATCTAGAAGCTCATAAAAGAAAAGCTAGACAACAAGTTGCTCAAGCAAGAGCCGAAATTCTTCTACAAAGATTAGAAAATGAACCATTAACGCAAGAATTACAAGATGAATTCAACAATCTTATACCAACATTGGATGAACTCAACCAAGAAAATGCAGAATTGGTACAAAAGTTAAAACATATGTCTACAAAATTCACAATATAAAAAAGACAAAACTATGAAATTAAAAAATATAATACTGAGTGCATTATGCTTACTTACTATCTGTACGCATACAACTATGCCTGCAAGCACAGAAACAATGCCGACATACTATGAAATATTAGGTATTGCGCCAAATGCTTCATCAGAAGAAATAAAAAGAGCGTATAAAGCACTCGCCTTGAAATGGCATCCTGATAAGAACGTTACTGCTACGTCGTCAGAAAAAGATTCAGCCGAAGCAATGTTTAAAAAAATAAACCAAGCTCATGAAATTTTATCTGATGATACCAAACGCCAACGATATAATGCTATGTTATCAAGAGGCCCTCAAACAATGCCTATATATTCAACTTCAACAACAGAAGAAAGACCTTGGTATTACGAGCCAGAACCAAGCAGACCAGCAAACCGAATACCTATGAATGGATCAGAAAAACGTTTTGTTTCACAATATAATATTGTACGAAACTATCAAAATTTTGTAACACAAGCAGAAAGAAACCTGATTGAACAATACTATAAATCCATGTACCAAAAAATCCACGAAAAAAATGATCTATTTACCTTATGGGTTCAAAATGCAGATCATAAGGATATAGTAGATTACTTTAACTATTTATTACCACAGGATTATCGTAATTTATCAAAATTACAAAAAATGAATTTAAAAAACAAAATAATGCAAAATCCTGGCATGTATAGACATGCACCATTCGTACGAGATATTATGGAAGCTGACCTCCGACCTTCAAGCTCCGACATACAAGTAAGTGGAAACAGTATTCATAAAATATTTACTAACAGATACGATGGTTCACGCGTAAGCATCGACTTTAATATTGACGGTACACTCCAAGACATAGAAGTCTCTGAAATAGCATAATTCAAAAAAAGCCTCGGCACAACCGAGGCTTTTTTAATACCTAGTAAATATACTTACAATAATTCTTGTACCAATCGTGACAACTCACTACGCTCACTCGTTGGTAGAAACACTGATCCAAAGATCTGTTGTCCTTTAAATCTATCGGTTGCAACCACAAGTCCATTGGTTGAAAAATCAAGATACGGTACATCGATCTGGTACGGATCACCTGACAAAATAATTTTACTGTCTGCAGCTACACGGCTGAGCAAGGTTTTAACTTCATGTGCTGTTAAGTTTTGCGCTTCATCAATAAAAATAAATTGACGCGCTATCGAGCGACCTCGCATGTAGGTAATAGCTTCCAAGCTCACTTTGTGCTGATTGATTAATTCATCAAGCGAACCCATTGGCTTAACAGGACGCTGTTTGTGATGAGGATTACGATGCTCTCTTTTTTTATGATTGAATCGACGATTTTTTTGACGGCGACCTTCTTCATAATAATTTGACGACTCACGTTTCTCAAAAAATGATGCTGCCTGAGTTTGCGCTATCAAATGAGCAATCATATCAACGTTGTCATACATTGGTTGCATCCAACCATGTAATTTTTCCTGCACGTCACCTGGTAAAAATCCAATATCATGACCAAGCGGTACCACCGACCGAGCAATAGTCATTTTATAATAGGCTTCGCTGACAAGCACGTTGTACAACCCTACAAAAAGAGTTAAAAATGTTTTTCCTGTTCCCGCAGGACCGGTGAGTGACACCATCGGAAGTTCAGGATCAAACAAAAGATCAAGCGCCATCAACTGATGCATATTTTTAGCATAAATTGGCCAATGAACCGATGGCTGAACCACTTCTTTATAAAGTCCGCCACCGCGATAACGAAACAATCGATTATTATATTCATTACCCTGACTGTACAAAGCTACAAACTCATTACAAAATATTTTTTTATCTTCTGCCAGTTCACGCAAAATAGCAGGGCTTTCGCGACGAAGATCCATACCTGAGACAGTATGCTCTTGCCAGCCTTTGTAATAATTTTCAGAAAGCACCAAACCGCGAACATAGTCTTGCGAACGAATGCCTAAAGCATCTGCTTTAATGCGAGCATTGATATCTTTGGTAACAAACACAACACTGTGACCAGCTTCTTGTTGTGCTACAGCAAGCATTAAAATTTTATTGTCGGTGATATCAACTTTTAATCGAGGTTGACGTACCGTTTGATCATCAAACAAAATTTGAATCTGAGTACCGTCTTCAAGTCGTACACCATCTTTAAGAGAACCAAAGGACCTAATTTTGTCTAAATGACGAGCAATCAACCGAGCGCTTGCGCCACGACTCGAATGCTCAACTTTAATTTTATCCAATTCTTCTAGAACAAAAATAGGTATACCAAGGCGCGCCTTAGGAAATCTAAAAATAACTTCCGGATCTTCAACGAGCACATTCGTATCTAAAATATACAATTGCTCTTTCTCTGACATGCAAATCCTTTCTTATGATACAACCAGAATTATGTCTGATTTTTAGAAAAAAACGTTGGTAGTGTACTACAGTTAACTATGAAAAGATATACTTGATAGCCCGCAGCATATGTTTTACATATATTTTTCATTAAAACTTATGAAGCAAATTCTGTAGAAGCCGTATCAAAAGGTTCATTTTGCACAAAAGATGCCCCGTGACGCAAACTACTATCACACACTTCACCAGCAAAACATCTTGGACATGTTTTTTCACCTGGACACCGTAAAACTTTTACCCAAGAATCTGCTGAATACGTAGGTGAACCAGGTTGACTGCTTACCTCACGCATAGTCGAATCGGAAATAGTACGATCTTGTTGTACAGGCAATGTTGTATGATGTGCCGAACTTGTAGCACTTTGCGCACGCTTGATGGTATGCTCCTGCACAACATGTACGACAATCGATGATGTTTTTTGAAGCGTTGTTGGTTGCCGCTGCAAATGTGGTTGCGTTTTAGATCTTGCAAGCTCAGATCCAGCATCAGCACCGTACATATTTGTTAAACTTAAAAACATCATACAAAACATGTGCATCTTCATGCGTTAATCCCTTTTAAATAAATTTACAATGATCCTGTAACAATCAAATTCATTGGACACATCTTTTTGTTAATCCATCTGAGACAAATACTTGCTTACAGCGATTACCCGATTGGCACAGCAGACAATTTTGACCAGAACAAGATAAAGCAATCAACCAAGAAGGCTGCGCTTGACTCACGGGTGATGCAGCTAAACTGCTTGCTTCACGTACCGTGTTATTTGAACCATTACGACTTTCTGCAGGACTGTATAAAGATCCTGATTGCATACTATTATGACGACTATGACCCAGCGATGCAGAACGATGATGTGCTTGTAAACGATCAACTGTTTTTTCCATTGCTACCGTCACATATTTTTCTTCAGAAGATTTAACACAACCAACAGATGCCAACAACCCCCTGACACATTCACACCAAGATTTTGAGGCCTGCTTGCCTGATTCATGACTCGCAACCAAACTACTAGAAAAATATAGTACAACGTACAAAAGAACATATACATAGTTCATCACATACCTTTTTCTAAAAACATTCTTTATTTTACGATTGATACCGTATAACCTTATACCGATACTGTATAACTATAACCCCTTCAATTCAACTACATTATGAAAAAAACATATATCTTGATACTTTGCAGCATCGTAAATCCACTCATCATACAAGCCGTATCTGAAAGAGATACTTTTAAAAAATTAGAACAAATAGAACAACATCTAGACAAGCTCACCAAAATAATGGAAAAACAAGAGGAACGCGAACAAGATCGTCAGCAAGCTCAGAAAAAAGCGTTCTTACAACGATTGCAGCAACAACAGCAAGATGATCTTGCGGCGCAACAACAAAGTGTTAAAAAAACTATTTTACTAGGATTACTACAATACACCTGCTTACATGTAGCGCCTCAAATTATAGCGCACATTGAAGCAATGCTGATCAGAAAATTAACTGAAAAAACGTTAGACGGCCTTGACCGCGTTACCGGTGAAATCATTGGTTCTCGCATTCCGCTGTTTGAATTTCGATTTGGCCAGTGGCTGACAATGCCCGATGATGAGCGAGCACAGCAAAATCTAATACGAAAATTCTGCAACCAAGATCCTAAAATAAAAGATTTATTCACAGAACGCAGCGACTTACAAAAAATAACACCTGATGATGTCAGAAAAGCTCTGATCCAAGATATTAATAATTTAAACAGACAACGAAGCACAAAAACGCCACAATTTATTGATGTCACAGATATAAAAAAACCTGAAGATCTTGCCGCTCTTTTGGGCATTGATATCTCAGATATGACACCTGAAGATCTTGCCGCTTTTTGGGACTCTGCAAAAAAAGCTCAATCTGCAAAACAAACTCAGAGCACATCAACACCCTCATCTGCCAATTCAACACAATCCAAAAAGCCAGAGAGTGATTCTTTAAACGTATCACCTTTAAACAGTAGTGATGAATTAAATAATTTATTGGGTCGGAAACAACAAGAGCATCGAACAGAATAAAAGCGCCATTTCATACCCTGCAAAAAACTGTTATACTTTAACCATAAAATATTAAATCTCTTGCATGAGGTCAGCCCTCAAAGGATTGTACATGAAAATAAGCAAACATAACGAAGAACAGTTACAAGTACTTCGTCACTCTGCTGCGCACTTACTGGCACAAGCGGTCATGGAACTTTTTCCACGTACCAAGCTCACCATTGGGCCTGCTACCAAAGATGGTTTTTTTTACGACATGCTACCAGAAACCAACTTTAAAGAATCTGACTTGCCGCTGATTGAAGCACGCATGAAAGAGTTAGTTGCAAAAAATTATAAGATTCAGCATTCCGAAATCTCAAAAGAGCAAGCTCGGGCAATGTATCATGATAACCCTTTCAAGCTTGAACTGATTGATGGCATACCTGGTGACACCGTAGGACTTGCAACACAAGGTGATTTTTCAGACCTTTGCCGTGGTGGTCACGTCGCAACAACAGGTGAACTGGGCAATTTTATGCTCACAGGACTTTCTGGATCATACTGGAGAGCCGATCAAAAAAATGCTGCGCTCCAACGAATTTCAGGAACTGCATTTTTCACATCACAAGATTTAGAAAACCACATCAAGCAAAAAGAACTTGCTGCATTGTACGATCATCGTAAACTTGGCAAAGAAATGGATCTTTTTTCTTTCCAAGAAGAAGGTGTCGGATTTCCTTTTTATCACCCAAAGGGTGCTTTCATTTACAACAAACTCAAAGAGTTTATCCGATACATTTGGCAAAATAATGGGTACCAAGAAATTATCACACCTACTATTTTGGACGTAAACCTTTGGAAACAGTCAGGTCACTACAATCATTACAAAAAACATATGTATTTTTGTACCATCGAAGACAAAGAATACGCAGTCAAACCCATGAACTGTCCTGGCTCAATTTTGGTGTACAAGCAACGAATTCACTCATATCGCGAGTTACCATTGCGACTTGCTGAATTTGGTCATGTGCATCGATTTGAATTGTCTGGTGTACTGCATGGATTATTCCGCGTTCGTGCTTTTACCATCGATGACACACATATGTACTGTGCACCTGAACAGATTGAAGCACAAATCATCAGCTCAATTAACACCATTGAAAAAGTTTTAACGACCTTTGGCCTAAGCTCAATTCAATACGCAGTTTCAACTAAACCTGAAAATGCTATTGGCAGCGACGAGCTCTGGACAACTGCAATCGATGCGTTAAAAAACGGTCTGACAAAATCGGGCAAAGATTTTGAAGTCTATGAAGGTGAAGGTGCTTTCTATGGTCCTAAAATAGAAATAACCGTTTTTGATAGCATGGGCCGCGCATGGCAATGTGCAACTCTGCAAGCAGATTTCTTTATCGCTCAAAACTTTGATGTTCACTACATCAACAACAAGGGCGAAAAACAACATCCAGTAGTTTTACACCAAGCACTCTTGGGTTCATTTGAACGATTCTTTGGTATCATTTTGGAAAACTACAAAGGCCATTTCCCATTCTGGTTATGCCCGACACAAATCAAAATAATTCCAATTACCCAAGATCAACTACCGTATGCCCAAAAAATTGCTGCGGCTTTGCATGAACACAATATTCGCTACGAAGTAGATGAAAGCAGCGAGCCTTTATCTGCAAAGATTAAGGTGGCACAGCTTGAACGTATTCCATGGATGCTCGTTCTTGGTAAAAAAGAAGTCGAACAAAACACGATCACTTTACGCCATGTTGATGGTAAACAAGAATTTGGCTTAACGCTTGAGCACATTGTGACACAAGCAAAAGCATTAAATGAGATACAAAAGATATAATTAACAAAAGGGGCTTTTCAATAAGCCCCTTTTTAATTCCCCAATTATTTAATTTTATTTTAACTGCGTTGGCATTTACGATCCGGTTATTACTTTCAATCAAATCTTATGAGGACCCTTCAGGCCAGGGTCTTGGCCTTTAAGTGGTTTTGCCACCACTTAAAAAACGGGCATCTAAGGAGGTATCCTTAGATATCCTCGAAGGCTATCTCATACAATTTACTAAATATTTTTTCCTACCAAAAAAATATTTTTAACGTAAATCGTAACGGATAGCTGGTCGAATCATTTTTATAAATAATTTGTAATGTCCATTTGCACCAAAGGTGCCACAATATAAATACAATGATTGGTTATTTACTCTGAAACAACAAAAAACTTTGAATTATTTTTAATAAAAAACTTGCCGGCCCAGCTATCCGTTGTGATGCAGCCGTTAAGTATTTTTCTTCATGAAAAATACAAGGCGAGTCATAACATGATAGCGTCGGAGATTGTTAAGAGTGCTCTCTTAACTGTCCGTTTCCCAAGTGGTGACAAGACCATTTGGGAGCCAAGTCCGCGGCTTGAGCGGACCGAAAGATATAGATAATACAATATCAATCGGACTCGAAATCAAAAAATAATTTTTACTGTTTTGTAATTCCACAAAACAAATCTATTTACAATTTTTGTAAACTAAGCTACACATCATATACTTCCTGATTTTCATACAAAGAGTACAACCAAAAAAGGGTTTTATATGAAGATCTATGTATTACTTTGCTTGAACCTTATAAGCGCACAGTCGCTTTTACACGCATCAGAATCTGCACCATCTTCAACGCAATCTTCTGTGCAAACATCCCAAGACAAATCAATACCATCTACACCTTCTACATCACCACAACAAGAATGCGTAAGACCATCATGTGAAGATTTAAGCGCACTTGATGAAGACCCATTTTCAATGGTATCATCACAAGACTGCCATCCACATATGTCTTCAAGTGCTATGAGCAACTTAGCGCGTGATAATCGTTATGCAACATTACTAATTCAAACACCTGAAAGTCCTAAAAAAGAACCTAGTAGCCCTCGCACGACCATTGCAGCCACTATCAGCTTTGACGCTAACCGATGTACACATCTTGCAGCTGTCGCACTTAATCCAGACCCTAAAGTGACGACGCGCCAAAGAATAAAAGCTTTACGGCAAACAATTACAGAACTTATAAAAACAAAACAGATCATCGAATACACATTAACTCAGACCGGTACCGAATTAGAGAAACTGATCGAACAAACGTTACAACAACAAAACTTTAAGCAAAAAGAAAAATTTATAGAATTTTGCAAACCACTCTTCTCTCAAGACACGAGATACCAACAACTCCCAAGCATTAATTTAGTACCAGCCGAAACAGAAGAACAACAAAAACAACTCGCTGATCTTTTTTCAGAAGATGAGCTTGTTCAATATTTTCGCCAAGATAAAGAATCTTTACACCACTACGCAAAACGTTATCAATCTGTCCTTGCATACAACGCAGAAAAAACACTCATTGGTGCCATGATTTATTCCCTACGCAAACTGCCACAAGCAATTATTGAATTTATGATTGTTGAACAAAATCATCGTCATCAACATTACGGTAGCGCAATGCTTGCACATGTGCAGCAGTATATCCATCATCATCATGATAACGTCACCCAACTGAGAATTGCAGCACTTGCAGATAATCAAAACGCTCTTGCTTGTTATGCAAAAAACGGATTTAAAGAAACAAATCCAATCATCAGATTACAGCGTCAACCTACCCCTGCTCCTGAACTGTTACCTCTTGCAACCGATATTGTTTCGGCAGTATAATTATTGAGATGTAACAATATTTTGTATGCGCACACAATCCGAATTTTTGCAAGGTAACCGTTTGCATATCGACTGACCCCATTTAACCATCCAATAGTTCAACGATTTCCAATGTTTTTGGGGAATTATTTTTTGCAAAGCAATCTCGGTTTGCTCTGGCGTTTGAGTGTGCACCAAGCCCCAATGATTTGACAATCGATGTACATGCGTATCAACACAAATGGCAGGAACATCAAAAGCTTCGGCAAGTACCAAGTTAGCTGTTTTTAACCCTACGCCACGCATCGACATCAATTCTTCTTTCGTGCTCGGCACGGTACCACCAAATCTGTGGATAATGTCATATGAAACATCGTATAAGCGTTGCGCTTTTGTTTTGTAATAGTTGACTGATGAAATATATGATTCAAGCTCTTGGCGTGAAAGTGCCAAAAGATCTTGAGGGGTTTTAATAACGCGAAATAAATTGATTGAGACAGGCAATGTGACACTATCCCGATTTTGTAAGCTGAGCAAACAGCTGACCAAAATAAGGTACGGATCTTTGCCAAATAACGAAACAATCTCCCGAGACATAGGTTCAGGAGATTGTTTTGTTATATCTTTTAATAAAAAGATAAGAGCTTTGATATTCATTCAAAAAAGCTTTAATTAAAAACTTGGAACATCTGGCCCTGGTTTTGTTGAAACAGAAAAAGAAGGAACATCTGGTCCTGGCTTAGTTGACACAGAAAAAGAAGGAACGTCTGGTCCTGGTTTCTGAGTTGGTTTGCTATAAGCTACCTGTGCTACCAAAACCATGAAAGCGATACTTGCGAATTTTGTCAAATTCGTTACTCTATTTACCATTATATATCCTTAAAAGACATTGTTTTATGATAATAATTACAATGAGTATAATAAGACAAAAAATCAAGGTCAAGAAGCAATGAATTCTTTTTTAGAAAATTTTCAACACTTATACACTGTTTTAAATAGTGTAGCCTTATTGAATTTTTTACAAATAGTATCGTTTGTCACGTTATTCAAGTTGTTATGGGATATATTCCAAAAAACGGATAACTCAAAAAAAACAATTACATCACTATCTGTTTTGATATTATTTATTATTCCTATCATTGCTATTCTCATTGAAAATACTGACTTTATTTTCAAGATTTTTTTACCAAAGACACATCCGTTTTGCATGTATCTAACATGTTTTGCATGGATGACAAGCTGTTTTAAATTTCACAGTTTTTTACTGTTTCTTGAAAAATCAACAACACGCAATAAGCCTATAGCGCTCTATCATTATGTACTCTATATTGTCGAAATACTGTTTTGCGGTCTGTTGATTTCTGAAACAACATATCGCTTTTATCATTACAACATTCCGCATCCTATACTACAAAAAATATATCCTATCATCATAGTGTCATGGATCATTAGTATTATTCCTTCACTTATCGTCATTTACAAACAACTCAACAACGACAAGATACCGTACATTTTAAAAAAGCAACTTATTGCGATTTTTGCATTTTGTTTACTACCACACATGATTTCAATCATCTTAGAATTTACGCCATATATTTTATTTAAAATTCATCCATCTATTTTATGTATCAATATTAGCTTGATTACCATCACTATTAGTATTTACTATTGCTTCAAGCGCATTATGCAGTTTCGTTTCCTTAACTTATCGAGTCATGTTCAAACAACACAAATTATCTCCAATGAAGTTTCGTTAAAAAATGCTATTGAGCAAATCAATATCGCAACAACAACGCAAGAAATCGGATACATTGTGCAACAGTTTTTCACAGAACATATTCATGTTGCTCAAGCTGACATTGCAATTCATATCAGATCACATCAAAGCGAAGACAATACTCAACAAAAATTTATCGAACATTTTTTAAATTCAACCAACCAAGATGTTTTACAGGCATTAGAGAATCTATACAAAAGAAAAATACTCATTCGTCACGAAATTGAATTTGATGCATTTTACAGCGACCATAGCACCATTGTAACTCTAACCAACTTTATAAAAACGATACAATCTGACATTTTTATACCGATTGTAAATAACAAAAAAATTATTGCGTATATTACCATTGCGCAACAAGATCCGATCAAGCTGTATAACGAAGATCAGCAAAACAAAATGATCGTTTTTGCTCACTTTTTAACTCCAGCTATCAAAGTTTTACTCCAACAAAACATGTATGCTTTACTGCAAGACTCAAAAGAGATCAAAGAATCTTTGTACGAAAAAACACAAGAAATTAATCAGTATAAAGAAAGCATGAAACAGCTTTTAAAAGATCGTGTCGAATATCATATTGGTATTATTTTTTATAAAAACCGTCACTTTTCTTTTAAAAATCAAGAAGCACACACCCTGCTTGGTTTCAACCCTAATCTTGAAATGCACAATCCAAGCACAGCAACGCTAACGCATTTTGCACAACAAATTGAAAAATACCAAACGACACAAAGCATGCATATCACCGTCACCAATGGTCATAAACTCATTTTGACAGGTATGCCTAATACTGAAACTCATGCAGGCGTTTTACTCATTATTCGCAAACCAGAAGCAACTGATCTGATCAAGATGCATATTGATGCACTCCAAGATCAAAATCAACGTGATTATTTGTTGTACCTTGAAACCACAAAAGCTGGACAAATCGTTAATAAGCTTTTACCAAATCAACATGAACTGTTTGTGCAGACCAAAATAAAACTTTTACAATCAATTTTACAACGTAGCACGCTGCTCATTGAAAGCAATCAATATGACATTGATGCAACCATTGATATCATCAACAATGTCAGCCAAACATCAAGTTTATACATCCTTGATGCACAAACAGATGAACATGTTGGCGTCAGTTTGTTTGGAATCAATCCGCTCTTTGCGCAACATAGTCAGCCATCGATTTTGGAACGATATGCTCATGGTACGGTCGTGATCAAAAATATCGAACACATTGATCATGTTACACAGCAAAAATTAGTACACTTGATCAAATACGGTCTGTTTTCACCACTCAAAAGTGAACAACGCAAAACAAGCAACACGCGTATTATTTTTACAACCAGCAACAAGTTAGAAAGCTTGCATACCGACGGCACGATCATTGCCGAACTGTACGAACAAATACAACGATACCATCTCAGACTACCATCAATGATCACCATGAGTGATGAAAACCTCATGCTCATTATCGACCACTACATGACACAAGCACTGCAAGAACATGGCACCCAAAAGGTCCAACCACTTAATCTCAAAGAAAAAGAAGCAATCATTGCAAAACGTATCCCAGGACTCTTTGAGTTGCGCGCAAAAATTATTACGTTTATGATTTTAAAAGCTCAAGAAAAATTAACGGTTCATGAGCACAATGCACAGGCAACTAAAATAATTGACCCTACATGCCCCGAATTACAACTGGCAGCACAGCTGGGCAAACATGCACTCAAAGATATCCAACTTATGAAAAATTTGTGGAAAAAATTAGGAAGCCAAACTAAAATTGCAGAATTGCTCGGTGTCAATCGATCTTCTGTTAGCAGAAGATTTAAAGACTTTCATGTTGCACAATGATCATAGTATCATGTATCAAAACATAAGGAGTTTGTATGATACTTGAAGATGTCTTGATCAAAAAAGAAGATTTTTTAGTGTACTTAGATGTTGAACGCAACGTAGCTTTAAACACCTATAAATCATATCAATATGATCTGAACCAACTCTGTACGTTTTGGCAAAAACACCAACAAAATAATCCTCCTATGTCACTGCAACAGATTTTGGAAAAGTTTTTTGTACATTTGTATCATAAAAAAGTACAAAAAAGTTCTATTGCGCGCAAAATTGCATGCTTTCAATCCTTTGCAAAATATTTACACAGCTGCAATATCATGATCAATTTAAAACTCACACCACCGCGCTTAGAAAAAAAACTTCCTACATATCTTACCGTTGAAGAAGTGGCATACATTGTGGATTCTATGCCCGATGAAGCGTTTACATCTAAACGACCGATACGTGACCGTGCTATTATAGAACTGTTGTACGCTACCGGTATCCGATGTTCTGAGCTTACCAGTATTGTGCTGACTGATATCAACTTTGATCAAAAAACAATTTTGATAATCGGTAAAGGTAACAAAGAACGCGTTGTGCTGTTTGGACAAAAAGCAAAAGACGCGGTACTCAAATACCTACAAACAGAACGTTTACAAGATTTGCACAATAAAAATACTCCTGCACTTTTTATTACGCAGCAAGCAACAGGTATCTCAAGCCGCTATGTGCAAATAATTTTACAAAGCATCAGTCGAAAATTACCGTTTAAAAAAACGATCACACCTCACAAGCTCCGTCACTCCTTTGCCACACATTTACTCAATGCTGGCATGAATTTACGCGCATTACAGGAACTATTGGGGCATGCTTCACTTTCAACCACAGAGCGTTATACTCATATTACAGCCAAAGATTTGCATGAGCTGTATCAAACGATAAATCCTATGTCATTTCTTAAAGATGCGTAACATTGTAAGGAATATACGTGATTTTTGCGTACAATATCTACCTTAAAAAAATACAAACCATCTCTTGGTGGATTTTGATCTATTTTTGTATCATCTTTTTCAGACTCGTGCAACTTCAAATCGTTCAACATGAAAAATTTGCAGAATCGGGTAAAAAAAACTTTTTACGTTTCAAAATTATTCCTGCACAACGTGGTGCAATACTCGATAGCCATGGCATAGCCTTAGCGACCAATCAACCGGTTACCAAAGTTATGTGGAAAGGTACTGGCAACATTCACCTGAGCGCTGAGCAACAAAACATCATTGACAGAATAAATGAAATTTTAGGATACGAAGCTGCTGTACTTGCGCGTATCAAAAAAACTGAAAAATTTTCACTTGAAACAACCATTGCCGAAAATATTACCCAAGAACAACTGTGCTGCATTGCAGAACAATGTTCTGATACTCAAAATGTGACCTTTACCACATCATTTCATCGGTTTTATCCCTATGGCAACATAGCAAGTCACCTGCTAGGCTACTTAGGCGATGTTGCAATTTGCGCTCAAGGGCAAATGGGCCTAGAAAAAATTTGCGAAGACACACTACGTGGTGACCCAGGAATTTTGGTACAATCAACCAACTCATTTGGATCACTGCTCACATCTGAAGAGATTAAAACAGGTTCATGTGGTGCTGATATTTTAACAAGCATCGACCTTGAACTACAACAAATGGTTGAAACGGCGCTCCAAGACCAAATCGAAGGATGCTGTATCCTGCTCGACCCTAAAACCGGATTTATCAAAGCTTTAGTTTCTAAACCCAACTTTGATCCATCAATCTTTTCAACAAAAATAGAACCTGAACAGTGGCAAGCACTCCAAGAACAAAAGGTGTTTTTAAATCGAGCCTTTAACGCAAGCTATCCACCAGCTTCGGTCTTCAAATTGGTAACCATTGCAGCAGCGCTGGAAGAAAAAATCATTTCAACTAACGAACATTTTTTCTGCTGTGGCTACAGCGTATTTAAAGATCGTCAATATTATTGCAACAAGCATACCGGTCATGGTCGTATTTCAACCGAAGAATGTTTAGCACAATCATGCAATATTCCACTGTTTGAAATTGCCAAAAAAATTCATATCGACACACTCGCACAGTATGCTTTTGAGTTCGGACTCGGCAATAAGACCAATATCCCTTTTTCGGAAAAAACAGGCCTGATACCTACCAACAAATGGAAACTTATGACCAAAGGTGAACGTTGGTGGACTGGGGAAACGCTGTCAGCATCTATTGGCCAAAGCTTTTTGCTGGTCACGCCGATACAAGTTGCATGCATGATTGGTTCTATTTTTACCGGCTATTTAGTCAAGCCACGCATCACACTAACCGACTATTTTGAAAAAAAACCAATCAATATCCACACCAACACACGCCACTTTTTACAACTGTGTATGAAATCTGCAAGTAGCAGCGGTTCTGCACGCAGACTTCGCAAAGTGGGTAACTTAACCATCTATGCAAAAACCGGTACCGCTCAAACCAAAACACGACGTAACACCGAAGGCGGCCCAATTTTTGAGTACAACACCCGAACAGACAAAGAACATGGATGGTTTGTAAGTTATTTTTATACCGATAACACAGAACCACTTGTGATGGTCATGCTGCTCGAACACGTTGGCCGATCAACCTACACTACAGCTGTAGCACACAAATTTTTTATCCAATACAACAAATGGTCACAGCAACAATAAAAAAATCCCCACAGTTTAATGCAGGGATTTTTTTATTGAATAAATTATCTAAAATAAAATTAGATTATTCTTGATGTTTTTTTAGCAATAGTACCAGTACCTTCACTACCACCACGCACAGATGTTTTATGTTTTTTTAAAGCATTTTGCAAGCTATTAAATACATCTTTCTTATCCAATGTCTGTAAAATCCGATATTGTTGATACCTTAGATTAGTAGATACTCCTGGACTTGTTAAAACTTTTTCAGCTATTACTTCAAAATCCTCCAAAGTCAACATATCTGATATTATTGTAGGCTTATTAAAATATTGTAAATTATGTTGTACCCAATTGTTTATTTTTTTATTTTTTAATTCTTGTGATTTATTTAGTTGATGATCAATATATTCAACCTTTAACATTGACAACAGCTTATGAGGATTAAACATTGATAAATCAGCATAATCTTTTTGCCCAAGGTTTTTTTCCACAAAATCAAACAACTCTGCTTGCGTCATAAATAACTCAGGATGATTTTCCATCAAATAAACAAGATTTTTTTGTATCCATACATATTCTGGTGATTTTTTATTGTTATTAATTGATAATGTAGCATTGATAAAATCTACTACCATACCAATATTTATACCATCTAAAGATATGTTCAAATATTGACATTTTTCTATAAGATCTTGTTGATTAATTTTTGGCCATTTTTTAAATTCTAGCATCATTTTCTGTTTGTGTTTAGATAACCATTGTTCTGTTTTTAACAGAGAAACCTTGTTAAAACTATCAACTTCTTTCAAAAGTTCTAATAACTTAGGTACTGACTGCTCTAATTCTTTACGCTGCTGTCGCATTTTCTTATTTTCTTTTCGTGCTTTATGACCTCTTGCAACTTTTTGAATCTTAGTTGCTGCAATATTTCTTTGCTCCATCATCACATTAACGATAGCTTGTACAGCACCTAAAACATAATCTTGCTGTTGTTGGTCAAAACCCCTAAATACTTGTTTCGATTTATGAGGTATTACAGGAACTACAAAACCTAACGATGTTGTTTTTTTACTATCAGGATGCATGATAGTGTTATATAAATCACCTTGTGATATAACAGTTATGCCTAAGTCTAAAAAATGTTGTGCCAGATCTTGAGCATAAATCTTAACAAACTTATAAGCTTCATCCATAAGTTTTTGTTGAGCAACTTGATCTTCATTGTCTTCATCTGATTCTATATCTATTTTTTTTCCAACCCATGAGCTTCCAGATCCTGCAAATGGCTCTGTATCTTCAAAGTCAATCGAACGAGGACCAATCTTATTTGTTCCACAATCTACTTGCGACCACATGCCTGTAAGGCCACATGCCAACAGACAAACTAATTTTTTATTCATACAAACTCCTTATATTTTTTTACTCTACCCAATATCGTACTTTACACAATGACCTGCTTAACATACTCTCAAAAATCTAAAAAAATCAAGCTTTTATCATGCCCTTTGAAGGATTTAATGATACTTGCTTGAGCAATTCTAACAATTTGTACACTCGTTGTTTTTTGATCTGCTGCACATTTTGCAAGAGCTGCAATAAATTGTACGTACTTTTTTCTGACAGAGTATGTAGTTTTGTAGAAACTCTATCTTTGTCGGCAAGTAGCAAGCCTTCCAAGTAACCCATAATAGTTCTCACAGAAAGTTCGTCATTAAATGCTTGAATTTCTTCAGGCAACTGCACCCAAAGATCTTGCCACTGCTGTCCATCATAATCATACACATGCTTAATATCACGCTCACGAAGCAACTCTTGTAGTTTATTTTGATATGCATGTAAACGTTCAAACAGTAGTTGCATTTGGTTGCTTGTTACTTGTGATTCTGTAGATGTTTCTACCGTTTTTTGCTGCCGAGTTTGCAACGCCTTTTGCTGTGCTGCTTGTATTGCTGCTAAATCACGAGTTTCGCTTTGTGCAAGTCGCTTTCTTGCCTGAACTTCTGATTCTAACAAGCGCTGTGTTGCATCATATTCTTTTCGATGTATGTCTTTTATAACAACGAATGTATCTTTTTCACCATCAGACAACGGTAATCTTTCCACACCTTCTACAATTGTTGAAAATTGCTTTTTTAATAATTGATTAAGATCTTCAAGATCTTCAGTTGATGTTGCTATCTCAGCTGTTTTTACATGCGCCCCATCACCCAATGTTGAAATGGTAACATCTTGCTTCGGTCGATACTTGAGCAATCCTGCAGAATGTTTTTTCACAGCTTGATTTTGCATAGTGCCAAACAATGAAAGCATATACGCAAGTTGATGAAACACCATCGACTTTGCAACTGGTGACTGAGTAAATTGGTACATTTTTATAGTATCTTGTATTGCAGCTGTTTGTTGTGCCGTGATATCCTGCACGCGCGCAGTCAATTGCGCATTATTTTCTGCTTGCATCAATTCTACATATGTAGGATTAATTGTAATCTCAAGATTTTGAAACAATGGTATAACTGCTTGTAAACTTCTTACAAAATTCGCTACAGCCGCAAATGACTTTTGTGCATATGCTTGACTTTGCTTTGGTAGAGATTTAGGTGTACTTGACGTTGTTACCAAACTCAGTTTTCCAAGTTGTGGTAATAATGGCTTCGCTGTATCCAGCGCTAAGACCTTTTCTAAAGGTACATCCTGAAGCATAAGAGTATAATGCTGAGTATACTGCTCTATCAATTGTGCTTCTTTCAACATTTGTCGCACAACTTCTGGGTCCACATCAGTTTGATCCAAATCCTGAAACGCTTGTGACGTTTTAATTTGTACTTCTTGATTCTGGATGGTTATACCAAGCAGTGATAACGCATCAAACAAACATGTTTTAAAATCATAATAACTTGCTGGAATCCATGGTACATCAATTCCTGCGTAATATGCATTGTGCATAATGGTAGAAAATAGATCATAAAAAGGTAGTTGATCTTTTTTAACTAATGCAGCTTTGTCTGCTGATTGCTCTTGCTCATCATCTTGACTGATAAATAGATTAAACAATGCCATCATAAGCAACATTTGACCGAATGGTTGAGAAAAGAATCGTGTAAAAAACAAACGTGTTTTATTTTTCAAAATATTATTTTGCACATACCCATATTTAGCTTGTTCATATTTTACGGCTTGTATCGCACCCAATAAAAACTTTTCATCAATCCTTTGCGCTTGTGCATCTACAGGAATCACAGGAGTAACACGATCTGTCAGCAACAGTTTTTCAGGCTGATCTTTGCGTAAAGCTTCTTGATAGGTTGATGTTAATTCTACAATATTCAACTGTTGTTTCGATGCAGATACATCCTCAATCACAGATCCTTTAATTGCTTTCACAAGCGCTTGGGTAACTGATTCTTTATTTTTGCGCATCATACTCATACGAGCTGCAAGAGCATCTTTATAATCCTGCATACCAGGTAATCGAACAATAAAATCAACACATGCTTGTTGATTCGCCGGATTCAAAATACCATGCGACATAGCAACAAATATTTTTTGTTCATCTGGCACTGAAATATCATGGATCACAGGTGGTACCACAATACCTTCCACAACTGAAACTGCATTAATAGGTCCTAATATTTCAACCCGACCTGCTGATATAGTCCCTGCATCAGACAATGATGACAAACTTCTTGATTCTAATGATGTGCTATGTTTCACTGGTAAACCAGAAGACCACCTTGGGAACAATACTTCTGCTTGTCCAGCCACAACTCGAGCTAAAACTTGCGCAATACCATCTTTCTGTTGCGCAAAACGTAATTGCGCCGCTGTACCTCGTATAACATCGATGGCACAAAACTTTTTTTTCATATCAGCAGGCACAAGATCTTGAGCCGCATCAATAATCGTTTGGCTTTTAGCTACACAATCAGCAATTGTTGAAAGTTGTATACGCGCAGGTAAGCTTGAAATCATAAGATCAAAATTATCTGGTATAACTTTCCATTTTGTAACTAACGATAAAAATGATCCTGCCACCGATGAACCACCCAGCATATGAAAAAATTGAAGATATGCCATAAACGGAAATGATTTATGTAAAAGCACTCCAGGTGTGCTTATTTTACCAACAACATCTTTTTCAACACCCAAAGCAAGTTCTTTTCCTCTCAAAAAACTTTGATCTACTCTATAAAACGATTCTTTAAGGTTAAGCAAAATATCTTCCATATTTGCTACGCCTGGTGACTTCACTTCATAGTCATACGTTAATAACATAGTTGATGACATAGCAGCTTCAACCACTTTTTTGACAGGCACTTTCGCCATAGGTTGACTTCCTGGAATAGATTTTTGTCCCGATAACCCAGCAATTGGAGCTGGTAACCGAGGAGTCCTTCCTCTCAACATCCCTTGTACAAAAACGGTACTACTAACAAAAAACAATGTTATGGATATTTTTACGTAATTCATATTTCTCCTTTATTTTTATTTTTTATTTCTTTAATCCTTGAACCAACGATCTTGCAATTTGTCGAGGTTTTGGAGCAGCTACAAGCTGTGAACTAGATCCCGAAGGTGACATATCAGGCAGCGGTTGATTATATAATATTGTTGGTAATGGTTGTGGTTTATCAAAGCTCTGTTGAGCAATTGACTGATGAGTTCGCTCAAGACGTGCTCGTTCTATGGTCATATCAATATGTGATTGCGCGTCCAATTTTTGTTGTGCTGATTGCGATATCGCTTGACTAGCATATGTCGCTGGATTTGCAGCTACAGCATACCCAGGTTCAAATGCTCGTGCACGACTTGCTCCTGAAAGCATTGATCGTGAAGGTTGTAGCTGTGCATTACGCAAGATGTTAACACGACGTAACAGTTGTAACATCTTGGTAATTGACGCTTGTTTATTGTTCGAAACTTCACGCAATAACTGCAACAACTGTCGTATCTTGTTGTGGCGATGTTGCGATGCTTCATGTAACAATTTTAATAACTGCTCTACTTGTAAGACAGATAACGGCTTGTACATTTTTGGCGCAAAAATTAATCCTTGTAAATACCCTTGTACATATGAAACATGAAGGTTACGCAATGGTTCAATTTTTGTTTTTTCATACACACGTTCAATATCTGCATCAGTTACTCTGGTAATGCCTAACTCAACTAACGCTTGCAGCAACTGTTTCATGTATGGCTCTAAATTTGGATACGGTTCACCCAAAGGCCCTGATGGCACATAGCTTGGTTTGCGACGTGAACCTTTTTGTGAGCCAGTATCAGACTCACCACCTTTTTCTGATACATGCACATGTTTTTTATGTTTCTTATCTTCAGAATCTGTTTGTGTGCTTATTGATTTTTTCTTTGGCTTAAATATACCACGTTCAGTCTGAGTCGATGCATCAACCTTAGTTTTCTTTGGTGTAATTTGAACTGATACTTTTGATTCAATCTTTTTAGCATCATCATTAAATGCAGCAATCATACTCATCCACTCGTCTTGCTGCTCTTCAAGAAGCGATTGTCG
>JAGOTL010000050.1 GCA_018061805.1 Candidatus Babeliales bacterium
GCACTGAGAACATTTTAGAAACAGCTGATATTGAAAAAAATGCTTTTCCGCGTTTTAATTTTTTTTCGGCCATAATCCTAACTTTCATTGTACTCTTTGCAACGGTCCATTACCTTACCTTTTAGTATATCATCTTTTCTTGTTTTATCTATGTAACCATAGTTTCACCTGTTTTGATAGATAAAAAAAGCGGATCATTTCAGATCCGCTTTCATCTTATTCTACTTTGCGCTGATACTCAAGCTTTTAAGCCGGAGAGCGCGTTACTTTTTAATGATTGCAACAGGCTGTGTGTACAAAATAATGTTAGGTACCAAAACCAACGTAGAGTTATGTTCCAAGGTGGTGTACCGTAAGTTGATGTTGACCACAGTGCCTTCCCAGTCTCTGAGCTTGATGTAATCATTGATTTTGATGTTTTTGTATCCCAAAAGCAAGATGCTTGCAATAAAGTTTGCAACGATATCTTTCATGCCATAGCTGACAACGATACCTGTGATACCAAAAGCAGCAATGAGCATGGACACATCGATGCCCAAGTTTTGTAGTGCAATCGTACCACCAAGGATGATGATGATAGCGCGTACAAACTTGTGAATGACGTAGCAGCTATGTGAATCTATGTTATTTTTGTTACAAATTTCCTGTGTAATTGGTTCAAGTATGTTTAAAAGCGCACGCGTTGCCACGATGACAGCAAGTGCGATTACAAACCGAATGAGTACAAAGCCAGGAACAATATGTTTGATACCATGCATGAAAAATAATGAGCTAAACATGAGCCCAATTGACCCAAAAAGATAAAAGCTAAAAGATTTGATCTTGAGGTACATCGGCTCTGTTATGTACTCTTTGCTCAGCAGCAGTTTAAAGATTTTTGAAATAGTTTTATGACTTACGTATGCCATGAGCATGATGATGATGATAAAACCGATGATGAACAATAGTGATAAAACTTCAGTCATCATAAATTGAGTTACGTTTTGTGGATTCATACTACATCTTTCGTTGTTTAAACGTTAAATTTTATAAGAACGATATCGCCATCTTGTACGATATAGTCTTTACCTTCAGTTCTGACTTTGCCAACTTCTTTGAGTTTTGCTAAAGGAGTGGTTGCAAGATCGTTGACGTTAAAGACTTCAGCACAAATAAAGCCACGTTGCAAGTCGGAGTGAATTTCGCCTGCAGCATTTTTGATAACCATACCTTTGTTGATAGGCCATGCGTGAATTTCTTGGGGCCCACAGGTGAAGAATGTAATCAACCCGAGATTGTAGTAACTTTTTTCGATGATGGTGTTTAGTGTTGGTTTTTGAATGCCCAGCATCGTCATCATTTCAACTTTTTCTTGGCCATCAAGTGCAGAAAGTTCTGATTCTATTTTAATGCACACCGGTATCACGCGATCAGCGCCAAATGTTTTGATCAGTGTTTGTACGTGATGGTTTGCAGTTGGATTTTCTAAGTCACCATCAGAAATGTTTGCAATGATTAAAAAGTTTTTTGCACTTAAAAGTGGAATAGTTTCAACTTTTGCTTCAAGGACCAATTTGCGAATGGTCACCGCATCAAGTCTATCAATTGCTTGAGAGATATTTTTAAGCAGCGTATCTTCTTCGGTCAAATCTTTTTTTTCTTGCGGAGCGGTGCCTTGGTTTTTTAAAAGTGCGGTGATTTTTTCTTGGCGTTTTTGAATGCTATCTAAATCTTTAAGCATCAATTCATTCAAGATGGTTTCGTAATCAGACACAGGGTTGATATCACCTTGATCTCTGATGATGTTAACATCATCAAAGCAGCGTAGCACATGCAAAATCAAGTTTACTTCGCGGATATTGCCTAAAAACTGGTTACCCAAACCTTGTCCTGCTGCAGCACCTTTGACAAGTCCTGCAATGTCGACAAACGAAACGTTTGCGGGTACTTGTTTTTTAGAATTGTATATTTTTTGCAGGATATCCATGCGTTCATCAGGCACATGGGTAATTGCAACATGCGGATCAATCGTACAAAAAGGATAATTTTCTGCAGGAACTGAAGAGTTTGTAAGTGCGTTAAAAAGAGTTGATTTTCCAACGTTTGGAAGACCAACAAGGCCAACTTTAATATTCATTTTTTATAGCTTTTATTCAATAAGGTTACAGTGTGTGTTTTGATATAGTGTACTATAAAAAGTGTGATTTTTGAACTGCGTTTGCTGTTTTGTGAAATTACAAAATAGTAAAAATTATTTCTTTTGATTTAACTGCGTTGGCTTTTTACAATCCGGTTATTATTTTAAATCATTATTTTGAGGTCCACTCAAGCCGTGGACTTGGCTCCCAAGTAGTTTTGCCACTACTTGGGGAACGGGCATCTAAGGAGGGATCCTTAGATATCCTCTAAGGCTATCTCATACAATTTGCTAAATATTTTTTCCTACCAAAAAAATATTTTTAACGCAAAGTCGTAACGGATAGCTGGTCGAATTTATTTTATACATAGTTGGCAATGTCCATTTGCACCAAAGGTGCTAAGTAAAAGCTGAATTACAAAACTTATGCTCTTTATTGACTATTACCAAGCTAAAGAAATTTTAGTTTATTTTTAATGAAAAACTTGCCGGCCCAGCTATCCGTTGTGATGCAGCCGTTAAGTATTTTTCTTCATGAAAAATACAAGGCGAGTCATAACATGATAGCGTCGGGGATATCTAAGGG
>JAGOTL010000026.1 GCA_018061805.1 Candidatus Babeliales bacterium
GTATAAAATCATTGGTTCGTTCTGCCTCGCAGTTGCGTGATTTTAAAAATTATCTTGATAAAGATATTGGTTTTATCGTGGTTGATACAGCATCTAAAGATGCACAAGATTTAGTACAAGAATATAAAGTGGGTACTGTTCCTATTTGTATTCCGTTTGATCAAGGGGCTCAGTCTGGGGCTATGGTCTATAATCCGCAGTCTTCAAAACAATTGGTAGATTCTTTAGAAAATATGGGCGGTAAAGATTTACAAAAAATATTAAATCAGCGACGTGAAGACGTGCGACTGGAAAAGCAAGAACGCATTGCTGCTTACTATGCATACGCAAATACCTATCCGTATTGGGGATGGGGTGGATATTATGGATATGGTTTTTATCCGTACTGGCAAAGACCGTATCGGATTGGTTGGTATGTGTAACAAAAGTACAATTATTTTTGAAAGAATAATTTGATAAGGTCAGTCAAAACGCTGACCTTTTTTTATTGCTCTTGCAAGACACTCTTTTTTTATTGTAATGTGTTGGAAGCATTTTAAAAATTAAAAAATGAGGAGTTTTTGTATGAAGCAACATCGATTGTTGATGTTTACAACTTTACTAATGACATTGGTATCCTATCAATGTTTTGCCGGAGAAGAAGGCGCTTTGCTTGAAGACACAGAAGAAAGTTTGACTAAAGAACTTTCAGAATCTTCAGAGTTTGCAAGCGCAAAAGCAACTGATGGAGCAGAACTTGATGCTGCATTAAAAAAAGCTTTGTCGGGGGATAGACAAGCTTTAGAATCTTTCGCAAAGAACAAACAAATACGATTATCACGAGAATTTACAACAAAACTTGAAGTTGCAGTTACGAAATATAAAGCTCTTGAGGCAGAAGTTGCACAAGAAGAGGCAGCTGTATCAAAAAGATTGGTTGCTTCGGGATCTGCAGTTGATGCTAATTTGACGAAGATTGATTTTGGTGGTGTTGCAACAGATAGTGGTGTCGATAAAATATTAAAATCTCTTGATAAAACCGCTGGACCTGTTAAAAATATGAGATCGTTATTTCAATCTGCAAAAACATTAGAACGACAAGAGCAAGTTGTAGCTGATGCAGCGCAGCATATTACTCAGACAGCTGAACGTTATGCAAAAATAGTTCAAGAAGGTTCTCGCGATCTTAGAAAAGCTGCACGACAAGTAGATAGTATGGTTAATGGTTTGACAGATAGCTTTTTAGAAACAATTAAAGATTCAGATCTGTTAGGCGATGATTTTGAAAACATGTCGGCGCAAGATATAAAAGCAAAATTAAAAGAAAATATATCAAAAGCATCTGTGCAAAATACAGAGGCGTTTCAAAAAGAATTATTAAAAGTTGTAAAGCTTGATGCGGCAAATGGCTTGCGTGATATTCCTAACATAACAAAAAATGCTATCAAGGATGGCGCATTAGATTTGGATGAGGTAGCTACTGGTCAAGCTAAAGTTTTAGATACAGCGATGGAGAAGATAGATTCCATGTTTAGTGATTTAAGCGTTAGGGTAAAAGAACCGGGATTTAATGTCGAAGAGTACATGGGCAAACAGATTGAAGAGTTGAATGCAAGTGTGAAAGATGTAGTTGATACGCAGGTATCTGATGTGGAAATTGCGGCGCGTAACATTCGAAAATCAAATGATATTGGTACTGTTCGTAGCATGTTTGAAAGCAATATTGGATCTTTACGCAGTCCAACTAGGGTGCTTAGTGAAGCTAAAGATAGTTTAAAAAATGCTTTTGGTGATTTTAAGGCAGGACTCAATCGTGATACTGCTATGGAAAAAATAGTAGGTGTTGCAAAAGCATTAAAAGGTAAAGCTGGTGGTGTGGGAGAAATGTTATTTTCTTCTGTCATTTTCATGGTACCAAATGTGGTGCAATCAGCATTCATTTCAGAGCAACAAAAAGCAGCTCTTACAGCAACCAAATTAAATCCAAAACAGTTTCCAGCTGGTTCATCAGGTATGGTATGGCAGATTCCTGATTCGTGTATTAATCTTGCATCACCATCAGAATCATTTCCGGTGTATGTGCAAATACCTGTCAAAAATGTAGGTGATACTATTACATCATCGATACAAAAATTGTATCCAACTACATCGACAGGACAACCATCGATTTCCGGTCCATCAACCTCAAATTCTGTAGCGTCGTCGATTCATAATTTGTCATCATTGCTGTTCACATTTGGTACAACGGGCAACACGACGATAAATCGTTATCACATGGATGAAGGTGCGTTTATACCACATAGCAATCTTGCGGTTGTATATGGTGGTCCTGGTGCATATGTGTCAACGGGTAGCATATCGATAGAAAACAGTCAGTTTACCGGTGAAATGATTACGCTTAACAATGGCGGCGTATTTAATGCTGTCGGTAACATTGTGGATGCAACGGGTATTGATGTAGCTAAAGGTGTTCCATTAATAACAGAAGCGAACTGGGGTACTTTGCAGATTCCAAATTCAGCTCCTGTCAATCAAGGTTTGCAATCAGTTCGTCAAATTTTACCATCAATTTTATCAAAGCAGATTAGCAGTGGCTCTGTAGATGTGTACACACAGTATTCTGATTTTTCATCAGGTACTATGGGTACTCAGTTAAGCCCGTTGATTGAAAAGATGTTTGACAGTGGTTGTGTTAGCGAGTCAGGCAAAGTGAGTTCTGATTGTGCGTGTGTTGTTACGCAAGGGCTACAGGCTTTAGCTGGTGGTATGACATTTGCATTAGATACACTTGGTAGTGTAGCACCGATCTTTGGTTGGGGTACGAATGATACATATAGCAGTATTATAACATCTGCTATGTTTCCTAACTTTGATCCAACTACAACAGGTGTGACGGGTATTGAGCAGGTAGGTTCTACTCAAGCTGTAACTGGTATAGCGGCATACAATGGTATGGAATTTGCAGATTCGCAAGATCTTTGGATAGCACAAGGTTGTTGGATCTATTTGAGCACGCAAACGCCATTTGTGCAAGCGATTAAATCATCACGATTAAATCAACTTTCAGTACAGGGACCGCTTGTTGATTACATCGTTTTCTTGGGTGAAGTGGATGGCGGAACATTAAATGTTGTTCCACTTATGCAGCCAGTGATCGAAGATGTTAAGGTTGGAAATACAACGTTGTATAAAAAAGTGAGCATGAAAAAAAATCCTGCAGTAAAATATTGGGCAAGTTTACTTTCATATAACTTACCTGGTTTTGCACAACAAGATCCTTCAACAGGTTCTGTACAGCCAGTCATGTATGATTTTGCAGGAAAAGCTTACTTTGATCCATCGCTTGGTAGCGTAACAGCTGTTCCAGGTCAGGCAACAGGAATTATTCCAACATTCTTAAATGGCACACAACAATCAGCAGGTATTTCATCACAATTTCCACGTATCTTTAGACAGTTTCAAATTCATAGTGCAGCATTATTAGATCGTTATAACAATAGACCGATGGAATATGCGAATTGCACGTTAGCTCCAGATCAACAATATACCATTACTCAACCTGCTGGTGGTACACAAGTTCCTTATATTGGGTTGCCTTGTTATAAATCAGGTGTTGCAGATCTGTTTGTTGCGGTGACTGGTTATCAGGTAGGTGCTACAAATCCTGTTGCGCAAATTTCGCCAATACAACTATCAAATGCTTCTGCTGTAAGCGGCGAATATTTGCTAAGCTTGGTGACTGATATTGTGTATCAATTGCAAAGTGATAATAGTTGGAAAGCGGTTGATTTTAGTAATAGTGCGCTTGAAGATGCAGGGACAAAACAAGAAACGATTAATCAAGATGATATCAAAGATTACGTGTTCTTAGAATGGTTGTACAGTAGTTCAAATGCAAGCAGTGCTACGACTATTACGATTCCGCAAGATATTAAGAACTATATTACGAGTCAGCGTAAAAAATGGTTGGCAAGTATGGGCAGCGCGGTTACTATAGGGATGGTTCCAAATACCATGACATGTGCGCTTGCAGATTCAATTGGCGATGGATATGCACAAAGATCAGGTGCATATATTTATCAAGTAACGCCAAGTCCATCGGTACCATTTACAGGAACTATTGGATTAGCGAGTCAGGTACAAGATTATTTTGTTTGTGTAGACACACAAAAACCTTCGCTTGATAATGTAAAACCAATCAATGTGTTGAATGCAAAATCAGATTCAGTGCTTGTAAGTTTAGTAACAGGTATGTTATTTGACATGCAAGGAAATCCTATTTTAGATACTAATGGACTCGCTCAGCGTATTAATGTTGGAACTGTTGCAGACGATAGCAGTTCAGCCATTGTGATTTTTGATAAAATAACATCGATGTTTCAAGCTTTACCAGCTGAGTTTAGAAAAAACTATGATAGCTTGGTGACTCAATATGATGTTGAGCAGGATATGATTAAAGGGCCATTCTCGTTTGGTTCTATGGCGGTGGTTGCGCGCCAAGGTGATTTGAGTAGTGGTGTGTATGTTTATTTTGATGCAATCAGTGCTTTGAAAAAACCATATCAACCACGCGACATGTATCTTATTCTTGAAAAAAATAGTTCAGGTAGTTATGTGCCAGTTTCTTATGATGCTTCACAGACTCAGTTTTTATTAAGTTTAACAACAGGTGTATTGTATGATCAAAATGGTGTTATTGTTGTTGCGATGCCAAGTGCAACCTTAAAATCTATGATTGCGCAATGGAGTGTTGGTTGGGGAGCTTGGATACAATCAAGTTTATCTCGATTAACATCAGCATATCAAACAGCATTGCAGCAAAATACTAAGGCTCAGCAAAATTTAGAAAATACGTTACAAGCGATGGGCAGTAAAGCAATTGAGCAACAAGGTGCTGCGCTGAAATCTGAGATAGCTACTATCATTAAACGTTTACAAGCACAAAATACAAATTTGCCAACTCCATATAGTGCTTTACAGTATGATAAGGTATCTGGTAATTATATACATGTTTCGCCTGACGCGACAAATTTAAATAATCCAAATTCGCTGCTGTATCTTTTCTTAAAAGATGGTTCAGTGTATCGTGCAGATGGTTCATATGTTTCTATGTATTTACCATATCATCTTCAAGCAGTACGCAATGAGTATGGGGTTGTGGTTGATGAGCAGGGCAACCAAACACTTGGTGTGCCAGCGTTGCAACCATCATTATTAATGACAGATAACGATTATGATGTTGCTGCAAAAAATATAAGTGGTCAAACTCTTATTTCATCTATGGATTCATCATTTCCTGGCGGAAAAACATTACTCGCTCAATCTGGGTATAATCTATACTTTAGTAAAATGATGGGTACGTATTATGTATATGATACACGTAAGTCGCGATTTGTGTCGATTGATGGTGGTCATTTATATGATGAATTTGGTAGAACCATGTTTAGTCCGCAACGTGTAGCTATTGGTACTAAAAAGACTGGTAATTTACAGCCTGCGGATGATTTAGTTTTACTGTATAACGTTGATGGTAAAACACAGGGTCTGATGAGTGATGGTTCTGATTATGCAAGCAGCGATGAAGATGGTACAACAATGACATGGACAAGTATGTCGGTTGATAATCCTGAAACATACACTGTAGAAACAAATAAAGCTGGAACAACGTATACCATTGACCAACAAGTGTATAAAGTAAATGCAAAATATTCATGGTACGCAGCAATACTTGCGCCAATTGATGCTCAAGGTGCATTGCTTACAACAATTCCTGATAGTTCATATCAAAACTTAAGTATTGTGTTACGCGGTAATAAAGATATTACCCATGTGTTGTACCATGATACTATGTATGCTTTTGTATCTAAAGAAAAAAATGATTATACGTTTAAGCCATTGCTTGATGCGACACAGCCAAATATTGTTGTGAAAGTTAATTTGGTTGATCCAAATACAAATGCTCCGTATATAGCTGTGGTTGATGGTGCATCACAATATATGTATGCAATTGTTCCGCAGGTACTTGATGCTGATCAACAAGCAATGTACCGAGCAACTATATTTAAAGGTGATACGATAGCTATTCCAGAAGGATTGGCTGTTGGTCCATTAAAATCAGTGCGTAAAACAGTTGCAGATAAAGTTATAACATTGCAAGTGCCTGATATGACAACGCACAATGCGTTTGTTGCTGATTTACCATCTCAAACTGGTAAAATAAGACCATTAACTGTAGTAACTGTTGATAGTGTTAAAAACAGTCCGCAAGAAAGTCAGCAACCAGCAGAGTTTACAGCTTTTGCAAATGCATTGCAGTCAGTATTAAAAACATCAGAAACTAATCCTCGATTCTTGATGGCAATTGCGGGTAGTTCTGCAAATGTGAGCTTAGATAAATTGTCATTTGATTATGTTGCGCAAGATGCATACGTTGATCTACAGACTGGAGCATTGTTTGATGCTGCAACGGGAATATCGCTTGGGTATTCATTGACACTTGATGATTTGCTTACAGTACTTGATCAAGCAAAAGTGTGTGTTCAAGTTGTAGATGAATCAGTGTCAACTGTAGCAAAACCAAAAGGTGCTAAAGCTGGTCAGCGCGTGTTGGTATATCGTTCAATTTCTCAGCTCAAATTGCAAGCAGCAGAGATTGATGCAGAAGCTGAACAATCAGTTCCTGAGAGCATAGCTCCAGCAAAGGTATCGAAAAAAATCACGGCATCAAAAACAACATCGAAACCAGTAACTCAATCTACACCAGCGAGTTCTGCTCCAACAACCGTTGCACCAGAACCAACAAAAAAAACATTAAAAGTAACGGCTAAAAAACGTGTACCAACAGATCAGTCTACAGTGAAATCTGTTACAGCATAATTAACGTTATTTGTTATCAAATAAAAAAAGGCCTGCACGTGCGGGCCTTTTTTTGTTACTATTGATCTGTAGAGGATGTTGTCCCAACTTATAGATACGTAAAAGGATTCATATGAATATAAAAACAACATTGTCGTGTAAAAAGTTGTTTGATCAAGCAACTAAAAGTATTGTTTTTTTTGTGCCAGAAAAATATACCATTAAAGATTTTCCTGCAGAAGTAAAACAACTTGACCTTGATGTTGTTGCGTTTTTAAAAGATGCGCAATTTACTGGTGCTGCTGGTTCTATAGCTACAATTGCTATGGCAGACTCAAAAAAAGATATTAAGCATCTGTGCTTTGTCGGTATTGGTGCAACGGTAAAAAAACATTTTGATTTAGAAACCTTGCGACGAGCAGTTGGTGCTGCAATCAAATGGGTAGGTCAGAAAAAATTCGAATCGGTTGCATTAATGTTACCTGAGCATGCTGATTATGGATGTAAGCTTAATTACTTTGTACAGCAGGTTACTACCATTGTTTTTATCGCAAGTTATAAATTTGATACATTTATTACTTCAATTAGCAAGAAAGATCGTGAAAAAGTATGTCATGTATATCTCATGCTTGATCAAGCTGATCACGCAGAAGCACAACAAGGTCACGCGCAAGGTGTGGTCATTGGTTCTTCTGTTAATCGCGCACGTGAATGGACAGATATGCCGCCAAGCCAATTGACACCGACTGTACTTGCAGGGCATGCGCAAAAGTTAGCAAAAGAAGCAGGTTTGAAATGTACTGTTTTTGGTGAGTCAGAAATCAAAAAAATGGGCATGAATGGTCTTGCTGGAGTATCAGCAGGGTCAGCGCAAGATGCTCAACTTGTTGTTTTGGAATATCATACTAAAAAGCCAAAAGCACCAACGATCGCTTTTGTAGGTAAGGGTATTACCTTTGATTCAGGTGGTTTGAGCATTAAGCCTGCAAATTCAATGGAAGATATGAAAGAAGATATGGCAGGTGCTGCAAGTGTTATTAATACGCTTGTTGCGTTGGCAGAGTTACAGCCGGATGTTAACGTTGTCGGTATTACACCAATCACTGAAAATTTAGTAGGTTGTTCTGCTCAAAAGCCTGGCGACATTGTAACTTTTTACAATGGTAAAACCGCAGAAATACGTAATACTGATGCTGAAGGACGATTGATTCTTGCTGATGCATTATCGTACGCGGTGAAACATTATAAGCTTGATGCGGTTATTGACGTTGCAACTTTGACAGGTGCTTGTATTTATGCCGTAGGACCATTCTTTTCTGCACTTTTAAGTGATAATGATGAGTTAGCACAAAAAGTACAAGAAGCTGGTGTACGTTCAGGTGATGCTGTGTGGCGTTTACCGTTTACGCCTGATTTTAAAGAAGCTATTAAATCACCAATTGCAGATATGCAAAACGTAGGTAATCCATCGATTGCAGCAGGAACAATTACAGCAGCATGGTTTTTACGTCATTTTACAGATGAAGTTGCATGGGTACATTTGGATATTGCAAGTACAGCGTTTAATGTGCCAAATATTAGTTATTATGGTAAAGGAGCAACAGGTTCTTCTGTGCGCCTTTTAATTGATATTGCGCAACATTGGAAGCAAAAATAGGCAGGCTGTTTCTTTTCTATAAGAAATATTATTTTGTCATTAAAACTTGAATATATACTACCTTATCAAGTAGGTTTGTAATGTTAGCAATAACAGGTGCATAACTTGATGAGGTAGTATGGAAAAATATATCCTTATTTCATTGATTTGTTTTTTTGAACTTTCGATTCTTTCAGATATTCAAGCTGCGGCACGTCAACCATGTTCGATTTATTATGATTATGATGATGAAGGGTTTGCAAATTCTCGGTCTGCAGGTACCCATGAAAATGTCTCTCAAGGTATGTTAGATAACGATTCAGATGAAGAGATGCCGAGTTTTGAACCAGCAGATAGTTTAGTTAGTCAGATACCAGATAATAATGATGACAACTTATTGTTTTATAGTCTTGTTTCACCTGTACAAACACAAGTGCCGATTGCATGTTCTTTGCAACCAGAAGTTTTTTTGAGGGGATTTGGTAGCACTTTAGATTGTGCATTGCGAATTGATTACGATGCATATGTTAAAAAAGTAGCTGAAATACGACAAAATCCTCGATTCGCTGTAGAACCTGCATATTTCGAAGCAAAATTAAGATCTTGCAATAGAGGTTTTTTACCGTTAACAACCTCAGCTAAAAATGTTATGGTTGCGTATTTTCTAGATCGTATGGATGCTTTACCTTGTTCATGTAAAGATTTTTTACTGCAAGTTGCTCAGCTTGAGTTCTTTGGAATACATGATCTTAGCGTACGTTTTGTTTTAAATAATCTTGAGTCTTACGAATCATATCGTCGTAATAGAACGCAGTATTCACATAGATCCAGAGTTGATTTTTTAGAAATGATGCCATTGTACTATTTTAATGTATGGTATCAGCGACATATTTAATTTTTATGTTTCTGATTGCACTGCATTTACTATAAGTCCTATCATGAATAAATTACAAACGAGCGCCGTGTTTCCATAGCTAATGAATGGTAAGCCAATTCCTTTGGTTGGTGCAAGTCCTGTAGAAACGAGCAAGTTAATAATAAATTGCAGTGAAATAAGCGTGGTAATTCCTTGGATAAGATACATGGCAAAACTATTATTGATATTCCATGATAGATGAAATCCATACCATAAAAAGAGAATGCATAGAATTATAAAAAAGAGTGATCCGATAAATCCTATCTCTTCTGCCATGATAGCAAATATAAAATCAGTATGTTGCATAGGAAGATAAAAGAATTTTTGTTGTGATTGAGCAATCCCGCATCCCCACCAGCC
>JAGOTL010000007.1 GCA_018061805.1 Candidatus Babeliales bacterium
ATCGTTTGCTACGTTGCAGCAACACACAGCGTTATTGTATGCAACAATTATGTGGAAAAAATATGTTCAAAAAACGCAGCAAAAAGCTTTAGAGCATGTTAAGTCGATTGTGTTTTATGAACCAGAATCATTTTTGATGCTTGATAGCGCTACTCAGAAAAATTTAGATTTGGTGAAAAACAGCTTTGATGGTAGTCGGCAACATACGCTTCTTTCTTTGATGGATAAGGCTGTGACGCCTATGGGTTCTCGTATGATTAAACGATGGTTGTTAACACCGCTCGTTGATCGCAGCATGATAGAACACCGTCAAAAAGTTGTTGGTTTTTTAAAATCCAATAAACATATTCTTCAACAATTAGTTGAGCATTTAGAAAAATATGGTGATATGCAAAGAGTTGTAGGGCGCATGGCTCTTGATAGGTCGGTGCTTCATGATTATGTTGCTTTGGGTCGCATGACGAAATTGTTACCTGTATTACAGGAGCTTTTGTGGTCATCAAGCAATGACGAGTTGATCTGCTTTGCTCAATCGATTCCTGATTTTACAAAATTATCTGAACTATTATCGCAAGCATGTGAAGATGATCCATTGAGTCAAAATTTGATTAAGGTTGGCTACGATCAATCACTTGATCGTATGCGTGATTTAGTACAAAATGGCAGCCATAAAATTTTGGAACTTGAGCAGCAAGAAATTACTCGTACAGGAATTGGTTCTTTAAAAATTAGACACAACAATTTGCAGGGATACTTTATTGAAATTACAAAAACAAATTTAGATTCAGTTCCGCAAGATTATGTTGAAATGCAAATGCTGGTCAATCGAAAACGATTTACGACTAAGCATTTACAAGCACTTCAGATTGAAATTACGCATGCCCAGCAACAGTACACAGCTTTGGAAAAAGAGATTTTTGAACAGGTGAAAGTTAAAGTAAAACATTATCTTCATGATTTGCGCATTGTGGGTCAGACGCTTGCAACGATAGATGGTTTGGTTGGCTTTGGTCGTGTGGCGTATGAGTATGGTTGGGCGCAGCCAGAATTTCATGATGGTTGTGATATTGTGATTCGTGATGGTAAGCATCCGATTGTAGCAGCATCGCTTCAAGAAAAATTTGTTCCTAATAATACTGATTTAACAGATCAACAATCGCTGTGGATTATAACAGGTCCGAACATGGGTGGTAAATCGACCTATTTGCGACAAGTAGCTTTAATTTGTTTGCTCGCTCAAACGGGTTCGTTTGTTCCTGCAAGTACTGCGCGCTTGCCGATGCTTGATAGAATTTTTACACGTATTGGGGCAGGTGATTTTTTAGCGCAAGGTAAAAGTACCTTTTTGGTTGAAATGGAAGAAACGTCACAAATTTTACAGCAAGCAACGTATAAAAGTTTAGTTATTTTAGATGAAGTTGGTCGTGGTACTAGTACGTATGATGGGCTTGCTTTGGCGCAAGCAATCATTGAATATTTGGTTCAGCACGTAAAGGCTCGATGCTTATTTGCAACCCATTACCATGAACTGACTGATTTGCAGAATCATTTTTCCAGTGTTGCTAGTTTTTATGCTGATAGTGTGCAGACACCGCAAGGTATTATTTTTCTGCATAAAATGGTTGCTGGAAAAGCAGACGGTAGCTTTGGTATCGAAGTTGCTAAATTAGCTCACATACCCTTGCCGGTTATTCAAAGAGCATCTGAGCTCCTTAAAAGCTTGGATCAAGATGCGGTAAAATTGAAAGCAGTTCAACGCAGTGATGTTGATGCTGGTCGATCTATGGTCGAACCTGCTACGATTGATCCTAAGTCAAAATTGGTTCTTGATAAAATTAAGTTGCTCCGTATGGAACATGTGACTCCAAAAATGGCAATGGATGTTTTGTGGGAACTGCATGATTTGGTGAAAACCTAGATTGGGTAATTCTTGAAACGCGCTATTGTATCTACTGTTTGCGTTGTGTTGTTTTTGTGATCTGACTCTTGTTTAAAAAAATAAGCATGTTGTATAAACGTTATGATAGCGCTTATTTTTTCAAGGGGGATGATGTATGATACATTGGGTAAAATATTTATTAGTTTTTTCTTTTTTATTATTGGTTCCTGTGACGGTTCATTATGTCCAAAAAGAATCACCGCAGCAGACGCAGCGTCATGTTGAATTTCAAGATAAGCTCACCCGAGCTCAGATGATAGAAGAGCAGTATCAACCATCAGAGTATGACGAACAAATTCCAGTTGAGTATGTGCAGATGGTGTCGCCTGATTATGATGTTCGCGTTCCTGTGCAGTATGAAAGTACAATCGAACAAGTGCCATCAGAACAAAAAAATGTAGGTGGATCATCCGGAGAGTATTTTGGTTTTGGTAGATCGGATGCTGGTTATGGTAATGCACCATCAGAATTAGGATATGATCAACCACAGTCTTATGACGATCAAAATCAATCGCCGTATTATGATCCAGGATATGGTGCAGCGTCATATCGTCAACCGCAAAGTTCAGGACGTGGCACAGGTTCAAGCAATGTTCAATCCGATAGTTCAGCGCGTACACCTTTCTCATATAATGTTCCTGCGTCAAAAGCTCAAAGTTCAAGTTATGTTTATCCGAATACGCGACAGGGTGGAGCGGCTACGCAACATTCAAAAGGTGGTATGGGTCCTTATGTTAAACCTACAAATGTACAACCAAAGGCTTTGCCTAAAAATGTTGCTCAACCAGCACCATTACCAGTTGTTCAGCCAATTCAGCCACCTACCAAATATTTTTGGCCAAAGGTAGCTACCGCTTTGGGATTGGGACCTTTGCTTGGTTATCTATATAATTGGTGGAATCAGCCTCAAGCTACGCAAACTGCAGGTAACAGCGGTGCAAAAGAAGAACCTTCTAAAAACAGAATCGAAGAAATAGAAGAAGAAGTTGAAGGTGATGACGCGTCAGAGCAAGAAGAATCAACAAGTGAAAACTCATCTGGTTTTGGGGCCGGGGTTTTAAAAAGGTATCTAAAATATATATATCCTAAGACACCGCCAGCTCCAAAAGGATCACCAGCATCTGGGTCGCCACAAGGTGGACCAAAGCAACCATCGAGTCCAGCGGCTGCTCAGCCTTCGACGCCTCAGCAATCAGCAAGTGCATTGGTACCGAGAGCTTCTTTGTATTCTCATTTAAATTTAAATATGGCATTACAAAGAATTACATCATATTTTTCTCGTCGTAGTGCGAGTGCTCTAGATCCATCGTTGGTTACCGTTTTACCACCATTGCCGCAACCAGCATTACCGCAACCAGAAGGAGCTGTGATTGATGTATCAGTTTCTGATCGACCAAAAACTGAATCAGTATGGTTGTCCGCTTTAAGACGGTCATATCCAGCATTGATTCCAGATAATAAACGTGATTTCTTAAGAAGGTTATCATATGGTTTATGGGCTGCTTCTTGGGCTGTCCCAGCAGCACAGACAGTCGCCTTGTTGGGCTCTAATTCGAATAATTATAGCGAGTCACAGGCTGATCCTATTGTATTGCAGTTTGGTGCACCGGTACCTGCTGAAGTTTTGTTAGGATCTAGCCCAAAAACTGCTCGAGAAGCTCTTGCGCATTGGAAAGCGTTAGGTAAAGGGCCTATTCGATTAATTCCATAATGAAAAAATAGTATACAATCAAAGAGGGAGTTTCTTGTTAGAAACTCCCTCTTTTTCCTAAAGATCTATAATTTGTTTGTTATGATATGGTTGGTAACTGTAAGCCGAATAATGTTTCATTTTCATTAGTTCTTACTAACAACTTGGCTTTATAAGAATCACGCGGATCCAAACCAAAATCCTTAAAATACTTTATTGTATTCTTAATTTCAGGATCTGTTGCAATGCCCCAAGAAATTTCTTGGGTTTCTTCATCTCTGACCTTGGTAATAAGGAATGCGTTGCCATCATTTAATGTAACGAATAAGTTTTGATGTGGCCAGAATATACCAACAAATTGGTTTTTTTGGTTATAAATGAACATTTGGTGTTGGCATACTGGTAAACCCCATACTGTTGATTGCTCTGAAGGTTGTCCATAAAGATGTTTATTTTCTGAGGTTGTATCAACATCATTTGGTAGATAACCAATGATTTCAAGATTTTTAATGATGGTATTAGGCGGTGTTGTTGTGCTATTTTTTTGTGTGACTACATTGATGTATGTTTGATCATTAGCTTGAGCTATTTTTGCTTGATCGTTTTCGTAGTAATAATCAAATTCATTATCTGATCCATCATCTTCGTAACCTATTGCATCATCGCTTAAAAATGAAAAATCATCTTTAAATGTATCGTTAGGTTCTGAATATACAGTTTTGATATCCTTGTGGGGTTCGGCATATTCATCTGTTGCGGTTTTGTGCCACTCTAGTAAAAGAGGTTTATTTGATGAATTTTCTGTAGATGTTAATGCTGTGTTTTTTGTGTATGTATAATTGGCTATATTGATAATGCCGACCAGAAATATTAAAACGTAATTTTTGCTATTCATAATTTTCCCTTATATCTTTGTTATTTTATTGATTTATTGGACTCGTCATTAAAAGATCATTTAAAGGTTTTTCTTGTTGTGGCATAACTGATTCTTTCATGATATGTGGCGATGGCATGTGTCGCGGTCCTACATCTTGATATCGCGTGCGCGCTCCTACATCATGAGCTCCAAATCTATACATAGGTGTTGGTCTTGGGTTATTAAGCATAAAACCATATGTTTCAAATTTTTTATGTTTTATTGTAACGGTACCTATTGATGAGGTTGTTACATAGCCTGTTATACCGGTTATTGGAATGTTAACACTAAACTTTTTTAATATGTTTTGGTTTTCTTGGGTGTTGAATAAGGTCGTTAGATCAACTTCAGCTTTTTTAGTATAGTTTTTGGCTGCAATTGTTTGTACGAGTACGTATGTTCCACCATTAAAAAGCTGTATAATTCCATCGTTCTGCCAATAGTAACCGATTGTTACAGGATCTGTTGTGGGCTGCTTAACTTCAATTTTATCACCAGTCACGGGTATACCGTATAATGTTGTGTTTTTCATTTGACCGCCCGCAAGTGGTTTTTGCGTAGGTTCAAACAAATAGTTTGGTATAGTCGCAAACGGAACAAGAGCCCTGTTTGTTATATTAGGTGGGGTAACAGCTTGACTGTATTCAACGACACCGACATATTCATCACCATTGTTTAAAATAGCCATGCGGCCTTTTGGATCATATCTTTTGAGTCCTTTTGGCGAGCTACTTGTCACGCCTGAAGGTATGCCATAAAGTGTTATATTTTTATCTTGGGCACCCATTAATCCTTTAGTTTTTGGATTATATGAAGGGTTGCTCGTGGTTCCAAATGCTACATATTTGCCACTTGAAAGTTCTGGATGATAGGTTGCATTTGATACTTCTATGACATTGTCAAAGCTTATAGAAGCTGTTTGATTGGCTTTGTCATAGTTGCCCATGACAGCTTTTTTTTGTGGTAATGTAGCGGTAAATGGAACAGTTTGAGTATGTGTTTTTTTACACATCATGACGACTAGGAAGGCCAATAGGCCATATTTTATTATTTTCATGTAATCCCCCTTTTTATTAAATCTTTACTTTAAGAATAGCAGCTTAAAAAGGCAAATAGCAATGATTTTGTAATGTTTTTCCTAAGCGGTACTTTTTAAGTTGGAATATGCTGTGGAACGCGCAGTAGGAGAAGTTTAGATAGAGTTTTACGTGGCTTGTAAGCCTCAAATCGCTTTGTTTTACTCAGAGACTTTGCTTTACAGGGTGGCTAATCTATGGTAAAATGGGTCTATAGCTTGGATTTTAGCAATCAAAAGGTTTATATTCATGGAACGACAAGACTCATTTCAGAAGTACGCGATTGTGCAGATTGGTGCGCATCAGTATCAGGCAATCGAAGGTAAAACAGTAGCTGTTGAAAAGATCGACGGCGAAGCTGGTACTTCAGTAGAATTCACAGAAGTTTTACTTAAAAAAGATAACGAAACAATCAAAGTAGGTACTCCATTTGTTGGTAGTGTTGTAAAAGCATCTATCGTAAAACAAATGAAAGGTCCTAAGATCATTGTTTTCCGTTTCAAACGTCGTAAGAAAAGTCGTGTTAAAAAAGGACACCGTCAACAAATGACAGTTATTAGATTTGAATCAATCTAATATTTTTTGAGAATTTTAAAAGGGTGGGCATTTTAAATGCCCACCCTTTTTTCATGTCTAAAATGTGCTCGTTCAGTCTATTTCAATACATATTATACTTTAGAATGTTCTACTTTTCTTATTGATCATGGTATGTCTATTTGGTGATCGAGAGTTTTACAAAAAGTGAGATATGTTGAACGTGAAGCATTCAATTTTTTTTACATTCTTTGTACCTATAGTTTTGATAGCAGAAAATGTTGATTGGAAACCTATCTTAACGCCCTATATCGGTTCATCTTTTGTGATGCCAGAAGAACATGAATACTGGTCTATGCAAGGTCGTACGCATGACTCGAAAGCAGTTTCATCACAACCATCGCTTATCGATATTGCATGTCAGCAGAAATCAAACAAAATCTGTATGCAAGAGCAAGCAACGCAAGCAAAATATGCTATGAGTTTTGCCTATAAACAACAATTATTATCGTTAAGTTATGCTGATTTTTTGAAAAAAGTAACATCACAAGAATCATTGTCAGATGAACAGATTTTAATGTTGTGGAATGAGTTTAAAGATAAAAGATGTTGGAACTATGGTAATGAAAAAACAGATTATGAAAATAAGCTGAAAGAGTTTTTAGGTGATCGCAAAGTAAAGCGATTGCGTCAGCAGCAAATTAAAGATGCTCAAGAACGTTTGCTTCAGCAGCAGCAAGCGCAATCGTTAACCCAGCGTCAAAAACCGTATGTTGATATTGAGCTGTTATTTGCAAAAGAATCTTCATTTTATGCAAAAAGAACACAAGCATTGGCTCAAACGGCTCAAGAAGGATATCAAAAGTATGAAGCGTCGCATGCTGTTGACGCTCAAACCTTGGGTTACTTAGAATCGATTAATGTTGCTACAAATGAATTGTTCCATGTGCATGGTACGACGATGCAGCATCAATTAATTTCAGAGGTGATATCGAGCTATAAGAAAGTAGCAAAGTCTGTTTTTGAGTATGGGTTAAAGTCCTTATACCTTGGATCTGATGTAATTATGGCTGCAGAGGTAGCGCGTGAAGCAACCATGCATGATGAAATAGCTATGGCAGCATGCTTGAGTGATTTATCAGATAGTTTGGCGCAAGCAACGATTGAATTAGGACAAATGGCC
Source organism: Candidatus Babeliales bacterium (assembly GCA_018061805.1). Taxonomy (GTDB): domain Bacteria; phylum Babelota; class Babeliae; order Babelales; family Chromulinivoraceae; genus JACPFN01. The sequence continues at coordinate 7,339 of JAGOTL010000007.1, forward strand.
GTTGAAAACGCAGAGGCATTATATTATATAGGAACGCATCCGTTTCAAACAGTGAAAATAGTAGCGGCACCCTTCGTACGATTTGTAGGTTTTGTAGGTAAAGTGTATGCAAGTCCTTGGAACCATGATTTGTTTTTGTCAGCGCGTAAGGACTTAGAAGCATTTGATGCACAATGTGCTGCTTGTATAGATGTTTTTAACAATATGAGTATAGATGAAAAGTGTTACGGTGCGGTAAAAAATGTCGCTAATTTATATTTGTTTAACAAATATTTAGGATTTATTGGATCTGTTTATAAGCATGTTAAACATGCTCGATATGCAACATCTTTATGCAATGTTATAGAAGAATCGAGTGTCATCGAGGCCATTGAAGAATATTTAATTCCAACAGAATTGCCTTGTGTGGCAACATCGGCAGGTGAAATAGAAGCTAGTGTTGCATCGTTGATAGAAGCAGAAGCTCAAAATATTGTATATAACATGCCACCGATTATGGCGCGAGTTGAGCAAGTATTACATAAATTTGGACAATATAAAGGAGTTATACCATTTGTAGATAAGCAATTTGCATCAGAAATGAATGTTGTTTTGAAACAATTAGAAAATCATTTAAAAAGTTCTGCGTTAAACACACTTAATAAGCAATATGGTAGAAGAATCATTGATGGTAAGCAGGTAAAGCTTTTGTTAGATCATGTATATAATTTTGAACTAGGATTAAAAAAAAGTAGAGATTTAGATGGATATATTTTAAATATCTCAGGTGGACATTTATTTGGTGTATGCGAAGCATTAGAAAAGATAGGATTGGTAAAAATTATTGGTAAAGAATTACTATCTGGTGGAAGTATTCATTATAAAATGAACAGTATATTTACTAATCGTTTAATTGAAAAAACTGTTTTTCCTTGTCATTGGACAGAAGAGAAAATTGCACAGGCTGTGTGGGATATCTATTGTAATGATTCTGCAATATCTATTTGTGATAATGGAAAGTTGACTAAGCGAGGATTTGTGGACGAATGTGAATTAAAAATTTATTGGGATAGTATAATCAATAATAATAAAATTATAGATGAAATAGTGACTGGTTTGCCAGTAAAAAAATAGATGAATTATGGAAAAAGTAATTTTTAGTTTTAGTGATAAACATGATACGTATATTGTAGAAGAACAATTTTGGACTAATGATTATCGTGTGGCTAGTGTAAAAGAAGTATTGCAAGTTGTGGCACGTTGGCAAGGAGATATTAAAAATACATATACGCCTGATGAGTTAGTTTATCAAGGAATTGAATTTGAATATATGACACATTTGCAAGAACTTTGGATTTGGAGTGCATTTTTAATTAAAAAACAAGAGTATAAAAAATTTGAAACCATTGAAGAACATATTGTATATGATAATGCATATAGGCAATATTATGATAAGCGTTGGGATGAGATTCCCAAAATAAAAATTGCTATAGAGCATTGGGAAAATTTACAACATCAATGGACGCATATTTTAGCAGATAAGCCAAAATATTTGATTTTTATATTAGATGATTTAAAGTCTTCAAATAAAATTGAAATTATATGTAAGAATGATTTGTCTGAGCAAGATATTGAATATATACAGCATGAGCATGAAAAATATTTAAAATATCAAAAGGCGCGAGAAGAATATATAGCACATCAGCCAGATTATAGTCTTGATCTTTGGCGTGGCCCTCAGGATGATGAATATGAAGCTGATATTATGAAATATTATAAAGAATAACTTGTTTTTATTAATAAGCAGTGCTCAAAGAAAATTCTTGAGGCACTGCTTAAAATTGGTTTCTTGTAACTTATTTATTGCGTTTAGAAAATGTTGCTAAATCTTCTGTTCTGCCAGATAACACTAATTCATCATAATCTAACAGAGTATAATTTTCATTGATCGAGATATATTCTTTGTCTCGTTTTACGGCGATGCAATTGATTTTATACGTGGTATAAAAATCGATTTCTTTGACCTTTTTACCTACAAATTCAAGATCTACAGGTTCTAAAGATATTGAAAATGATTTGCTGAGTCGTGCAAGGCTATTAAATGGAGAGCTGAGCATATCAGCCAATGTGATTGCAGATTCTTCTTCTGGGCGTATCACTAAGTCAACCTTTAAAAGATCTAAAATTTCTTTTTGAGTTTGTGATGTTGCACGAGCAACCACTTTAACATGTTTGAATCGTTTTTTGATGATAGCAGCAATTAAAATAGATTGAGCTATATTTTCACCGATACCGATGATGACGACATCGATTTCTTCAATGCCAATAGCTTCAAGTGATGCTGTATCAATAATTTCGGTGCAGATTGCTTGAGTAACGTAGTTTTGTACGCCAATTATTTCATGTTCATCAGAATCGATGGCTAAGACCTCTTCGTTATGTTCAGAAAGGCTTTTGGCAAGTTGTTTGCCAAAGCGGCCTAGTCCAATAATACAAAATTTCATAGTATAAATCCTTATTTAACCTAAAATAACGTGTTCTTTTGGATAAGAAATATCACGTAAATCACCAATGCGTCGAATGCTTAAAATAATAGCAAGTGCCCCAATTCGTCCAACGATCATAGAAATAATCATGAAACATTTACCCAGGGTGGTAACATCGTTGATAGGGGCAATGGTCGTACCGTTGTTGGTAAATGCTGAAATCGTGCCAAATAAAATATCAAGAAAATCCCAACGTAGTTCTGTGATCAGTAAACAAAATGTAATGAGTACGATCCATGAAAGACTCAGTGCGATAATAGCCATAGCTTTATATACTTGGTCATCGATAATATGTCGTTCAAATAACATTGCATTACGTTTACCTTGGATAGCTGCTTTAATAACTGCTAAGTAAATTGCAAATACGCTTGTTTTAATACCACTACCTGTTGATAGGGGTGCTGACCCGATAAACATAGTGATCATACTTAAAACAAGAGTAGCTAGTTGTACGGTAGTGTATGCGATCACGGTAAATCCTGTGCTTTTCATGGCCACGCTACTAAAAAGGACAACAGATATTTTTTGAAGGAAGGGCATGTGTGCAAGTGTGTGATTACGTTCTAGGATCCAGAATAAAACAGCAAAAATAAGACTTGTTGATAGATACATGCGTAGCACTAGTTTAGTGTGCCAGCTAATTGATCGCATGCCAATTGAGCTATCATATTTATGTATGAGTTCGTGCCATGTGACAAAACCCAGTCCACCAATAATTAAAAGTATCATAGTGGTATACAAGATAACAGGGTGGTCACTAAACTCAGAAAATTGATCGGGAAACAAGGAAAAACCAGCATTACAAAATGATGAAACAGCATGAAATAAAGAATAAAACAATGCTTTTTTAAAGGTGTATTGTTGGAGCATGATTGGCAAAATAATCAGTGTCCCTAAAACTTCAGATATTGCGGTAAATTTGATAATAAAAAGCAATGTTTGCTTGGTATCTTTAAAGCTGCGTAGCGATAATGTTTCACTTGCAATGACTTGTGTGTAAATTCCAAGATTGCTAAACATGTACATAAAACAAAGGCTTAAGGTCATCACCCCAAGTCCGCCTAGTTGCATGAGGCAGAGCATGACCATGTGTCCTATGCAGGTAAACTGTTCAATGGGCACAGTTAAAAAACCGGTCACCGTTGTCAGTGATGTTGCCGTAAAAAACAGGTCAATAATTGACATGCTTGTTTGTCTGCATACGGGCAACGCTAAAATGAATGTTCCAATACATGTTGCAGTCAGCAATGATAAAAGAATCATATGTTGTGGATAATATTTAAGGAAATATTTTCCTTTAGTGGCTAACATAGTGTTCCTTTTTTAAAAACAAATACAATATCCCTAGCATAGTTTTTTTATCTATCGTTGGTCAATTTAAAAACGCTTACGATCATTTAAGATTGTTGCTTGAGGATTTTTTGAAGATAAAGTGACGCTTGATCCATAGGGATACGTTCTTGAGCACCGCTGTCACGATGACGTACGGTTATCGTATTATCTTCAAGTGTTTGAAAATCAGTAGTAAAACAGATTGGAGTACCGATTTCGTCTTGTCGACGATATCTTTTTCCAATTGATCCACTTTCATCATATTCGATTGCGATATAATCAGCTTTAAGTTGTTGGTAAAGCTTTTGGGCTGGTTCTGATATTTTTTTCATCAAAGGAAGTACTGCAGCTTTGATTGGTGCAATCGTTGGATGCAACTTTAAAAGCACACGAGTTTCACCGTCCATAACATCTTCATGATACGCATCAAACAGAAGTGTTAAAAAGAGTCGTTCAACACCAACTGATGATTCAACGACGGTTGGAATCTCGCTTGTTCCTGTTTCTTGGTCAAAGACAGCTAAATCTTTACCTGAAAATTTGGTGTGTTGAGACAGGTCAAAGTTGCCACGATGAGCGATACCTTCAAGTTCTTTAAATCCAAATGGGAATTCGTATTCTACGTCAATTGTGCATTTGCTATAGTGTGACAGTTTTTCTTTTGGGTGCTCATATAATTTTATTTTGTTCATGTCTATACCAATAGCGGTATAAAATTCTTTGCGTTTTTGTACCCAATACTGAAATGTTTCCATGCTGGTTGCATCTTTGCAGAACCATTCAAGCTCCATTTGTTCAAATTCACGCATGCGGAATAAAAATTGTTTTGGAGTGATTTCGTTACGAAATGCTTTACCGATTTGCGCTACACCAAAGGGTAACTTGGTTCGGCTGGTTGACCAAATATTTTTAAATTGTACAAAAATGGTTTGAGCTGTTTCTGGTCGCAGGTACGCTTTTGCGCTGTCATCTTGTACGGCGCCTAGTTGTGTTTGAAACATAAGGTTAAAGTCGCGAATATCAGTCCAAGCCTTAATACCGCAAGATGGGCATGGTTTTTCTAAATTAATGTTGTCGTCATCGGTTCTAAAGCGTTTTTTGCAGTTGGTACAATCGACCATCGGGTCATGGAAATTTTCAACGTGTCCAGAAGCAACCCACATAGCATGAGGTCCAATGAGTGAACCATCGAGGAAAAAGGTGTCACCCTTTGAAGATTGAATCGATTTTTTCCATGCACTTTTAATGTTTTCTTTCATCAAAGTTCCAAGGTGCCCAAAATCATACAAACCATTGATTCCACCGTAAATATCAGCAGATGGAAAAACAAAACCACGACGTTTGCACAGTGACACTATTTTTTCAAGATTTACCTGTGAGTTTGACATTATTTTAGACCTTTGATTTGATAAAAAACACCTTATATACAAAATGTAGCAGTAGATCGTCCATTTGTAAATAAAAGCTCACCTACGATATAATTCTGCACTTGATAATGTTGCAATGAAAAAACCCGTTCTGTTAAGGTAAGGGTATAGAGGTTTTGGTCATAAGGTGGGGTGGGTTATTATGAGGAAACATAGACAAAGTTGGTATGCGTCAATTGTTATGATGGTTAGTTTTTTAACAATACAATGCGTTATGCTCGGGCTCGTTTCTGTGAGTTCGCAACCAATCGTACAAGAAGTTCAAACTCTATAATTATAAAGTGATAGGCCGCAAGGTATCAGAGCTGTAAAAGCTAGTTATTTTTTTCATTATCGTTACACTGATTGCCAGAGTTAATAAGACACCAAAGAAAGGGTAAAAATATGAAGAAAATACATGTCGTTTGTGGAGCAATAACGTTTCTATTGTTATGTGCTTTTGGTTATGTAGGATATGTAGCATTGTCTGATTACAGTCAAATGCGCCAAATGTTGCAGACATTGCAAGAGCATGTTGGGCATAGTTCTGAAAATAGTATATCTGGTAATTTACCAAAAAATGGCAATGAAGATCCGTGCAATACAGCAATTTCATCACAGCTGTGGGCAAAATTACAAAAAAGTTTACAAAATACGGTTGTGCAATTGCATGTGACCAATATCGAAAAAAATGTTTTGCAGCCATATCGTGTGCCTAAGACGGGTGCATGTACAGGATCTGGGTTTATTATCAGTGATGAAGGTGAAATTGTCACGAATGCTCACGTAGTCACCGGGGCAACATCGGTTATGGTGCAAATGCCAGCGTTTGGTAAGCATCAATTTGAAGTAGATTTAATCGGGATCATGCCCGAAAAAGATTTTGCATTAGTAAAATTCAGACCTGACGATATTCAAACGATTATCAATATGCTGGGTAAAATGCCTAAATTACCGCTGGGTGATTCTGATTCTGTGGTGCGATCTCAAGAAGTGTTGGCATTAGGATACCCGCTTGGTCAACAATCACTCAAAAGTACAACCGGTGTGATTAGTGGTCGCGAGTCTGGCTTGATTCAAATGAGTGCGCCAATTAACCCAGGAAGCTCAGGTGGCCCATTGCTCAACTGTTTGGGTGAAGTGATTGGTATCAATACCTGTTATATTCAAAACGCTCAAAACGTGAACTACATAATCGGTATTAATGATCTGAAAATATTTTTAAAACATCTTCGTGCTGGTGGTTTGGTGCGTAAGCCGTACATCGGTGTGTATCAAGCAATGGCAACTGAAGATTTGGTAAAATCATTGGGCAATCCTATGCCAGGTGGTACCTATGTGGTTGAAGTGTTGTGTGATAGCCCACTTCTTGGACAGCTACAGCCAGGTGATATGATTTACAATATTAACGGTGTTGATGTTGATCTATATGGTGATTTATCAGTTCCGTGGAGTGAAGATAAAATCAGTACAGCAGAATACATATCACGCCTTGAAGTAGGTGGTCCTGTTAAGCTGGTGGTGTATCGTAAAGGCAAAAAAATAAATATGGAGTGTATGTTTGAGCGTAAAAAGTTAGCACCAGTACGCTTAGTGTATGCAGAATATGAAGAGTTACCGTACGAGACATTTGGTGGTTTTGTGGTTATGCCATTAATGTTGAATCATCTATCACAACTTGGCGGTGCAGCTCCAATGCTTTCAAAATATGCAGATGAAAAAAATCATAATGAACCTGCGCTTATCGTAACGCATGTACATCCTGATTCTCCTGCGTATAAAGAACGTTTGCGCATTACAGGTAGTGTGCTTAAAATGGTAAACGGTAAACCGGTTAAAACACTTGATGATCTAAAAGCAGCGCTTCTTTCAAGTGACGATATTGTCACCCTTGAAACGACTGACAATATTTTAGTTGCCTTAGCAAAAGAAAAAATATGCAAAGCTGAACCAGCCTTAGCTCAAAAATACAACTATCCTGTGACTGAAACCATGAAAGAAATGATTCAGCGACATGAAACCAAAAAAGCTAAAAAAGAAGCTGCACAACAAAAAAAGAAACAGACTGTAAAAAAATAACGCTTTGCTGGTATTAAAAACATATCGATTTTAACGAAAGGTCACATACGAAAAATATGTGACCTTTACTCTTCTCAATCTTTCTATCTGTGTTATAATTGATAGCATCAATACATGTTCTTGTATTGTCATAACTGCGCCCATAGCTCAATGGATAGAGTACCGGATTTCGAATCCGTTGGTTGTAGGTTCGAGTCCTACTGGGCGCACCACTGTAAACGATCCCCCTTTTTCAGAACTAAATCAAACGGTTTTGGATTCAATATAATCGAATCTACTTGCACGTCGTAGACGATGTTTTGGATTAAACATAGTTTAATCTATTTGCCACTTAGGCATAAGTTCTGAAGTAGGAATTTTTGGCTTATTAATACGATATTGTGGCCCCATGGAATCTTAAATGTTGGGAGTTCGCTTAATAGTCTCACAGGCTGTGAGGCTATTTTATATTAAAAATATTTGCTCTTGAGAATCTTGTTAAGCCTGGAAATTCTTTTTGAATATCTGCTGCTATTCCATGCAGTTTCATCCCGTGTTATTAAATTATTTTCCCAGTTGGTATGTCGGTACATAGCTGTAGTCCTCCAAGAAGTGCTCCGATATCCTCATAGCATTATATGTTTGCAGAAAAGATAACTGGTACATGGTCTTATTTATCAATTTGTAAAAAACTTACCTCAAGAGGGTAAGAATCATTAATAGCATGATTAATGGACAGTAGCCATTGTTGCCACAGAGTGTCATTAAGGGTATGTTGCATTTTATGAATTAGAATCAAGAGACTTTCGACATCTTCAAAATGATATTTTTTATAAAATAATTCTAAATAATTGAGCATGCAAGTATATGCTTGCTGAGTGTTAAATCTTGTTTGGGATGTTAAGTTGACACCTTCAGCTATGAGTGTTTTTTTTACAGCATTTATCCAATCATGCCATGCTGCTCGATCTATCGTTGGTGCTTGTAAAGGATTATTGTTATAGGGCATGCATAATTGCAGTGAACCTAAAATAGTTGCTATGTCGGCTGATTCATGTTGCTCAAAATATATATCCAAGAAAATTCTCATAGCATTAAATGTTTGTAGTAAATTGAGATGATATTGTTGCATAAAATATCCTTTTAATTACGAGGAGGAGTTGCTGCACTAAATCCAGCATATTGGTTCCATGGCCTCATTTTTGTATTAAATCCACCATTACGAATTTCTTTAGTCTTACTCCAAACGCATGCCCAATATTGACCACCATTAACATCTTTTTGTTCATACCAACGAAGATATTTGTGTGTAGTTCCTACGTAATTTTTTTTATTGCGGCATACTTCAAGTAAGCGTTGTTGATTTGCATCAGTCAGTGTTAAATGCCTTCTTCTGGTTTAAAAATATGAATTAATGAATTTTGATTTACAGGTAATTTATTTTTTGTATCATCGTAAGTTTTTTCATCAATATCATCTTCTGGATCAGGGTCATTTGGTGGTGTTGCATGGATGACTTGTGCCTGTTTTATCTTTGCATGAGCATTATGACCATGCTCAGTTTCGTTGCGGTGTATTTGCAGATTGCGCTGAATAGCTATGATAGCTTGTTGACTAAGTAGTCCAGATTGTGTCAGTGATTGATACGCTGATTGTTGTGACGCTTGAGCATATTTTTTAAGGTTTGGTAAAAATTTGTTCGTTTGGTTGATGGTGAGTTGATGCTCAGCACAAAGAGCTATAATATTGGTACTATGTTTGAGCATTTGAGCATTGCTTGGATGTTGATAATATTGAATGAGTCGCTGTAAAATCAGTAATTTATGCTCTACATTTTCTACAGCTTCAAGTAGGGTTAAAAGACTTGCATAGTGTTGTGTAGCAATATTGTTAGCTGCATTTCGATTATGATAGGGAATTTGAACTTTTAGATTTTGTTGCACAGTGTTGTAAGCAGGATCAAGTTGCGCAAGAGCATTTGTAAGACGATCTGCTTGGTCTTGCAGGTGAAGCATTAAAGTAATTTGAATTGAGTTAATTTCAGTTTCAATACTGTCCAGCTCTTGCTGGCGAAGTTGCAATAATTTTTGTTTGTCTGTTGCGCTATAGGTGAGTTCTGATTGTAGAGACGGTAAGAGTGATTGATTAATTTGAGTTGTAGCAATGGTAGTAAATAAGAAATTAATGTTTGTAGATTGACCAGCTAAAGCCATAACTGCTTGTTTGAGTGTTCGATATTGCTCAAGCAAATGCAACAAATCTTTTCGACGCATTTCATAATATGATCGCGTTGCTTGCACCACCTCTTCTTCTTGCATTGCTGACAGCAAATTTTGGGCATGAGACTGAGCATCTTGATACATTTCATACATTGACATAGCCATTTTTGCTAGTGAAATAGTTCGCCCAATGGCTGCTACAACTGGATGCGCACAGGAACATGCTCCAAAAATCAACGATAAATTACTCATAGATGCAATGTTGGCATTGTGAACCAATATCTGATCGTTTTCAATGGTAAAAATATGGTATTCTGTTGTAAGTTGATATACCGTAGTAATTTTGCGTAATTTACGAGAACTAATAACTTGTTGATCACCAATACAATTATCCCTGGTTAGATCTTGAGCATAAACCCATGTTTGCAATAAAGTGTCATACAATTGTTGCTTTGGCGCAGCAACAATTGTTGTAGTTTCAAGTTGTATTTCAAAAACATATGAAACTGGAACTGATTGATTCAGGATTACTCGTTGTGCTTTATCGTCGGAATGCCCACAGATAGTATCATTGTTTTGTAATGTTGCAATAGCTTCATAACCATCCACTATTTTGACAAGCGTACTACCAACTAACCCTTCAGCCTGAGTTGTTTTTTCATTTAAAATTTGAAGTAAGTATGAGGTTACAATTTCTGGATGCTCACGCTGTAATGGGCAAATAGTAAAGACAGTAAAACATATAAAAAGTAAGAGGCTGTATGTTGTTTTAAATATGGATAGTTTTAGCATTATGATTCCTTGCGTATTGATAGCAGTCGTAGATGGCGTGAATCATAATATTTTAAAAAAAATTTGGCGAGAGTTTTTTATGAATTTAATGATAACTGCTTGATTGACAAGATCAAGCAGTTATCATCTAAAAAGTTGCGAAGATCGTACGAGGCGCTGCACCATTGTAAATGGTCCCCCTTTTTCAGAACTAGATCAAACGGTTTTGGATTCAATATAATCGAATCTACTTGTACGTCGTAGACGATGTTTTGGATTAAATGTAGTTTAATCTATTTGCCACTTAGGCATAAGTTCTGAAGTGGGAACTTTTTAAAGAAGACATTTGCGGAATATTTTTTGTTGTAAAAGCATCTATTGTTAGAAATTACTTTACTGATATCTAGCATTTGTGTTTGGTCGTTGTATTCGACCATGAGGTGCTGGAACTTTTGGCGTTACAGGATTTTACAGTGTTTCGTTTAATTCTTCATAAAGCATCTGTGCTAGTAAAGCATCGTTTGAAGTGTCTGGCTGAGCTGGGACTTGTAATGCTTGAGCAATAGCCATACGATCAGCGACGGTTGTTTTGGGTGCTTGGTTTTGTTGTACATGATGTTGTTGCGGTAAGTTTGTTTGTTTTGGTTGTTGTACAATCGCAGGGGGGATAATAACCGAATTATGTCTTCTTCTTAGAGCGCCATTAGGGTTTACAGTAGCGATATTTTTTGGTTCTTGCGGTTGAACGAGTACTTGCGCTTTAGGAGCTTCTGTTAACATTTGTGCATACGGATCAACTTCGGGTTCGGCGCATTTGTTAACGTGGTGTTGTCCATAACAATTGATACAAAATCCATGGGTGCATTTCTTGCAAGTTACATAATCACAGCCATCTATTTTTTCTACATGGATACCGCATTGAGGGCAAGGCTTGATTTTGTTAGCTCTTAGATATTCTATCGTTGCAGTATCTTGCTGCTGTAGTTGAGCAGCTTCTTGGCAAGATATTTTAGGATCATGATCTTTTAAACATTTTGAACAATATTTTTGATGACAAATAGGGCATGTTACTTTGAAAGGTTGACCTGAATCGTCACCGATAAAGACATAATTACAATTTGGTGTTGGGCAATGTTTTGCATCAGGCAGTGTCGCCATAAGTTCGTACATTTGTATTTGAGCGATATCATCAACTATTTTTTTTGAATTTGTAATATTAAAGATATCTCTGTGAGAAAATGTTTTTTTACAACGAGGGTTTGGACATTTTAAATCTTGGCTACTTTTTTCTTTAAGTGCCATATCCACCATGGATTGTAAGCAATCAAAACAGTAATTATGACCACATTCTAAATCCACAAATGCAACTTTTGGTTTTTCATCTAAACAGATGCCACATTGTTTTTGTATGTTGGTTTTGGCAGTTGACGGTGCCATGTATGCAGATGCAGTATAGGTTGGTACAGCAAAGAAAAGTAATACGCTATAGAATATAAGTTTGTACATAATATGTCCCTAAAATAATTTTGATATAAAATATCAACAGATAAGTTACCAAGGTTTGAATTATTAAAGAAAGAGATACACGCATGTTCTAAGTGTGTTTAGTTTTTAAGGGCATGTTTTGTCGTGATAGTTTTAAAATTTATATAAGGAAAAAATTATGTGGCATTTTATAAAATATTGCCTTTGGTTTTGGTGTATGCATTTTCCACCGTTTTTTATTTACTATTACATTAAATATGAAAGACGCTGTCATACATGTCATTTCGATGGTTGTTGTTCTAAAAAATATAGAAGATGTTCTTGCAAATTTTGTTGATATATTGTTTGGCAAAAGTGGTATGTCGCTACTGGAAAATGGCAATAATAGGATATATGTATGAATTTAGCATTTTTAGTACAAGGAATTTTAGTAGGTTTTTCCATTGCGGCACCGGTGGGAGCAATTGGGTTGTTGTGTATTCAAAATACATTGCAATCGGGCATCGCTTTGGGTCTTGCTTCAGGGTTTGGTGCAGCAACAGCTGATATGATGTACGGCATCTTGGTAGCAGTTGGCATGCGCACACTTTCATCTGTTTTGCTTGCGTATCGTAGTGTGCTGACATTGCTGGGTGGATTATTTTTATGTTACTTGGGTATAAAGAAGTTTTTTGCAAAGCCGACATTGTGTGCAGCACAAATTTCAGCAAAAACAGTTTTTAAAACGTACATCGTGACATTTTTTCTAACGTTGACTAATCCAGCAACTATTTTAGATTTCATGGCATTATTTACGGGACTAAGAATTGATGTTTCAAATTACACACAAGGACTTATGTTTGTAGCAGGAGTATTTGTAGGTTCAGCATTGTGGTGGTTGATATTGTGTTTTTCGGTCAATTTATTTCGCAAGCATGTGTCACAAACTATTTTGCAGTGGATTAACTGGGTAGCTGGAGTAATCATTGTAGCATTTGGTGTGTGGAGTTTGTTGCGTATTTAAACAGTGCCTTAAAGATTGATACTTTAAAAACATAAGTATTCGTACTATGTAAACTATCCTATTTTTATATGACAATTTTTGCAAAACTGTTACATTTTAACAATCGATTTGAATGTCTTGTATTTCGGAGTTTATCTATGAATCATGTAACAAAATTCTTCAAAGTTATACATATTTTCAGTTTGTTTTTATGCATGATTGGTTTTGGTTCAATATCATTGATGGCAAAAACAGAGTTGAAAAAAATGAATCTTGCTAAAATATCGATTATTGTGGGTAGTACTCGCAGTACAAACACTGGAAAATTAATTGCGCAATCCATACAAAAGTTGCTACAACGTCGATCTGACATTAGTTCTGAAATTATTTTTATTGACGATTATCATTTACCTTTTTATACTGACGGGCAGTCTCCAGCATCACGCAAAGAAGAAATCACTGATCCTATTTTTAAAAAATGGTCAGATTGTATTGCATCTGCGCAAAAATTTATCATTATTTCCCCTGAATACAATGCCGGTTATCCTGCAGCATTGAAAAATGCTTTGGATTGTTTGTATGTCGAGTGGAATCATAAGCCAGTTGGCTTTGTTTGCTACAGTGGCGGAATGTCGGGCGGAACATCAGTGCTTGCGCAATTAAAGCAAGTGGCTCAAGGATTGGAAATGGTACCCGTTGCAACATCGATCAAAATCCCGCAATCATGGAAAGCTTTTACGCCGCAAGGTGATTTGATCTGTGCTCCAGATATTGCACAAGACCTAAATAAAATGGTTGATGAATTGTTGCACGTGAATAATGCTTAACAAAAGATACAAATAAATGATAAAGGCTCGCTTAATTGCGAGCCTTTATGTATTTCATGAAGATCTCTATCGATGCTTTAATGTGTCAAATATGCATAATGATCCAAATCAGATAGTTCTTGTTTTGGTAAAGGTTTTTGAACTAATGTACACATTGTATTCGAATATACAGGCGACCATTTTTCAAAAATTTCTTTTGCAGCGCACAGAACAAATGGTTGACCATAACGATTCCAGGAAGGTCTATTGCAGTAAAAATTGCCATATTTTCCTGCCGTAAGTTCAAAACAAGTGTTATCTTCTGATGGAATTCCATATCCGGCATTCTCAATGAAATCTGGATTTGTTGTATCAAAAATATATGTCCATCTATTCTGTTGCATAGTTATTACATATTTTTCTATTGCGTCAGCAGTTTCTTGGGGTAAAGTTTTTATTTTTAGGGGTGTATGTTTTAAAAATGTTGGAAATGACTCTGTATATCTAAATTCAATTTCTTCGATAGGTTTTTCAGGTTCTGTTTTTGCTCGCGATGGGAAAGTGGCTTTTGCATCAAGAAGGAGTTCTTGATCATTAGGATGTGGAAATTGTTTTCCTATATAACCTGTAGCGTTTTTATAATATTTGCCCGTTGTTTTGTCTTCAGGATTATAATTATAACTAAAGATTTCATTTCTGCTTTTTGAAGTAAATTTATAATTTTGCATACCTGGGCCAAAATTTTCTTCGTTAGGATTCATGAAAAAATCAATTAATTTTTCTAATTTTTCTTCAGCATCTTGTTTTGCCAGCGCAACTTGATCTACAGAGTCTTGTGTTAATAATTTTTTAAGAGCTGTTGTTGTGGCAAGACCGAGCATAGTTTTGGTTAAGAATAATCGATTCCAAGATGATGAGCCATGGTCATGCGTACTGTTTGATGAATCATTATGATCATTATTGCCATTTCCGCCGGAAGATATTTGTAAAGCTTCGTTTTCTTCTGAAGCAAGTTGATATATAGTCTCAGGGCCAGTTAATAATTTTTGTTGTTTACGTTCTAAATATTTTCTACGTGCACATATAGCTGCGTATCCTGCAGGGGCTACCAAATATATTGTTGGATTCATCGTTGCACTGGTTGCTGTAACAATAGTTTTGGCGCTCAGTGCATTAAATGCAGGATCGAAAACAGGCCAAGTAGTGGTATGTTGAGCCAGACGACAGTATTCTTGATATGAACTAAGATGTCTTATTTTTGTAGCCGCTGTTTGTGTAATTTCAGAAGCAATAGTTGTGTTGCTGACAACTTCTGTGACTGCATCTTTTAATGATGTTGGAATAACTCTTGCGGTTAAAGTTGTTGGTGCTGTTAGTGTCGCTGTTGTAACAGGTAGTCCTACTTTATGAGCTAAGGTGGCTGTAGCACCTGTGTAGATATATTTTGAAAATTTATGCATGCCCATTATCGTGTGAGACATGTTGACAATGCTCAATATACTAAAATAAAATTTAAAACAGTTTTTCATGAAACCCCTATAAAATAAACTTTTTTTCTGTTTTCATAGTATCAAAAATAGCGTTTGCGTAATTATTAATATATGTATGTTTTGTGATTTATTGATGCAAAAAACTGTATATATTTTACGCAGTTTTTAAGCAATATGTGGTTGTATATGATGTTGTGCCATCTGAAAAGGATTTTGTAGGCGCTAAATCAATAAAGATAGGTTGAAAGCCTAGTTTGGTTATTAATGTGCGCATAGATGTATTTTCGTTATAAACTTCTAAAATTACTGCATCGAGCTTATTTTGTTCCGCTTGGTTGATTAAATTTTGAAGCATAAGAGTTCCTAAGCCTTGACCCTGAAAATCTTTTTCAACAACAAGTTGAAAAACATGCATAAATGATTGTATGTTATTAACTACTAAGTACTCTTTTAAACTATGTTTAGGCTGATTTTTTGCCGTAGAAAAAAATGTTGTACCTATTATTTTATCAGCATTGTTTGTCAATGTTACAGTATCAATGTGAGCCTTGAGCCAGAACGTGTTTTTTTGTTTTTTCATGTATGCAAGGTGTTCTTTTACCATTTTTTCTGTTGTCTGATCGGGTGCAAAAAGCATACGTTCATGTTTTTTGCACAGTGTAATAATCTGATCAATCTGATTTTGGTTGCTACGATCTAATGGTTGTATTACTACCTGGTCAGGCTTTATTTTTGTTTTTGTTTCAGGAAGAGAAGCTATTGCAGTTGCAATGATGCTTGGAATAACAAAACATGCAGTTTTTTGAGCTATGTTACGATGATTTGCATATCCGGTGCTTACAGAAAGAAGAATGGCAAATGATGTTAGTAATGATTTTTTCATAATATTTTCTTAGTTTGGTTATAACAGAAGGACGATAAAACGCCTATAGAATAAGATTTTCCCTATATTTACTCTATCAAAAACAGAGTTTTACGCAATGATTAACAAGTCTAGTTATGTTGTGATTTATTTGCTTATAAAGGCAATGGATGTAGGGATTGGTGTTTGAAGTTCGATGAGTATTTGATCTACTCAGTAAAACTAGATACACTTGTTTGATCTGATTATATTTTCAGCAAGAAAGATTTTTATGTCATATCAAAAAAATAGAGTATTTTTTTTCATCTGCTTTGGGTTTTTAGGCACTATTGGCTTGTGCGCTTCAGATATAAAAGAAAATAGTTTACTTAGTGTAGTGCCAGGGTTTTGCTCTGTTTTTGATGGAAGTCCTTGTACGCAATTACAGTATGCAATTAATGTATGTGAGGTATCAGGTGTTGAGCTTGATAAGCTTTTGCAGCAACCAGAAGTGGATTTGTTTAAATCGGTACAATTAATCATGCGAGATGGAGAAATAGAAGTTTGGTTAGATAAAGGCCAAAAACCATATTTAGGTCATATGTATGCAAGAAGAAACGAATTGCGCGACACATATGTACTTTGTTCTCGCGATGTGCCCCAAAAAGTAGTTGACGCTCTTGATAATTATTTGATGGGTAATGAAAAAATATTACTTGCTTTACTTAAAAGTCACCGTGATATACCAGTTAAAACATATGTACAGGAGGCTTTTTTAAAAGCGGTATATCGTCGTTTTTCAGATGTTTTATAATATTGTAGAATCGAAATAGTTTTTTAATAGGTAATTATTATGGAAAAAAAGTATATCAACGTTGTATTGATGGTTATGGTACTTAATATGAGCGGTATGGCTGTTGCTTCAGTGACAACACCAGATAGTCTTACTCGTACTACTCCAGGGCAGGCAGCGTTAGTTTTATCCAAGATGAACAGACTTCCAGCAGCGGGCTTAGTGAGTCAAATGCATCCTGGTATTGTAGCGCAAATTGTTTCTCCTAACGCAATGAGATTAGAAGAGGCTTCGGCTATCTTAAATGAGACAATGTTTTGTGTAGCTGCGCGTATTTTAGCCCCTGCCCTTACTATGCCTGATCACGCGGTATACATTTGGAAAGAAATGGCACGGCAAACTCCAAACCAAGAGAACGTAATGAATGGTATGAATGCAGCAGTGACGGCAGATTATTTAGTGAATAAAGTTTCGTCTCGCGATGCAGCGAAATTATTATATTCGCGCAATTCAGGGGTGGTAGCATCTATTTTAGCATCAATGACTCAACATCCTAAGGTTGCACAAGATATTTTGACAACAGTTGTTACATTGTCTGATGCAGATTGTTCAAATATACATCAAATACTATTTCATGTATCAGAGGGTCGAGGTCGAGCTTATAATGATAGTGCAGAAGCATTAGGAGTGAACGCTGGTTCTTTAGTAGGTTTCGTAAGTAAACGTGTTCGAAATACAGTTGCAAAAGAAGTTTTTGGAGTTTCCGATACTCATTGTGCTCCTGGTGAACACTGTATAAGTCCTGCATATTGTCCTCAAGGAGGCTGTGTTTATAGTGCAAATACTACCACTGCAAAAAACGGGATAGGGTCTTCTAAAAAGGCTGAAGCATCTAAAAGTGCTACAAAAAGTGATCAGCAGAGTAAAACAAAAAAATAATATAACATTCAGATATTTTGTATAATGCCGTAGAATTGAAATAGTTGGTTAACATAACAATTATAGAGTTATTTATGAAAGATAAGATGTTATTGTTTTTTCAGAAATTATTAGTAGTGTTGGCACCTTTGATATGGGGTACTTTAACATGGCTTATCCAGACATATGCTATCTACTATTCGTTTAGGTTTGGTACGTTGTCAATTACGTCACTTTTTATTTTTGTAGTTATAGCAGCGTTGGTATTTTTATTTGGCCCATCTTTAGATAATGCATCTAAAAAATATCAGCTGTACATAGATCGTTACTATGTAGCGGTACCGCAGTGGCGTTATTTTTTAATGCTCGTTGTCATAGCAGCTTGTTTTTTGGTTGTGCGTATATTTGAATCATTGTTGTTGCAATCGTTGCTGTATGGAATTATGTTTTCTAGCATTATTGAAGAAATTATAACGCGTAGTTTTTTTGTTAAATATAACATGAAATGGTTAGAATTTTTATGTTGGAATAGCATATCATCGTTAGCATTTACTCTGATGCATGCATTTTACGCTGATTATCAAGGCGGATTTTACGCAACGCTACAAAATGGACATTTCCCTTTTAGTTTTATGTTGGGCATTATTGTTTATAAAACGCAACGCATAGAAGTTGCTATGATATTGCACATGCTTTCTAATATTTTGCGTTATACGATTCCTGTCACAATTTTTCATACGAGTTGGCCATCGCCACTTAATATATTTGGACAGTATGTTTCCGAGATCACGCTCTTATTAGCTGTAGGATTTTGTTATTTTAAGAACAAAGAAAACAAAGCATAAATTAAAAATTTCTGGGACGCAATTTTTACAAGCAACATATGAAGATATAGGGCAAGATGACTGCGTAGCATGTGTTTATTGCGATATTGATTATGTTGATGAAGAAAAAAATATATCTATACGGTTTGGATATGATTTTATTTCAACCTTTTGTTATTTTATTGCAGAGTTTGGACGAATGCAGCAGCTTTTGCGAGGAGAAATGGTTAAAGATCCTCGAATTGATTTAGGATTTCAATTGAATGAATATTGGCAAGAAAAAATCAATATAAAAGACTCATTGAAGTATCATTTTGAAAGCAATAGCCATAAACAGATTCGACCGTATTATAATAGTTGGTTATACAATAATGAACATGGAGACATAGTGTTTGAAATCACTCCGTTTTATCCTTGGTGTGGTAGAACGAAAAAATCAAATCCAGAAAAAATTCCTTATAAGATATGGATTCAAGATTACAAATCTGTACTCAAAGTAATTATACCAAAAGAAAATGTAGCGACATGGATTGATCAAGCTGCAGCATTAAAGAAAACATTGATTTGATACATATCATCATATTTTATTTACACCAGTCGCTTTACAAGCTATGGCGGACACGGTCCGGATAATTTGTGAAAATGCCGTCAATTTTAAATGCTCTCATGTGATCTGCTGTTGGTTTGTCATTCACAGTCCATACGTACATAGAGTATCCAGCATCGTGGGCTTTTTGTACTAATTGTGCCGTGACTGCTTTGACATCAAAACCAACAAAGCTTGCTTGGTATGGTGCGCAGTAGCGGGCAATGTCAGATGGAATAGTATGCCAAAACAAAAGACCAACGGTAATGTTTGGGCATAGTTTTTTCAGTTCAAGAATTTGTGCATGGTCAAAAGAAGAAACAATAAAATCTTGTGTGCTCCAACCTTGGGCAAGGTATTTTTTAATAAGTTCAGCTACGGGTTGCGCCGTGTTTGGCCCTTTGAGTTCGATATTAATAGGTACTGCTCGGTTAACTAAATCGATTACTTCTTGCAGCGTTGGAATTTGTCCAGAGCCTTTTACTTTTAATTTTCGCAATGCATCAAATGACATATCAATTACGTTGCCATTGCCATCGGTGGTAACAGACACAGTATCATCATGAGTGACGACAAGCTCGCCTGTGGCACAAACA
Source organism: Candidatus Babeliales bacterium (assembly GCA_018061805.1). Taxonomy (GTDB): domain Bacteria; phylum Babelota; class Babeliae; order Babelales; family Chromulinivoraceae; genus JACPFN01. The sequence continues at coordinate 26,971 of JAGOTL010000007.1, forward strand.
AAAACGTCTAGTTCTATCATGTCCACGTTTAAATCCAGTGCGCGTTGAAATGACGGTAATGTATTTTCTGGTTCATAACCACAAGCACCACGATGTCCAATAATTAAAAAATTACGATTGCTGAGTGTCATGTGTTGTGATGTTTGGTGAACATACATAAAAATTATAAAGCTGATGATTGTTGTTACTGCGGTAACGATTTTGATGGCGTTCCATTTGGTAAAAAAAGCATGCGTCATATTTTAAACCTTATATTTTAAACTTTTTTTAGTCTTTCGCATGAAAACAGGTGATACGTAGAGCAGATGGTACAATAAAAATGTGTGAATGCAAAGTGTTGAAACTACGGGTTGAATTTTTATTTCTGACAAGAACTGTTGCTATTTGATCTTGCTCAATACATTGTTATAAAAAAGTTTTTACATGCAGCTTGGTTTATTTTTTCAGAAATCTATATGGAGATAAAAATGTTGAAAATATCGACAGTCTGTATCTTTTTTCTGTGGATAAGTACTGTACCTATGCATGCAGCATCAGCAGATGGTGGAGTGAATGAAGATAAGTTGTATGAGTTTGTATTGGCTTGCCAGAGAAATGATCTGTGTGTGGTGCAAACAATGTTACAAGATAAAGCTATACTCGATAATGTTAATCAGGTTTGTAACAAGGCTCGGTTTGGCTTGCATGATGTTACACCATTAATAGCCGCTTGTTTGAAAGGTAGTCTAGATGTTGTGCAAGAATTACTCCATATAGAATCTGTTAGAAATAATGCTCACCAAGGAAATGCCAAAAAGACAACGCCTTTGCATTTTGCAAGTGATCATGGCCAAGAGTCTGTCGTGCAAGAACTGTTAAAAATAGAAGCTGTAGCACAAAATGCACATGCTGTAGATATGTTTGGTAATACACCATTACTGTGTGCTTGTCAGGGTGATTACCGTTCGGTTGTAAAAATATTGTTGATGATAGAAGGAGTAAGAAATCGCGCTCATCGGGCAAATGTGACAGGAAAAACTGCTTTATTGATGGCAAGTGGTTTGGGTTCTTTGTTCGTGGTACAAGAACTATTGAACATAGAATCTGTAAGAAATAGTGCTCATAGGGTATCAACTTATAAATTTGTTAATTGGACACCTTTGAGTCGAGCGAGTTATTATGGTCATTTTTCTGTAGTAAAAGAATTATTAAAGATAAAAAAAGTTCAAGAAAGTATTAATCCAAGCGCAATAGATATATCGCCACTCGCATTGGCTTGTTTCCAGTATAGGTATAAAACAGCAAAATTATTATTACAGCATAATGCAAATATGTATGTCGAGATAGAATCCGGTCAGACGTTGCTTGATGTATTACAATATAGAGCTGAATCTGGCAATGATCAGCCATTAACTGATGCTTTGGATAGAGAAAAAATTATATCTTTGCGAGATATAGTAGATCTTTATCATGCTGTTAAGCCGAATGTGGGTAGTGCATCATCGTTGAGTTTGGTTATTTTGGATGCGTATGAGCAGTTACAACATGGCAATAGAGATCTTATGCATTACATGCTGTTTAAATTTCCCAAAGAAATGTCTAAAAAAACCAATAATACTATGTGGCAGAATGAAATGGTAGCAGGGTTTGTTGATGTGGTTAATTCGCGCAGTGCCGCATCTTTGATGAAATTTTTGGTAAAAACGAGAGCAGATCTCAGACAAGCAGATCGTTACATTGCAGCATGTAATTATCAAGAGTTGCCGTTACCAGTTAGTACAAAACAAAATCATCCAATAGATAATGGAATTTTTGGTCATGATACGCGAAAACTCTCTGAACGTTTTGAGTCAAAAGTAGATGACATTGATTGATAGTACTTCTTGAATTTTTCATATGCGTATCAGTACTTTAAGACATTGTGATTTTAACATAAAATTCATATACTACAGTATCTATTATAGCACTATATACGGCAAAGGATCATCGTATGTATTCATTATTACTCGTCATAGGATTAGGTTTATTTCATACCGTTACAGCTAGTTGGGATGGTTTACTTGAAAAATATGCTTCATGTATGAATGAATCAACGTACGCGTTACTGCATAGACAATGTCATGATTTTGCGGCAGGTGCGGCGCCTAAAATAGCAGATGCATGTATCAAACAGATACCCATTGTAGAAAATTTTGAACCTATTGTGCATGTTGATGAGCAAAATCATCCTCGCATTAAAGTGATGCAAGAATCTGAATTTATGTTGGCTCATCAGCGAGCAGAAGATATAGATCCTCGTTCTGACAAACATGGTTTTGTACGACAACGTGTGTATGATGCGCTTGTTGCTATGATTGATGAGCTTGACAAAATAGCACCCCATTTTGGGTATGAAGCTGGAGAACTTGAAATACGATTATTTGAAGGACTTCGTGATCTTGGAACTCAAAAAGAACTGTTTGATTCAAAGCTTGCAATTATCAAAGAAAAAAATCCGCATATGACAGATGAGCAAGCTTATCAAGAAGCGTGTAAATATATTTCACCGTACATTAATAATGTACCCGTGCATTCAACAGGCGCAGCTGTTGATATTCATTTGTGGAGTAATAAAAAACAATCGTTTTGTAACTTTGGTGCATTTAATGTCGGCGGTGCATTTTCTCCAACATTTACACTGGTTGATGGTTTAACCGAAGAACAGATGTTGCATAGATTATTGATTGCTATTGCTGCTACGCAAGCTGGCTTAACCAATTACGTGTATGAATTTTGGCATTTTTCACTTGGTGATCGTTATGCATGTTACTGGCGTGAAGATCAAGCAGATGCTCGAGTTGCTTGTTATAATTCATTGTAAATTAACAAAAGAGGCCTGTTTCAACAACAGGCCTCTTTTAGTTTGTAACTATGTGTGTGTTATTTTGACATGATAGCTTCAGTGAGCCATGCTAACGCTAAAGCTCCGATAGCAATCACAACATCGCGCGCAATGATATCAAGCATGCCAGGCAGGAACATGAGATTGAATATTACAATACCAAGCCATGTCATGACTAGGTAAGCACCAAATCTTGGGCGGAACCAAACAAGAAGTCCTGCCGCTATTTCGATAAGCCCTACGATAACAAGTAAATGTGGTAATGATACAGGTAAATACTGCAACACTTCTGGGCTGACATATTTTGCCCAGTTAACAATGAGTCCTGTAAAACATTTATCAAAGCCAAGTAAAATAGGCACGATACTATACGTAGTTCGTAGTAAAAACCATGTTTTAAAAACTTGTAGGTTGTTCATTTATATTTCCTTTTTCGTATGGGTTATTGGGTCTGGGTAAAATATTAACCAACGTTTTTTGCAGCTTCTTTTGCTTCGGTTGTACGTTCAGCGTCAGTTTCATCTGTTTCTTCTTGTGGTTTTTTTGGCTGACGTTTTGCCGACATGGTAGCATCGTTTTGGCGTAAAGCATCGACAGATTTTTCAAAAGCGCCATGGAATTTATCTGCAATAACCGCTTTAATACCAATACCGATCGTTAAAGATATTGCATCGATAACTGCAAGATATTCTAAGATTCGTTTTGACAATTTATAATTGTCAGAGTCAACATCAGAAACGACTGATACAACACAGCACACAAGGTTTGCAACACCAAGAGCGAGTATGATATGCAGGTATGTTTTATATAAGTTTGTGATTTGTAGTACGGTATCACCAGCTGCAATACCTTGTTTGCGAGCATTGTCGATTTTTGTAAGTAAAGAGCTAACATGTTCTTGAAGTGATCGATCATTGATCATGACATCTTTAAATGATTCTAGTGAAGCTTTATGAATTCTGAGTAATATTTCTTCTGGGTTTTTTGTTTCGGTTAAGATACTTAAAACTTGTTTAATATCTTTTTGTGCTTGTCCTGCACGTTCTGGTAATGTTGCAAGATTTAATTTTTTAATGAATTCAGATTGAGAGTTAACATATGAGAGTAAATGGCCACCAATAACTTGTTTCATGGTTGTTTTGTTTTCACGGTCTGTTTCTTGTTGTTGTTCTTCGGTTTGTTCACCGGTACCAGCATCTGGCTGAGCTGTTGTATGTAAGTTGGTCACAAGTGATTCTATGCGTGCATCAATGTCAACAGGTATTCTTTTGTTATTGATGATATCTTCAAGCAATTTTCGATATGCAGTAATGGGGAAATATTTTTCGATAAGAGGTGTTATGGTTCTGCTTAAAATAAATGAATCCAATTTTTTTAATTGGGCATGTAATTCGCGATAACCTTGTAATGCTTCATCACCAAGCTGTATGTCACCATCGAGCAGTATTATAGGTTCAGATTCTGTGGTAGCATCTTGAGCGGTAGAAGTTCCGCGCAGTTGATTATACGTATCGGAAACTTTTTTGGTTACTGCATCTTTCATGGCTTTTGCTTTATCCAACCAAGTAGGTTCTTGTGCGGGCTCTTGTGCCGGTTCTTCATTTTCATCTGCGGTTTGCGTTGTTGCTGTAGGTTCTGGCTCTATGCTTATTGGCAGCTCTGTAGGTTTATTGCCTCGTAATCGATTCAATCCTGCTGTTGCTTTTTCTTTAAAACTTTGAAAATATGATTTTTTTTCAACTACAGCTTTTGGTGTTTCTGTAGTTTCTTTTTCATAAGGCCAGTAAGACTGTTGGCTTGCAGTTCGTTTGTTTTCTAAAAAACTTACGGATGGTCTAGGTGTTGAAGTAACAGAGTGAAAACTCAGTTCTTCTTCTTCTTCTTCTTCTGCGCTGTTAAGCATAGTAAAATCATAGCAGAGTATGAGTGATAGTAAGACGTATTTATGCTTCATAGGTTTCCTTTTTTTTAGAAGTTTTAAGTTTATTTAGGTGTTTGACTTTGCGTTGCTTGTATTTTTTTCGGTTAGTTGTGGAATTTGTGTATTTGCTTGTGTGTTTTTTTCTGTTTTTTCAATAAAGCTGAACATTACACCTAGAGTGAGAAGTGAAAAGCTTGTTGCATCGATCAACATAAGAATGTTTCTCTTGAAATCTTGTGCATCTACGTTATCACTGGTAGGTGATGCTATAATTATAATGTTAAGCACTCCTGTAAAGGCTATAACTGATAAGATTGCAAAAAAGTTTTCATAAAACTTTTGTTTTTCATCATTTTGTATGCGTTGTTCATGTATATATTTTTGTAAAACGTTATCGTCAATAATTTTGTGTTTAAATGATTCAAGTATAGCTTTGTGAATTTTCAAGAGTGTTTTTTCTGGGTTGTTGTTATCAGTTAAAATTTTTAATATTTCTGTAATAAATGCATGTGTGTGTTGTATTGCTTCTGTATTTATGCCGAAATCCAATGCTGTAAGAGATTCATATTGTTTTTTTGCTGTTAAAAGTAGATCACTTTTAATAGCAGAGGTTATTGCTTTTGTGATTTCAGTATGATCTTTATCTTGAGTGTTATATAATTTTAAGACAATTGACTCTATACGTTGATCAATATCAACAGGAATGCTTTTATTTTTTATGATATCATCAATTAACTTACTATATTCTGTGATAGGAAAATATTTTTCAATACTTGATCGTATATTTGTATTAGTTCCGATTATTGTATCTAGTTTTTTTATTTGATTTTGTAATTTTTGATAATTTTTAAATGTTTTTTTATCAAGCTGTACAGGGTTCTTTGTATCTCTTTTTGGTTCTTGTTGTGATAACTTAGGTTGTGATTTACCCTTAAATGGGTTAGTAAATCTTTCAAAAAAAGTTTTTTGTTTAAATCTTTCAGGTTCTAAATTTTCAGTCTGTGTTTTCGATGGTTGTTCTCCAAACAAGACTTCGTTTCTATCTTCTGCACTATGTAGTAGGTTAGGGTTATAGCCGAGCATGAGCAATGAAAATAAATATTTATGCTTCATAAAAATCCTTTTTTTGTAATAAAAATATTTTTTTAAAATGATCTTCTAGTTTTTTATACATATTGATGTATACCAGGTTACCGGTATATTTTGGTTTTTGTAATTCATGACATAGGTTAAGAATGTACACGGTGACATCAAGTATTTTGTCTGATGGTTTTGGTTCTTCTATGCCAGCAAGAAAGCAATTTTCTCTATAATAACGTAACGTATGCACAAATGAAACTTGTTGTGCCTGTGGGTAGGATGCAAACGATAAAGGATGACTTGCATCATGCTTTTGTAATAATCGTACGGTGTTTATTATTGCTTTTAAAGCGTGATAATTTTGATATAAATGGATATGAGAACGGTGTGTTTTTTTGTCGCGGTATTCTAAATATTCTTGAAAGTGTGCGCATTGATTTGTTTGTACGAGTGAGATTGCAAGTAATGTTATGAAAAACGATATATGTTTCATACAAGAACCTTTATATTAATGGTTTGTATAGAAGTCAATCGGCATATTTTTAGTATTAATGTTTGCAAAAGCGTTACAATACGCTTCTTGATAGTTGTGTGATAAGGCTTCATTGCGTAGTTGTTGCAACAGTACTGCAGTAAAAAATGTTCCAAAGTAAACATGATATTCGTCAGTTTCGTCTTTGCAGATATCTTCTGTTTGTATCATATGACGAGGTTTGCCCATGCGTTTTTCAAAGTCGATAATGCGTACTTTTTCATCACCTGCAAGTGTAGATTCTAGGAGTTGTTCGTTGCCTATGTAAATCATGACATGATTCATGCGATTGATATGCTTAGTAGTTGAGCAGAAAAAGACAAGATCACCTATTTGTAAATCTTTACCGTGATGTATACGATGTGATGCAAGATATTGTTCATGGGACATGCGTGGTGTTTGTAATCCTAATGTTAAAAAACTAAGGTTTACGAGCGCTGAGCAATCAACGCTTGAAATATATTGATCTTGCTGTGTGCTGCGTCCTCCCCATGAATACCAAAAACCTAAAAAAGTGTGTGCGGTTTGTACAAATTCTGTGCGTAATGTATTAATTGTTTTTTCAATGGTTGGTTGTATGGGCAAAAGAGCATTTTTATCGATATAACCTTTTATTCCGTACGGTAAGATGCAGCAATATTTTGTATGTAACATTTGTACAACTTGTACACGAGTTCCAATTGATAGTGTCAACACAAGATTATTTTGATGATCAAAAACAGGTGTCGCATGTTGTGTAATGACACTGTTGCATACAGGATAATCGTGTACTTCTAAAGTATCTTTGGCTAAAATCCAACCAGGGTAACCATGCCATTTACTTACAGAATCATAACGAGCTTGTTGTAAAGCACTTACTTTGTACCAAAGTTGGTTGAACGAATCTGTATAACTTTCATGAGCGACGATATGTTCGTTCATAAGTAGTTGAGTTATTTGTAGGTGATTACTTATATCAGATGTCGGTAATGTTACAGAAGGATCAATGTTTTCGGGCAAAATTCGTAAGTCGGCAACAGGGACATTAACAATCATTTTAGTGGGAAATGTGTTGAGTGTTGTATGAGTTAGGCAGAGCAATGATAGTAGTAACGATAGAAAAAACATCACTATCCTTTTTTGGTAAAATATAAATTTGGAGTAATGTACAAAATTATGTTTGTGATGGTCAAGTTGATATATAATTTTAACTGTTTTTATTATAATTAAGCCTTTTGGTTGAAAATCGCACATAAAACTGCACACTGTTTACTTGCATTATCGCAATGAGGTACATCTGATACGGAACAATCCTAAAAACAAAGGGGGATATTGTGAAACATTTAGAAAATCTTATTAATGCATCAGATTGTCATGATGAAATATTAGATCTTGTAGATGAACAAGATTGTGTTGTGCAAACGATGCCTCGTTTGCAAGTATATAACCAAAATTTATGTTCTCAGATGCGTTCTGTTTGGTTAATTATTAAAAATCAACATGGTCAAATGTGGATACCGCGGCGTAGTTGGAATGTTGATCGATTACCAGGTCATTTGGATGGATCTGTTTCAGGACATGTGCTTGCAGGGGAAACGTATGAGCAAGCGTTGGTTAGAGAAACTATGGAAGAAGTTGGGTTGCAGTTGCAGCCAGGTAGTTATTCCTTTTTAGGAAAATTAACACCACAAGCCCACAATACTTTTTGTTTTGCATCTGTGTATGAAATGTTGGTAGATGCTGCACCAGAGAATTGGAATCGACATGATATTGCAGATTGGTATTGGCTGACACCTCAAGAACTTATGATTCGATGTCAGCAAGGTGATAAATTTAAAGATACATTACCTGTGATTATGCACTATTTTTATAACATTTAAAAAATAGTTTGTTTATCACTGAGATTGATATATTGCTTGTTTCATAAAGCAATGTATCAATTTTTTGTTCAAGATTGTTATTTGTTGTTTCATGTATGCCTTGACACTTATTGTGATGGATTATATCTTGATCGTGATTTTTAACTATGTTGCATAGTTTCAAAAATAATACATTTTTTTAAAAAATCAGAGTGTGTCAAAAAGGGATAAGTACATGAAGCTTTTGAATCAGCATTTTTTTTCTATATGTATTGTCATGTGTATACCTTCTTTTGTTTTTACTGATGATGATTCATCAAAATATCTTTTAGATTCAAATCAACAAACGATATCCAGTGATGTTATTCGTAGTTCTTTTGCTTCTGTTCAAGAAAATCCATTACTTCCAGGTGCTAAACCAAAACCTGTTGCAAATATTACAGGTCCTACCGGTGCGACAGGTGCGACAGGGTCAACAGGTGCAGATGGTACAACTGGTGCGCAATATACCGGTCCTACAGGTGCACAAGGTGTTAGTGGTCCTACAGGGGCAGTAGGTTCAACCGGTTCGACAGGATCTGTAGGTGCTACGGGGGCAGCTGGGGGTAGTTCTGGTGCAACAGGGGCTACGGGCCAAACTGGTCCAGCTGGTAGTGCAACAGGAGCTCAAGGCGTGAGCGGTACAACAGGCGCGCAAGGAGTTAGTGGTACTACAGGGGCACAAGGGGTATCTGGTACGACGGGCGCACAAGGGGTAAGTGGAACAACAGGAGCTCAGGGCGTCAGTGGTACCACAGGTGCGCAAGGTGTGAGCGGCACTACAGGAGCTCAAGGTGTGAGTGGTACAACGGGAGCCCAGGGTGTAAGTGGAACAACTGGTGCACAAGGTGTCAGCGGTGTAACCGGTGCGCAAGGGGTAAGTGGTACGACAGGTGTAGATGGTGCAACGGGTACAACAGGTTCTACAGGGTCAGTTGGTGCAACTGGTCCTGCAGGTGGTTCAACTGGTCCAACAGGTCCAGCTGGTAGTGCGACAGGAGCGACAGGTGTGTCAGGTACAACAGGTGCGCAAGGTGTATCAGGTACAACAGGTGCACAAGGTGTTAGTGGTACGACGGGCGCACAAGGGGTAAGTGGAACAACTGGTGCACAGGGTGTGAGTGGAACAACGGGTGCCGCTGGTGGTGTGACCGGCCCTACTGGTGCAACAGGTACAACTGGGTCAACTGGACAAACAGGTCCAGCAGGAAGTGCAACCGGTGCAACAGGTGTGTCTGGTACGACGGGGGCACAGGGTGTCAGTGGAACTACGGGTGCACAGGGCGTAAGCGGTACAACCGGCGCTGATGGAGCAACAGGAGCTACGGGAGTAAGTGGAACGACAGGTGCGCAAGGCGTTTCTGGTACAACCGGTGCTGATGGTGTAAGTGGAACTACCGGTGCACAAGGGGTATCTGGAACTACGGGAGCTCAGGGAGTTAGTGGGACAACAGGTGCTGATGGAGTGAGCGGGACTACTGGAGCACAAGGAGTAAGTGGAACTACGGGGGCTCAGGGCGTGAGCGGAACAACAGGAGCTCAAGGTGTTTCTGGTACAACAGGTGCACAAGGCGTCAGCGGTACGACAGGCGCTGATGGTGTAAGTGGTACGACGGGGGCTCAGGGTGTAAGTGGAACTACAGGTGCTCAAGGAGTCAGTGGTACTACAGGTGCGCAGGGCGTGAGCGGAACAACGGGAGCACAAGGTGTCTCTGGTACAACCGGTGCTCAAGGAGTCAGTGGTACGACAGGTGCACAAGGTGTGTCTGGTACTACGGGAGCAGATGGCGCTACAGGTGCAACAGGAGTAAGTGGAACGACGGGGGCTCAGGGTGTAAGTGGAACAACTGGTGCTGATGGTGTAAGTGGAACTACAGGTGCACAAGGTGTCAGTGGAACTACGGGAGCTCAGGGCGTTAGCGGTACTACAGGTGCGCAGGGTGTGAGTGGAACTACAGGGGCTCAAGGTGTTAGCGGAACAACGGGTGCTGATGGTGTAAGTGGTACTACAGGAGCTCAAGGTGTGTCTGGTACAACAGGAGCTCAGGGCGTGAGTGGAACAACAGGAGCACAAGGTGTTTCTGGTACAACCGGTGCTCAAGGAGTCAGTGGTACAACAGGAGCGCAAGGGGTATCTGGAACAACAGGGGCTCAGGGCGTGAGCGGTACTACAGGGGCACAAGGGGTTAGTGGTACTACAGGTGCGCAGGGTGTAAGTGGGACTACGGGTGCGCAAGGAGTATCTGGTACAACAGGCGCTGATGGTGTAAGTGGAACAACGGGAGCTCAGGGCGTTAGCGGTACTACAGGTGCTCAAGGTGTATCTGGTACAACGGGTGCTCAGGGCGTGAGTGGAACAACAGGTGCGCAAGGAGTTAGCGGCACTACCGGCGCTGATGGTGTAAGTGGTACGACAGGTGCTCAAGGGGTAAGTGGAACTACAGGAGCACAGGGTGTGAGTGGAACGACAGGTGCGCAAGGTGTGTCTGGTACAACAGGGGCGCAGGGCGTTAGTGGTACTACGGGGGCTGATGGAGTGAGCGGGACTACTGGAGCACAAGGTGTAAGTG
>JAGOTL010000001.1 GCA_018061805.1 Candidatus Babeliales bacterium
GGCAAAGCAAAAAAAGTTGATAGGGAATAAATATAATGCTCAAATAAAAAAAATTTTCCCTGATTACCCTACATTAACGCCTGATCAAAAGGAAACTGCAGATGCTGTTAAAGCACCCTTTGCGAATGAATTTCTCGACTTACAAAGTTTAGCTACTGCTATAAAAGAAGATTATATACCAAGAAGAGAAGCTTTGCTGGCGTCATTAAAAAAACCACAAGATACGCAAATAAGCACACAAGATTTAGCAAAAGAAAAACAAGTTATTGATCAAGCAATATCAAGAATATCTTTACTTGAAGAATTTAAACTACAGCCTAACTTTTCAGAAAACGACTTGGAAAGATCTTTTAATCTGTTGATGCAAGGGCGTGATAAGAATTCGATACAAGCTAAACATTTAGTGTTAGCAAAAGAACAGCTCTTAGAATATATGAAAAATATCAACAGTTTGCCATTAGAGTCTAGGGTGAAAGTTTTACAATCAATATATAAACATATAGCTCTAAAATCAGTAGATATGTATTTGGGTTATCTAGATGAATTAGGGCTATCGGCTAATTACTCGGAACAAGAGCTAGATGATGCTGTAAATGCTAAAATAGAAGCGTTGAGCAATGATGTTGTATCTAGAATACAAGATTTTATACCAAGTTATACAGCAGATGAAAAAAAACAATATTCTGTCTCGGATATTGAAAAACATACAATTATACCATCAATACAGTCACTTAAAGAAAAATATAAATACTTAGTAAGTACTAATTTTTTTGATGAAATGCGTTACATTTTGGATGAAGAAAAAGAAGATCTACAGGTTTTAGAGGGGATGCGTGTTGTATTGAGATCTTATTTGTCTCTGATAAAAAAATTACCTGAACAAGATAGAGTAGAAATTCGAAGAGAACTTGATAGAAAATTAAGATTAGCCCGTGAAACAGATAGGTTTGATTTTTCTTCTGATCAAGATGATCTAGAAAGTTTATCAGAAAGGTTTAAAGTCTTGGCTACTGTTTCAGATCCATTATTACGCCTTATTGGTAGTCGTTTGGATGCAAACAGTGAACAAATTAACCGAAACTTTCAAGCGACCATGCAAGAACTAAGGAATAGTATTAAATCTTGGGAACCTGTAAAAAGAGTTTTGCCAGGCATAAATAGTCAACAAAATTATGATAATGCTCCAAAGATAGAACAAGAGATTGCTCAAAAATTAATTGAGCGTATGCAGAAAAAAATAGTAAATTTGGCTAAAGTTCATGATAAATTACGAACTTATAAAGCTGTTAGAGACACATTATCAAAAGTTCCACATAATCGAGTTGATTTGTTATCTTACAAAGCGATGGAAGATAATGTAGCAAAAGATGCTTTAGTACAACATTTTAAGCAGCAAGCGTTTGGATTGGTAGATGAAAATAGCAAAAACATTGTAAATTCTTTAAGGTTGTTAAATTTACCTGAAGATTTTACGTTACAGCAATTGCAAGACGCTTATAATCAGAGAAAAGGTACGCTGGTTGTTGCGAAAAATCAAGCATCGGACAAAGTATTAATGTCGCAACAGTCTGCCAAAGATCAAGCGAATGTTGTAAATTTAGATCAAGCATACAATATGTTACGCCTTTATGAAGCACGAAGAGGGATACTTTCATCTATTGGCCGAAACAAAATCCAAAGAGAAAGAGAAAAAATCCAACTAGATACACAACTTGAAGGTAGAAGAGGAAATTTTGTTGATCTCGATGAAGCGCACAGTGCGATAGAATAGCGTTAAAAACTTACACGTTTAATTGTTGTTTTTTACTTCTGGATATTTGTCAGGATCTGCTAAGCAGTAGCGTTCTTGAGGGCTGTCTTTAGGGTGTTCGGCAAAAGATAAAAAGATTTTTTGTTCATATCCGCCTTTTTCTTTTTGCTTTTTTAAACGAGCTTGTTCTAAATCTTTTGCAGATAATCCATGAGACTTAGCAAGGCTGTATACAATTTCAAGTACGTCAGCTAATTCTTCTGTCAAATCAATACTATTTTGGGTTCTTTGAACTTCAAGAGATTCTTCAACTAATTTTATTTTAAGTTGCTTTTGAAAATCTTGATCGTTTAGTTCAAACCAGTATAATTTTGATCCATTATTTTGCATAAGTTGCAAAATATTGTCACGTATTAATTTATTTTGTTTAAAAGTTCTAAAATTCATTATTATTCTTAGTCTTAGGCAATGATTTGTTTTCAAACACAAAGTAGCATATATCATTTTTTTAGTTATGACCAATTGAGATTAGGAAAAAGAAAACGGCAGGTGCATGCGCATGATCTGCCGTCTTTGGAATAGTGCATTTTTTCAGAAAAAAAACTAAAGTGAAAGATTAGCTGTTTGATTCAAAATAACTATGTGCATCGTGAGTGAATTCGTTTCGACTACCAGAATGATATTTTGTGTCTATATCAAATGGGTACTCAAGTGCTTTGGGCATATCGACTTCTTTCTTTTTCTTTTTCCCGTACTTTAGATTTTTTTTCTCTAAAGGTTTTTTTGTAGATTTTTTTGGAACTGCGTCTTGCGCTATCGTTGGTAATGTTGTGCATAAAGCGCTTATTAAAAATATAAATACGTACATCATAATAACAATCTCCTTTTTTATTAATGTACGCAAAAAGGGATCGATGTTGCTAGATTTACAGTAATTTTTCTGAGTAATCTTCAAAATAGATTGGCATTATGTACTTTGTGGTAGATTGAGCTTGCTCCAAACTGTCATATGTTGCACGAGCTAAGCTTTCAAGAGAGTTAAACGCAACTATAGGTTCTTGTATGATCAGATTAGGGCATCGTTGTGCAAATAGCTCTTTATACTTGATAAAACCATTGCCGTATGCATGCAGCGGTGTTTTTGCTTCAAGGATGAGAGACGCAATGTGCTCAGTAGATGCAGCGCCTTGTTGCATGTGTCCATTGAGGCAAAGATTGAAAAAGAGGTGTTGATCAAATGCTTGAAGTGTCACGATATGATTTTGATTTTTGTACTCTGAGCTGAGTAAATCTAACGCGTTAAAGCTGATGAGTGGGATACGGGTTGTTCGATGAATTCCGTTAAACATGGTCAACATTGCTCGCAACGTATTGTAAGGACTTGGTCCTTTGTTGATACCAAAACAGCGCAGATCAGATAGGGATAAACCATGATTTTGAAGCATGGTTTGTATGGTTGGAATTGTTTGACCTGTTGCTTGAAATTTATGAATAGAACAAGATTCTATTATTTTTTCATTATGGCACAATGCAAGATCAATTGTTTCATAAGAATATTGAGCAATAAGAAAATAGGACATAGTTGTTATTTTTTTCTAGGTTTTTGTTGTTGCAGATATATTCCAAAGTAATCGTACTCTAAAACCTTTTCTTTTTTTAGGGTTATCTTGCCACAATTGAGGCATTTCCACCCTTCAAAGTTTAAAAAATGATCAAAGAATAATTGTTGTATCATTAATCCTGAGCACTTTCTACATTGCATACAGATCTCTCCACCTTTTTTAAAGAGACGACAACTCTTATGTTAAAATCAAAATGACAAGAAAGTCAAGGATTGATAATTATCTTTATTAATTTATATGCAAATGATCATGTCAAAAAACATTTAATAGATAGACTGTAAGTACGTTTGCAAGATTAAAGCTGCGGCAATAGAGTGTTCATGGTTACCATCGGTTTTTGCTTTTTTTCCTTGGATGGTTCGAGCGCCTTTGCTTGATAATCGTTCGTCCCATAAAATAATTTTGTATGTGGGAAATGATTTTTCAATTTGCTCTTTTTGTAGTACCACTTTTTTAGTTTGGTCACTTTCAGTGCCGCGCATGGTGCGTGGATATCCAACAACAATTGTATCAACTTTTTCTTGTGCTAGTAGTGAGTGTAAAAAAGAAATAAGGTCGACTGTTTTGATTGTTTTGTGTGGACGAGCGAGTATTTTTAAGGCATCACTCATAGCTGTGCCTGTCCATACATCACCAAGGTCTAGAGCTAAAATTTTCATGCAGACCTTTTTCGTTATTTATTTTTTTTATTTTATGTTACATTTAATTTTAACGAACTTTTGTACTATAACAAATCATATACAAATAAGGAAATATATGGATATTTCAAATATATTATCCAACTTCTCAGACGCTTTTTGGAGCCTGCCTTTTTTATTGTTTTTCTTTGGTGTCTGTGTGTTTATGACCGTTTATTTAGGTTTTGTGCAATTTGCATATTTTAAAGAATCCGTTTTAATGATTTTTGCGCCACAAAAAAATGCTACAACCGTTGATGCATCAGGAACAATTACTCCATTTCAAGCTTTTATGAATACGCTTGGTGGAAACATTGGTAACGGAAGCTTGGCAGGGATTCCTGTAGCAATAGCTGTAGGTGGTCCAGGATCAATTTTTTGGTTGCTAGTCATGTCGACATTTTCAGTATCACTTCGTTTTGCAGAAGTATATTTAGCAACAAGTTTTAGTTCACAATCAACAGAAGAAAAATCAGGGCCGATGTATTACTTAAGCTTGCTACCATTCGGAGCAGTTTTCTCATGGCTTTTTGGTTTTTTTGCATTTTGCTACATGATGACTGGTGGAAATTTAATTCAATGTAATGCTGTTGGTACAGCGTTGTACCGATCTTGGGGTATTTCGCAAACGATCACAGCTTGCGGTGTTACGTTGCTTGTGTTGTATGTGGTACTAGGTGGAGCTGCTCGTATTGTTAAGTTTTTAGATAAATTGGTACCTATCAAGGTGTATGGTTTTTTAATTACTGCATTAATTGTGCTTGCATATCATGTTACATCGATTCCGCATGCATTATATTTGATGGGTTATTTAGCATTTTCACCACAAGCATTTTTAGGTGGTACGCTGGCGTATGCAATGCAAAAATCAGTTGCCTTAGGTTTACAGCAAGGTATTAATGCAAGTGAAGCTGGTCTTGGTACTGCAGCGGTAGCTTTTGGAACTACTAAAAATCAGGATCCTGTTAAAAGTGGTATCATGTCAATGTTGAGTGTGTATATCAATACTCATTTAGTTTGTTTCTTAGTTGCACTGTGCGTGATTGCAAGTGGTGTTTGGGATAATGGTGAAATTAGCTCAGCATTATTAGTATCTGCATATGAAACCGTATTTGGTTCAATGGGTGGTTGGTTGGTAAGCGTTTTAGTGGCAATGTTTGCAACAAGTGTAGTTGTAGCATATGCATATAACGGACGCATTTGCTGGGAATTTTTAGTCGGTAAAAAATATGCATGGTTATTTTTAATTGTGTATCCAATCAGTGCATGGTATGGCACTGTGATGAATGCTCGCATTGTATGGACTATCAACAGTTTGGTCACAGGTAGCTTATTTTTAGTACACACCATAGGTTTATTATATTTTGCATCAAAGATAAAAAATGGCTTACAAGAATATCGAAAAAAACATGGATAATATCATATTGCCTTTAGTGTATCCTGTTACAGGGCATACAGATTATGTTGGAAAAGGTTCTACGTTTGTTGCTATTTCAGGAACAAAGCATAATGGTTTAGACTTTGTGTCTTTGGCTCTTGAAAAAGGTGCATCTAAAATAATTGTACAATCAGATTGTGTTGTATCTGCTGAGATACAAAATATAATTCAACAACATAATGCAACGCTTGAATATGTGGATGATTGTCGCAAGGCTTTATCAGAGCTTTCTGCTCAAGCACTTGGTTATCCTGCTTCAAAATTAAAAATTGTAGCTATTACGGGTACCAAAGGTAAAACGTCAACATCATTTATGGCATATCATATGCTGCATAGTCTTGGTAAAAAAGTAGCGTTGATCAGTACTGTTGAAAAACGTATTGGATCGTACAATGTTTCTATGCAGTTGACTACGCCATTGCCAGATCAAATACAAATTTTTTTGGCAGAGTGTGTTGTCTATGGCATAGAGTATGTTGTTATGGAAGTTTCTGCGCAGGCTTTGACGTTGCAACGAGTAGAAGGCATAGAGTTTGAAGTAGGTGTTTTTACCAATTTATCTCATGAGCATTTTGAATTTTACAAAGATATGGATGAATATTTTGCAGCAAAAAAAATGTTGCTTACTAAAATAAAAAATCCAAAAAACATGTTTATTAATAAAGATGATAAATATGGTGCAGCATTGCTTCAGATGTATCCACAATACAGTTCTGTTTCATTACTTGAAGATCAAGCAACTATTTATGGTTGTACGCACCAACAAGGTAATCATACGATGGTACATGTGAAAATAGATGGAAATTTGTATGATTTTTATATGCCACTTCTTGGTACGTTTAATGTGTATAACTTACTTGGTGTGATAGGTATTTTGTATGGTTTACAAATATCTTTGACAGATGCTAAGTATGCATTAAAAAGCTTAGAACATGTGCCTGGGCGCATGGAGCAATATCATTTGAAAAATGGTTCGCGTTGTTTTATTGATTATGCACATAATCCTTCATCCTTTGAAGCGGTGCTTTCAACGTTGCGAACTATGACGTCGCATTTGATTGTTGTTTTTGGTGCAGCTGGTAATAGAGATAAACAAAAAAGACCGCTGATGGGCTTAATTGCTCAAAAATATTGTGATGTTGTTATTTTGACATCTGATAATCCTCGCGATGAAAACCCTGTGTTGATAGCGCGTGAGGTTGAAGCAGGTTTTGATCAGCAAACTAATTTTGAATTTTATAAAGAATTGAATCGCGTTAAAGCTATTGAGTTAGGTTATCAATTGACCAAACCAGGTAGCATCGTAGCTATTTTGGGTAAAGGTCGAGATGAATATCAGATCGTTGGTGGATTAACCTTTCCTTTTAAAGAACGTTCAATCATTAAACCGTTTGTTGTAGAACAAGATGGTGGAATCTAAAATTATATTGACTCAAACCCAGATTCAAGATTTTCAACGAAAAATTTGGGATTATTATAAATCGAACAAGCGTGATTTTGCTTGGAGACAAGATATTACGCCTTATCGCGTTTTTGTTTCAGAAGTTATGCTTCAACAAACACAAACGGTGCGCGTCATGCCTAAGTTTGAACAATGGATGCAGCGATTTGACAGTTTTCAGGCTGTTGCTGCAGCTTCACAGCATGATGTTTTAAAAGCATGGCAAGGACTTGGATACAATAGGCGTGGCTTGGCATTGTACAATGCATCTAAAATGATTGTTGATCAGTGGGCTGGTGTGTTGCCAGATAAGTCAGAGCTACTTATGCTTTTGCCGGGCATTGGTCCTAATACTGCAGGCTCTGTGACGGCTTTTGCCTTTAATAAACCCGTTGTTTTTATAGAGACAAATATTCGTACTATTTTTTTGCATGAGTTTTTTAAAGATCAAAACAGTGTTGATGATAAAGCTATTTTAGAATTGGTTCGTCAAACGTTAGATAATGCTCATGTCAGAGAATGGTACTATGCATTGATGGATTATGGCGTGTATCTTAAAACGCAGTTAAGGTTGAACAATAAAACAAGTAAGCATTATGCACGTCAATCGACGTTTATAGGATCTGGTCGTCAGGTTCGTGGTTCTATTGTGCGCATACTCACTCGTTACAAGCAATTGCCTTATCAAGATTTAATTGAGTTGGTGTATCAAGATATTTCGGGTACTACGCATGATGTTGATCGAATTCTTCGTCAGCTTCTTGCTGAGGGTTTTGTGTCAATGCAAGACGATTTGGTTGTGATGTAGTGTGCCGTTGTTTAATGTCTTGTAGGTGACGAGCAATTATATTGATTATAGTTTTTGAAAGATTTGTGTGCTCGATGTTTCTGTTTACAATAAAACATTCTTGAGTTGTCGAGTTACGGTATCGCATTAAAAGTGGTACTATTTTTTTAAATGTGAATGGTTCTTCTTGGTCATTAAAATTTAAGATGACGTATACATATTGTATGTTGTATATCAAAAAATCATTGTTTTCTACAACGTTATCAAACAGGCGGTAATTGATCTTAGGAATAGCGTTTGTTGATATACCTGGAAAATTAAAATGAGTAGCTGTCATGCGACTGTCGGCGCTTGTTAAATTGTGAATCAGTAGGTTTTTTGGTTCACGAGACATCGACAGATGAGTGATGCTGAATTGGGGTTTTGAGCGATTATAGTTCAGTTCAGTAAAGAGAGGTAGTTGAATGAGATCTGTTTTCATAGAACTACTTGTTAAGATTGTTTGAGTCAAAAGTGTCATGAGTAATAATAAAAACATACATAATCCTTTGTTTAAAGATACACATGTAAGATATACAAAGCGAGTGTATCAAACAACAATTGTTTGATAGATTTTTTAGTTATATGTGTGGATTTAGTAAAGTTTATGTACTTTTGGTATGTTTACAGTGGCTTATAAATAGTTAGACGGTCTTGCTAAAAGATTTTACTGAATTATGCTAACAAGCATAGTACCGTAAAAATAGGTGTATAAACCATGGCGCATATTCCTTCCAAAAAATCAGTTTTTATTATCGATGGTTCATCGTTTTTGTACCGTGCTTATTATGGTTTAAAACCATTGCATACAAGCCAAGGTTTGGCTGTGCATGCAGTCTACGGCTTTTGTCGTATGATCAAAAAATTGATTGATGCTTTTGAAGTTACTCATGTTGCTGTGGTGTGGGATAGTAAGGGCAAAAATCAACGACATGAACTATTTCCTGCGTATAAAGCAACTCGGCAAGAAGCTCCAACTGATATTTTTACACAAAAAGAGTTAATACAAGAAGTAGTTGAATTGCTCGGTATTATTCAAATTGCTCAAGTTGGTCAAGAAGCAGATGATTTGATGTATTCATTTGCAAAAAAATGTCACAAAAGTGGCTATGAAGCTGTGATTGTATCATCTGATAAAGATATGCGGCAAGTTTTATCTGAAGGTATTGTGATTTATGACCCTTTTCAAGATATTATGCTTGATCAACAGGCATGCTTGTTAAAATATGGTTTTGAAGTTTCAAAATTACCATTTTATTTTGCACTCGTTGGTGACAGTTCTGATAATATTCCTGGTGTTGCAGGTGTAGGTGATAAAACAGCAACATCGATTGTACAACAATTTAAAGATCTAGATGATTTATATCAAAATATAGACAAGGTTGAAAAAGAGCGTGTTCGAATGTTGCTTTTGCAGTCGAAAGAAAACGCTTATTTGAGCTATGAACTTTTTTTGTTACGATCTTTTGATATTGATGTGACAGTTTCAGATACAAAGTTTGAAGAAAAACAGTGGGTTAAAGGGTTGTCTTTTTTTGAAAAATTAGAATTTAAAAGTTTTGTAAAACAGATTCGCGATACATACACTATTTTGTCAGACGTACAAACAACAATGTTTGAACCCGGTGAGCAACGTAAGATGCCTCATGAAAAATATGATTTTATAACAATTGTAGATAAGCAGCAGTTGATCGATGTATGTAGTCAGATTCAAAAGGTTGGCTTTTGTGCGCTAGATACTGAAACTAATGGCATTAATCCAATGCAGGCAACGCTTGTTGGAATATCTTTGGCATATCAAAAAGGCCAAGCATTTTATATTCCTATAGCTCATCAAAATGTACAGCAACTTTCTATAGAATTTGTGCGCGAGCATGTGGGCGGTATGCTGGCAAATAATGCAATAGAAAAATATATGCATAATGCCAAGTATGATCAATTGATTTTGCAGCAGGCTGGTTTTGATATCGGTGGTTTTGTGTTTGATACTATGATTGCAGCAAGCTTGATCACTAAAGAGTGGGAAAAAGTAGGGTTAAAAGATTTATCAGACAATTTGTTACAAGAGCCTATGTTGTCGTATCAACAGATAGTACAACAAAATAATGCAGCTGATTTTTCGTATGTTCCATTACCAGAAGCTACGCGATATGCGGCAGCTGATGCGCATCAAACATTGCAGTTAGTTTCTTTGCTTAAAGATGCGATAGAAAAACAGCAGATGGATGATTTATTATATGGAATTGAGCTTCCGATTAATGATATTTTAGTTGCTATGCAACAAGAAGGAATTTATTGTGACGCTCAGGTGCTGCAGGCGCTTGGTAAGCAAGTGGATCATGACTTAAAAAATATAGAGCAAGAAATATACACTCATGCAGGATCTGAGATTAATTTAAATTCACCTAAACAAATTCGCGTTTTGTTGTTTGAAACATTACAGTTAACACCGCAAAGAAAAAACACAAAAAGCCAACAGCTTTCGACAGATGCTGAAGTACTCGCTATTTTAGCACGAGAGCATGAAGTACCAGCATTGCTTTTGGCGTATCGAGAATTGTACAAGTTGAAAAGTACCTATATTGATGCATTGCCACAATTTATTAATCCTCAAACTGGTCGTATTCATACATCGTGGAATCAAACTATAGTAGCAACAGGACGTGTTTCAAGTTCTAATCCTAATTTGCAAAATATACCTAAAGATGGTTTGGAATTTGGAAAACAGTATGATGTCGATGTTCGATCTGCGTTTAAAGCAAAACGAGGTTGGTCTTTTATCTCTGCAGATTACTCACAAATCGAGCTGCGTATTTTAGCGCAACTGTCTGAAGATAAAAGTTTGATACAAGCTTTTTTGACAGGTAAAGATATTCATGTTCAAACAGCAGCGCAAATATTTGGTGTTGATTTAGATCAGGTGACAACAGAACAACGAAATGTGGGTAAACGTTTAAACTTTAGTATTTTGTATGGTTTGACAGCCTATGGTTTATCGCGAGATTTAGCTGTTTCTTACGGTGATGCAAAGCGATACATAGAGCTTTATTTTGAGCAGTATCCAGGTGTGTTGAAGTGGATGGATGGTGTTGTGGAATCTGTTAAAAAAACAGGGTATACGCGTACACTGTATGGTCGACGACGATATTTGCCAGGTATCTATGAACGGAATAAAACGTTGTATGATATGGCGCGTCGTATTGCAATTAACACTCCAGCGCAGGGTACGGCGGCTGAAATTACTAAGTTGGGCATGATAGCTTTTTATCAGGGGCTGACAAAGCAATCGTTGCAGGGTAAAATCTTGCTTCAAATCCATGATGAATTATTGGTCACATGTCCTGATGATCAGGTAGAAAAGACAGTAGAATTATTGCAAAAAAGCTTGGTTAATGTTGTTTCGTGGAAGATTCCGCTTGAGGTATCCATACGAACAGGTAAAACGTGGCGTGATGTTACAAAATAAATTGAGAGGGTAAGTATGAAAAAAGTTTTAATGATAATGGGCTTTGGTCTTTGTTTTGGTTCGATAGAGGCTAAGGATCACGGTACTGTGATTACGCGGGTACGGTTAGGTCTTAGTTTAATACAGGATTTACTCAATAAAAACATGACCATTGTGAATGCAACTGGTCGTGAAATTATGGTACAAGTGCGCTTAACTAATACAAAAGAGTCTGATTTTGTAGCTCAACGGCCAATCCTTAAAAGAGGCCAAGAGTTAACCTTTAACCTGAACCAGCTTGCTCGGTCAGTCGATCAGCTATCGTCAGCAGATTATGATATGACAATTGAAGTGTTTAAAGTGCTTAAAAAACCTCGCCAAAAGGGTGATTCTTTCCAATTGCGTCATTTTCATAATGGAGCACAGCAGATATTGATTAACAAGATAGATATCTTAAAAAACGATGTATTTAAGCTACAAATGGATAAAAGCAGAGATTTGATAGTAGTTTTTGAGCGATAAATATCGTTATTAACACGTAAAATAGATGATGGATAGGGTTGACATTTTTGCTGAACCAGTGCACACTATTACTGTTAAAAAAGCTTTAAAAAATGTCAGTTTTTAAGTCAGCATTTTTAATTAAAAGTCTGAAATAAACAAAATCAAATTCTAAGGATATACGTATGGCAACCAGTAAATCCGGCGGTTCCACCCAGAATGGCCGGGATAGTATAAGTAAGCGACTTGGAGTCAAACTATACGAAGGCCACAAAGTTTTCGGCGGTGAAATTATTATTCGTCAACGAGGTACTAAATATCATCCAGGTACCGCTGTTGGTCGTGGTGGTGATGACACGTTGTTTGCTTTAACAGCTGGATATGTAAAATTCCATCGTGGTTACAAAAATCGTCAGTATGTTTCTATCGTTTCACAGCTTTAGTCATATATTCGAGGTTATTATATAACCTACAGTGATCATTATTTTCGTCAGGTAAAAATCGAAAAGAGAGTGTTATGTACAAGTACAATTTTCTTAAGTACAGCGTTCCAAGTGTTTTGTTTACCATGGTAATTATCGGTGCTGGAGTTGTTGCTTACGTTATGAAGGGCGGCTTTCGGTACAGTGTAGACTTTGCAGGGGGAACTGAGGTTCGGGTGCGATTCGAAAAGCCTGTTGATACAGAAGCTATCAAGAAAGTAGTCCATGATACGTGGCAGGGAACTGTGTACAGTGTTGTGGGTATGCCTGAGTTAATTGTTCGTGTTCAGCAAACACCTGACAAAGTAGATGATTTAGATAAAAAGCTTATAACATCTATCAATGAAGCATCTGCAGATAATCCAGGTTTGATTTTACAAGTAAATAGTATTAGCAGAGCCATAAGTGATAATTTGTGGGCAGTTTGGCTTAAAGCTATTTTGATAGCGTTGATATTGCTCATAGCGTATCTTTCTGTAAGTTTTCGTCCTGCATTTGCGATTGGTGCAGTATTGGCATTAGCGCACGATGCTTTAATTGTGCTTGCATGTTTTGTGCTGCTTGATAAAGAAATTTCAATTGATTTTATTGGCGCAATCATGGCTGTCTTGGGATATTCGATTAACGATACAATTATCGTGTTTTCTCGTATCCGTCATAATATGAAAAAACTAAAAGGCGAAACAATGTATAACATTGTTAACATTAGTTTAAATGAGCGCCTTCGCAGAACAATTTTGACAAGTATGGCAACAGCTTTGGTGGTCCTATCAATGTTTATTTTTGGTGGAGACACAATCAGAGACTTTGCACTGGTTATTTTGTTGGGTATTATTTTCGGAACATTCTCGTCTATTTATATAGCAAGTCCGATCATGATGCTTTTGATAAAAGAATCTAAATAGTAAAAGTTTATTTAAACAAGGGTAGCTTATACAAGTTACCCTTGTTACTGAAATCGCACCTTGTGGTAATCACATAATCTAATTTCAAAAATCGTATAAAAGTTATATGGAGAATCGTTTGCATAAGACTAAAGACACTGTAGTCCAAGAACAGGAAAAAGAAGTGACAGCTGAGCAAAAGCCGACGCAAACAGAACCTGTTTCTGTACAGCGTTCTGCGACATCTTCAAAAAGTTCTAGGTCTGCTTCAAAAGAACAATCAGTTAAAGAATCGGTAGTATCTGAACCTGCACCCCAATTAGATTCTGCAAAAACAACGGTATCAAATACTGATTTTGCACAACAAGACGTTGCGCAAGATATATCAACATCACAAGGTAATAAAAATACTGCATCTAAAAATATGTATCATCGCGATAGTGGTGAACAACGTGGTATGATAAAACGTGATTATCGTCAGCATCGTGTTCAGCGTGGTCAAGGTGGTGATAATAAACCGCACAGAAATCAATCATCAAATCAAGTGCATCATCAGCAAAAGCGTCAGTCAACAGCTGGTCGTATTCTGACAGAAGCAGAACTTGTAGAAATGCAAACCACAGAACTTACGTTTTATGCAAAGCGTTTAGGCATCATTGGTTCAAGTTTATTGTCTCGAGATGTTTTGATTAAAACAATTATTGATTATCAATTGCGTCCTGAAGAAGAGATTTTTGTATCAGGTATTTTAGAAAAATTACCCGATGGATTTGGTTTTTTAAGATTTGAAGAATACGATTATATATCTGGTCCTGATGATGTGTATGTTTCACCATCATTTATTAGAAAATATAATTTGCGCACAGGTGACAAAATTTACGGTAGCATTCGTAAGCCAAAAGAAGGCGAAAAATATTTTGCTTTACAGTCTATTGATAAAGTCAATGAACGCTTACCAGAAGAAACTTCTACGCGTTTAAATTTTGATCGATTAACACCGTTGCATCCAGATCAACGTTTTGATTTGGAAACAAATCCGACATACATCGCAACACGTATTATGAATGTCTTTACACCAATTGGTAAAGGTCAACGTGGACTTATTGTTGCACCACCAAAAGTGGGTAAAACAATGTTGCTTAAAGAAATAGCACTAAGTTTGCTTCATAATCACAAAGAAGTTCATATGATTGTGTTGCTTATTGATGAGCGACCTGAAGAAGTTTCAGACATGAAACGAACTATCAAGGGCGATAATGTTGAAATTATTAGCTCAACATTTGATGAATCAGCAGAGCGTCACGTTCAGGTAGCTGAAATTGTGTTAGAAAAAGCAAAACGTTTAGTAGAATATGGCAAAGATGTTGTTATCTTGCTTGATTCATTAACACGTTTAGCGCGTGCGTACAATACAACCGCTCCTACATCAGGTAAAGTTTTGACTGGTGGTATTGATGCTCATGCACTTCAAAGACCAAAACGATTCTTTGGTGCAGCGCGTAAAACAGAAGAAGCTGGTTCGCTTACGATTATAGCATCTGCTATGGTTGAAACTGGTTCTCGTATGGATGAAGTTATTTACGAAGAGTTTAAAGGTACAGGTAACATGGAACTCCATCTTACTCGTAAGCTTTCAAACCGTCGTACGTTCCCTGCGTTTGATATTTTATCTTCAAGTACTCGTCGAGATGACTTATTGTTGTCTGAAGATGAACTTAACCAAGCATGGATTTTACATCGCTTGTTATCAACTATGAATGTTGTTGAAGGTATGGAATTTATCATTAACAAAATGAAACAGTACAAAACCAACGAAGAGCTTTTTGAAAGCTTGAAAAAGTCTGGTGCTGGCGCTGGTGCTGCGGCAAATAATGGTAATGGCAATGGTAACGGAAATGGTAATGGTCATTACAATAATAATAATGGCGATAATCATTAACACCAATTGTTTTCATGTAGATTATGAAAAAAGGCCTCACGATTCGTGAGGCCTTTTTGTGTTATATTGCTGCAAACTTTTAAACCGGAGAGTGCTTCATTGTTTGTATCTATGTAGTACGTATGGACACAATGTTGCTTGTCCTGTATTAGCTTTTGTCGTAGATGTTGTTGATGCTTCTGGTAAATCTTGAGATGTTGAAGTTTGATCTGATTTTGCATGAGATATTGGTGTTGCTCTATTGAGATCGCCTAAGTCTATCCCGTCTGGAGATACAACTTCCCAACGCTCTCCTTCTATAGATAGTTCTAAAACATTGTCAGGTTCATTCCAAGTAATTTCTTGCATGGTTGCGCGAGGTAGCGCATTTTTTTCACGAAAAACCTCGGCAATGTCAACAGTTGTTGAACTTGCTGGTTTGACAGCAGGTTTTTGAGAAACGTGTATCCATCTAGGAATCTTGACCCAGTCATGTAAATCTTGTGAATCATGTTCAGTATGTTTTTTTGATTGAGCTGGTTGTGCTGTTGTAGCTTCATCTTCTGAATGATAAATATCCGTACCAGCATTTGATCTTGGTGATTCGCTGCATAGTGTTATGTTGGTTGTTATGCTTGTCATTACAAAAATATGTAATAATAAAATCATAAAAAATCCTTCGTAAAAACAGAAAGATATGACGATATAATGCTAAGGTGCTATTTACTGGCTTTTATCTTGTTCGGGTTGTTTAGGCTGCGCGCTGTTTGGATTCCCATAAGGAAATGGATTTATAATTGGAGAGTATGGAGAGCGCATAGTGCGTATAGGATTTTGTTGGCCAAAATGTTCAGGGAGGTTGTTTTGGTTATCTGCTGGTTGTAAAGAAATACACCAAAAACAGATCATAAGATGAATGATATTTGCGCCTTTGAACATAACTAGTTTCCTTAGTTTATATATTTCTATTTGACGCATAGTATAAATAAAAAGAAAGCAATGTCTAACTTTATAGTTAATCATTGCTTTCATGGTATCTGTTAAAAAAGGATAATTTTAGTCATGCTTACCTGATATGATATCAAGCATTGCTGTGCTGCATCCTGTTGTACGATTTGCTATAAAATCTTTGATTGGTGCTGAGTGATGAGATGTAAAATCTTTGATGCGCTCTTTGTTGTGGTATACAACCAATGTTGTAGCCGCCCCTGTTGTAAACCATAGAAGCTTAGAAATCCATGAAGATTTTTTAGTAGATAAAGCTGTTTCTTGGGTTTGAGGAGCGATTTGTATGTGACGACGTCTGTTTAGAGTTGTATTTGTTTGAGTCAGGCGGCGCTGTTCTTCTTCTGTTGCATTTTCTACGGTAGCGTCAGAAGAAGCTGTAGTTGGAGTTCTCAAAGCTGGTTGGCGACGATGTTGTTCAGGTGCATATTGCTCAATGCGTTCTTGTCGTTCTTGTTCGATGCGTTGTGGTAATTCTTGAATTGTTTTAATCAATTCTTGGTTTTTATTTTCTAAATAAAAATTACGTTTCGTAAGAGCGTTATTTGTTCTTGCTAGATCTTTTATAGCAGCTATAGAATCAAGGATAGATTGATTTTCGCTTATTTCTGTGTTACTTGTAGCATCTATTGCTGCGCTTGATACTGTTGCTTCAGGGTTAACAACGCTTTCAGCGCAATGCTGTGCTGTTGTGAATAAAAATGATAGTACAAAGAATACGTTTATTTTTTTATGCATATCGTCTTTCTGTTTTCTTGTGTAAATATTTCTAGTTGAAATAGTACAGTAAAAAAACAAGCCTGTCTATGTAGGTAATGTTGCGGTTAGTATGGCTGTTTGATGTTAAAATACTTTTAAACTTAAGTCTGAATATTTGTTTTGTTGAGCTTTATAATGTCCTACAAATGCGATCATGCCAGCGTTGTCAGTGCAGAGTTTAAAGCTTGGAAAAAAAAGTTGTTTGCCAAATTTAGCGCATGTTTCAGATAATGTTTTTCGTAAATATTTGTTGCATGCAACGCCACCTACAAAACAGAAAGATTTAATTTCTGGATATTGTATAAAAACTTTTTCAAGCCTATCTATAAAAATATCGCTGATGCAAACAAGTAGTGAGCTGGCTACTTGTTGTTGGAAATAAAGATCATCTGTTTTTAAAAACATTTTTGTTTCAGGATCGTATGCGTTATTTTTTAAAAGGTGATATAAAATCGCTGTTTTGAGTCCTGAAAAACTGAAATCAAAATTTTTTATGTTGCCTCGTGGATATTTAAAAAAATCTTGAAATTGTACTTCTTGAGCAAGTCGCTCAATAACGGGGCCACCTGGATAAGGTAAGTTCATAAGTTTTGCAACTTTATCAAATGCTTCACCTGCAGCATCATCAAGCGTTGAACCAAGGAGTTCGTAATTTCCATAATCATGAACTAAGTACAAAGAGCTGTGTCCGCCCGAAGCTGTTAAGGCAACAAATGGAAATGAAACATTATTTTCAACGCATGCAGAAAAAATATGTCCTTCTAGGTGATCAATGCCAATGATTGGTTTTGATGCGCCATACGCGAGTCCTTTGGCATATGCGACTCCAACCATAAGTGCGCCAGGCAGACCTGGTTTATGAGTTACGGCAATTGCATCAATATCATCGATAGTGAGTTGGGCGTTGCTTAAAGCGTTGTCGACTATGACAATTATTTTTTCCATGTGCTCGCGAGATGCTCGTTCAGGAATAACGCCGCCGGTATGTGCGTGTTGTTTTATTTGTGAAAAAAGTTCGTTTGAAATAAGTCCGCCAGAAGTACTGTAAACAGCAGCACCAGTTTCATCACAAGAACTTTCAATGCCAAGAATTGTTAAATTTGTATTCATATTGATTATTGTAAAACTGTTAAAATAGCAGATGTTGGATTTTGATAATTAGTTAATTTTTTAGCGTGTAAAGCGTCAATATCTAATGCAGCAAGTCGTGCAAGCGTCATAGCACGTTGAAGTTGGCTGTGTGTGGCTTGGTGGGATATTGTAATTGAAGGAAGTGTGCGAAATACATTTTCAGGTTTCCATGGATCAATCTTTAAACCTTCAATTAATGATGGATCAAATAAAAACACAAGACTGTTTACGGGTATTTGATTTTTATGTAAAAGATGTTCAGAAGCATTCCATGTTAACAGGATATTGTTGTTGTTGATTTCGCGCGTTGCTTCTAATTTATAACAAATATATTGTTGATTTGGAGCTATTTCTAAAAAGCACAACGTGTTTGCTTTTTCAGTGCAACAGGTAAGTCCATTGGTAATGATGAAATATAAAGTCTGAGTGTTTTTAGAATCGACAAATGAAAATTCAAACAAGGGCGTTGCGGCATTTTTTTCGAGTAATAATTTTTCACCTTTATAAAAAACACATAGATCACAATCCATTTTAAATGGAAATTCTATGGAGCCTGCAAATAGTTTTTTAGGCTCATCTTGATACCAGGGAGCAATAATGTTGGTACATAATGTACACATTAGAAACAAAAGAGCTAAGATCATAAAAATCTCTTTTTCCGGAGTACTACTGTTTTATTACTATTGTTATGATATACTATCCTTGAATTTTGTAAAAAATCAATCCACTCTTACATACCTTAAGTTATTGTATGAAAGTTATAGTACAAAATAAAAAAGCTTTTTTTGATTATGAAATTACCTACACCGTTGAAGCAGGCATTGTTTTGACAGGTGACGAGGTAAAATCATTACGAGCTTTGCGAGGTTCTTTAAATGGTGCCTTTGCAACCGTAAAAAACGGTGAAATGTTTTTGTTGAATTCTAATATTCCGTTATATTCTCATGCTTATACCAAAGATGAAGACGGAGCAACACGTACTCGAAAATTATTGTTAAAGCGAGGAGAGCTTAACAAATTAATTGGTGAGATTTCAAAAAAAGGTATGACAATTTTACCGTTGAAAATATATCTGAATAATCGTGGTCTTGTAAAAGTTGAACTTGGTGTTGGTAAGCATCGACAAGCTCACAACAAAAAAGAACTTTTAAAAGAACGTGATATTGCCCGCGATACTCGTCGCGAGATGAAAAACAGGTAGTCTTGCCAGAAATAACAATAAAAGGTACTCTAATAGTATCGATAAGATGTCAATTTTTCTTTCCAAATAAGGGTTATCTATATGTCTATTGATATGGTTTATGGTACGTTTGTCGCTGTGGCAGTACTTGGTTGGCTTGTAATGTATGCATTACGTGCAAAAATACATCAGCAGCAGGTAACAGATCAGCGCGCTGAAAAAATTGCTTCCTATATTCGTCGTGGAGCTATGGCGTTTTTAGTAGAAGAGTACAAATTGATTGTTGCTGCAGCATTGTTTTGCAGTCTCATTTTATGGTTTTCAACAAAATCAATTGTGATTCCATTTGTATTTATGTTTAGTGCAATGCTTTCTATGGTAGCAGGATTCATGGGTATGCGTGCTGCAACTGATGCAAACGTTCGTACCGCATGTGCTGCAAAAGATAAAGGTGAACGCGCAGCGTTGCTTGTAGCTTTCTTTGGAGGCGGAATCATGGGCTTTGCTGTTGCAAGCTTTGGTTTAATTGGTATTACAGCATTGCTTTATTTCTTTTTAGGTGATGCAAACTTTATGCAAATTGTTACAGCATTTGCAGCAGGTACAAGCTTAGTTGCTTTTTTTGCACGTGTTGGTGGTGGTATTTATACTAAATCAGCTGACGTTGGTGCAGACCTGGTTGGTAAAATTGAAGCAAATATTCCTGAAGATGATCCACGTAACCCAGCAGTTATTGCAGATAACGTAGGTGATTGCGTTGGTGATACAGCTGGTATGGGAGCTGATATTTATGAATCATATGTTGGCGGCATGGCTTCTTGTATCTTGCTTGCTTTGACTATGGGCATGGGCAGCGCGTATGTTTTCTTGCCTTTAGCATTATCAGCTATTGGGCTTGTAGCATCTGTGTTTGGTCTTGTATTAGGTTTATTGGTTCCTCAAGCGCCAGCAGCATTGCTTCGCAATTCAACGTATGTTGGAATTGTTATGTTCTTGCTGGGTGCTTATAAATATATGATGATATTTAATATAGACATGGTTTATTTTACTGCGTCTGTTGTAGGGTGCGTTTTAGGTGTTGTGATTGGTGCTGTTACTGAGTACTACACAAGTGCAACACCGGTACGTCGTGTAGCTGAAAGTGCACAATCTGGTGCAGCTACAAATGTTATTTATGGACTTTCTGTTGGTATGGAATCAACAGTGTTACCATCGCTTTTAATCTGTAGCGGTATTTTGGTGTCATATGTCTATGGCGGTGGTTTTTATGGTATCGCTCTTGCAGCTGTTGCGATGATGGCAACTGTGGGTATTACAATGACAGTTGATGCATACGGACCGATAGCAGATAATGCTGGTGGTATTGCAGAGATGTCTGGTTTTGGAAAATCTGTACGTGAAATTACTGATGGCCTTGATGCTTTAGGTAATACAACTGCGGCAATTGGAAAAGGTTTTGCAATTGGTTCAGCGCTTATGACAGCTGTAGCATTGTTTAGTGCATTTGCTAAAGCAGCACAGATTACACAGATCAACATTATTGATCCATTTGTATTGGTAGGTCTTTTTGTGGGTGGAGTTGTACCATTCTTGGTATCAGCTTTAACGATGAGATCTGTGAGCCAAGCAGCATTGTATATGGTGTTTGAAGTGCGTCGCCAGTTTAAAGAAATTGCTGGTTTAATGGAAGGTACTGCTGAGCCTGATTATGAACAATGTATTACAATTGCAACAAAAGCGGCTTTACGAGAAATGATATTGCCGGGCGTGGTAGCTGTTGTGACTCCTATAATCGTTTTTTATACGCTAGGTGTGCATGCTTTAGGCGGTATGATTGTTGGTGCAACGGTCACGGGTATTTTGCTTGCGTTAATGATGGCAAATGGCGGTGGTGCTTGGGATAATGCTAAAAAATATATTGAAAAAGGTAATTTGGGCGGTAAAGGCTCAGATACTCATAAAGCTGCAGTGGTTGGCGATATGGTAGGAGATCCTTTTAAAGATACATCTGGTCCAGCATTAAATATCTTAGTAAAGCTTATGTCGATCGTAGCTTTGCTACTTGTTTCGTAAATTTTAGATTTAGTAAAAAGAGGCTTGGAATTATCCAAGCCTCTTTTTATTTTGTTAAGAATTTAGGATGGTTTGTTTGTTATTAAAGCTTGTGTAATCATATAAGTCGGGCATTAAATCATATATATTTAATTGGTCGTTAAATGTTTTATTATAGTCTTCTATTGCTTCTGTAAATAAACTTTTAAAATCAATTTGTTTGAGGCCTTTTTGTTTGCTTAAATCTTGCTTGTGATGTAATAATGGTTTTGTTATTAAAACAGAACCTTGTGGAATATATTTCATGCGGATTTGATGCCCAAAGCCTTGTTTTTGTTCATCTTCGCTATGTTTTTGCAGTATAGCGCGATTGTAATTTGTTGGTATAGATTCTTTCGGTGTTATTTGTAAAGCTGCAACGCCTTCTTTGTATTCTATTTCTGTGCCGGCAGGAATAACGATAAAAGTGATCTGGTTTCTATAGCGGCCTTTGCTCCATTTCATAGGTAAGGCAAGCATGTCATGCAGTTGATATTGATTTTTCATTATATTGTTGGCATTTGTCACGGTAGATACCCAATTTAATGAGCGATGTTTTCCAGGAATAAAAGGTCCTGTTCCTAAATATAGCTCGTCTGATCCATGTATGTTAACTAAAACAATAGGTTCGGTTGTTAATGCGCGAATAGAAGGAATTGTTGTGGATGATGTTGATGTAGAAGCAAAGTTAATATCATCATTATCATAATTATAGCTGCAGTCTAAGGGATTTGCTAATTTGGTTATAGTATGAGTAGGTAACAGTTGACGTGTTTTTGTTTTATTAGGTATCATTATTGATGTGTGTATTATAAAAATACAGATTAAAATTAAGTAATAGCGCATATCTTTCCCCTTTGGTATTTTACGATTTAAGTAGTGTCTTTAGATTTTTCTCTAACGTCTTAATATCGCCACCGATTTGTTTGTTAAAATAGTTTTTTGAAACAAACATGATTGATGGGTACCCAGGTATTTTAAACTGCTTTTCTTGTAAAAAATTGAGGACGCTTGGGCTGTTTACGATTTGTCGTGTGTTTTGTTTTACAATGAAAAAAGATACACTTGGATATTTTGCAGCTATTGCGGGTAAATTATTTTTTAACATCGTGCAAAACGAGCAATGTTCTGTTGAAAGCACAATACAGGTAGGTTGTTGTTGATTCAGTTGGCTGAGCAATTGATCAACGGTGATAATCGGTTGTATGTCTAAAAGTACGTGTGCATGGACTGTTTTGTTACATTCGAGTAGTTGTAAAAAAATAAACAATAAGAATCTTTTCTTAGAAATAGTCATAAACACCTCCATTTGTTCCATTTCTAAAGGTAATTTATCAATTTTAGTTTCAGATTGTCAATAAAACGATGTTTTATAATCGAGGGTGTACGATCAGGCCGTTTGATTGGTTTAGTCTGTAAAGAAGGGCTCAGATTGTTTCAGATAGAAAAAATCAAGTGAGGCATTTTTTTTTAAAAAATCAATAAAAATTAATAATTTTTTTTGCTTGATTATCCAAAACGGTATGTTACTCTAAGTGGACGAACTTGAAAAATAAGGGCTTAAAGCAGCCTTTTTTATCTTTTAAAAAAAGGAGATGAAGCGGTCTTGAGCGATAAAAGCTTGAGTATTTATATTTCTATATGAAACGTTAACCGGAGTTGGATGTGGATAAAATAAAACAGATTTCTGTTGACAATATAGCTATTGTTATGAAGGAACATAGTGGGTTGGTGCAAGATATCACATTGGCCGATATACGTCATATGTTGATTTCTTCGATCAAGGGTTTAGAGCAAGATGTTGCCGTAGAAGATATTGTTACACATATCCAACGCAATCTCTTTAACGGAATGACACTGCAAGAACTTCAAGAAGTAATTATTTTATCAACGGTGCAGTTGATTGAACGTGATAGTTCTTATAGCCACGTGGCAGCACGATTATTGTTGCGACGTATTCATCATGAAGTTGTTGGATATTGGCCGGATGAAATTTTAGTTTCAGATTATAAAAAAGCATTTAAAGATGGTCTTACAACAGGTGTAGCTGTTGGCAAGTTTGATGAAAGATTATTAGATTTTGATTTGAATTTTTTAGCAACGCATTTGGATATATCTCGTGATGTATTGTTTGACTATATCGGACTTAAAACATTGTCTGAAAAATATTTAAAGCGAAAAAACAACGTGATCTATGAAATGCCACAAGCTTTTTGGATGCGTATTGCAATGGGTTTAGCGTTGCAAGAAACTGAAAAAAATCAAAAGGCAATTGAGTTTTACAATATTATTTCAACGATGTCATTTATGCTATCGACTCCAACTTTGTTGCATGCAGGTTTGCAAAGAGCACAGTTAAGTTCTTGTTATTTGACCTATATTGCAGATGATTTGAATCATATTTTCAAATGCATCGGTGATAATGCTCAGATGTCTAAATGGTCAGGTGGTGTAGCAAATGATTGGTCTGCGCTTCGTGCAACGGGTTCAATGATTAAATCGATTGATATTCCAAGCCAAGGTACCATTCCTTTTATGAAAGTAGCCAATGATACAACTGCTGCAATTAATCGCAGTGGTAGTCGTCGTGGAGCTGTGGTTGCATACATGGAATGTTGGCATTATGACTTTGAAGATTTTCTTGATTTACGTCGTAACACAGGTGACGATCGTCGACGTACGCATGATATGAATACTGCAGCATGGATTCCAGATTTATTTATGAAACGTATCGCTCAAAATGCAGATTGGACTTTATTTTCTCCTGACGAAACACCTGAGCTACATGAGTTGTATGGCGCTGCGTTTGAAGCAAAATATCTTGAATATGAACAAAAAGCGCAAATGGGCCAAATTCGATTATACAAAACAGTTTCTGCTGTAGCGTTGTGGCGTAAACATTTAACACGGTTGTTTGAAACAGGACATCCTTGGGTGACATTTAAAGATGCTTGTAATGTTAGATCACCACAAGATCATGTTGGAGTAGTTCATTCTTCTAATTTGTGTACCGAAATTACATTGAATACAAGTAAAGAAGAAACAGCGGTATGTAATTTAGGGTCAGTGAATTTGGGCATGTTTATTGTCGATGGAAAAATTGATGAAAAATCATTGTCTCAGACAGTTCAAACAGCGGTAAGAATGCTTGATAACGTTATTGATTTGAATTTTTATCCTACCAAAGAAGGTCAAGTTGCAAACTTTCGTCATAGACCTATTGGTTTAGGATTGATGGGTTTACAAGATGCTTTGTATAAAATGGATGTTGCTTTTGATTCACCAGAGGCGTTAGAAATTTCTGATACTTTGACAGAAATGACAGCGTATCACACCATTTTGGCTTCATCGATGCTTGCAAAGGAACGAGGACCTTATAGTTCTTTTAAAGGTTCTAAGTGGGATCAAGGAATATTGCCACAAGACACGCTTGATCTACTTGAAAAACAACGCAATATGCCTATTGCTCGATTTGGCAAAACAGTAAAAGATTGGACTCCTGTTCGATCACATATTCAGAAACATGGTATGCGTAATTCAAATACTATGGCAATAGCTCCAACGGCAACCATTTCTAATATTTCTGGATGTTTCCCATGTATTGAGCCAATTTATAAAAATTTATATGTAAAATCGAATGCAAGTGGTGATTTTACGATTATTAACAGCTACTTGGTCGAAGATTTAAAAAAGATTGGTTTGTGGAATGAAACGATGCGTGAATTGTTGAAATATTACGATGGTAGTGTTCAACAAATTCCAAATGTACCGCAATCTTTGAAGCAAAAATATAAAACAGCTTTTGAGTTAGATCCAATATGGATGATGACACTTACAGCATCGCGTGGTAAATGGATTGATCAAAGTCAATCGCACAATGTGTTTATGCAAGGCACGTCGGGTAAAATCTTGAGTGATATTTATAATTTTGCATGGAATGCTGGTGTGAAAACAACCTATTACTTGCGAACACTCGGTGCAAGCCAAGTTGAAAAATCGACACTTGATGCTCAGAAATATGGTTTTACACAAATGCGTAGTTATGAAACAAAAGATACTGCTGCAGTCATTCCAGCGCAGGTCGATAACCAAGAAGAAACTGTTGCGCAATCTTGTCGTATTGATAATCTAGAATGCGAATCTTGCCAATAACATGAAAAAACTTGAAAGGATATCATGTCTATTATAGGTGATAAAAAAACGGATCCTAATAAAATTTTACCCATGAAACATTTGTGGGCAAGAACCTATTATAAAAGTGGTGTAGCAAACAACTGGACGCCTGAAGAAATTTCAATGCAACGGGATGTTGAGCAATGGAAAACTCCTGGTGTTATCAGCGATAAAGAACGTGAAATGATTTTGCTGAATTTAGGTTTTTTTTCAACAGCTGAATCTTTAACAGCAAATAACATTGTTCTTGCAGTGTATAAACATATTACGAATCCTGAATGTCGTCAGTATTTATTGCGACAAGCATTTGAAGAAGCGATACATACAGATACGTTTATTTACTGTTGCGATACGCTTGGTCTTGATCCTGATTATATTTATACCATGTATCAAAATGTTGATATTATCAAAGAAAAGGATGATTTTGTTATTGGTTTAACAGAGTCGTTACTTGATAAAAATTTTGAAATTGTTGATGCAAAAACAACTCAGATGTTTGTGCGAGATTTGATCGGATTTTATATCATTATGGAAGGTATCTTCTTTTATGCAGGTTTTGCAATGATGCTTTCATTGAAACGGCATAAAAAAATGGTTGGAATCGGTGAACAATTTGAATATATCATGCGTGATGAGAGTTTACATCTTGCATTTGGTTGCGATTTGATTAATTCAATCATCAAAGACAATCCTGAAGTTTGGTCTGAACAGTTCCAGCTTGAAGTTATTAATTTGATTAAGCATGCAGTTGAGCTTGAAATGACGTATGCTATTGCAGCATGTCCTGATGGGCTTCTTGGAATAACAAGCAGACAGTTTTGTGATTATGTTCAATACATAGCTGATCGCAGGTTAGTACGTTTAGGACTTCCTAAAGTATACAACAAAGAAAATCCATTTTTGTGGATGTCTGAAGCTGCTGACTTAAGCAAAGAAAAAAATTTCTTTGAAACACGCGTCACAGAATATCAAACTGGTGGATCGCTTGAGTGGTAATTTTTAATATCTAGTCAAAAAGAATAAAAGGGCCTTGTTGAGGGGCCCTTTTTTGTAGATAGAATAATATTTGAAAGAATATGTATGCATGATGAAATGTTAGATATTGTAGATGATCAAGATATTGTGATTGGTCAAAAATTAAAATCACTTATATATGCAGACAAAAAAGATTATTTGATCAGAGTGGTTAATGCTTTTTTAATTAATGATCAAGGTGAGCTATGGATTCCTCGTCGTACGGCACATAAAAAATTGTTTCCGTTATGTCTTGATGCAAGTATGGGCGGCCATGTTATGTCAGGTGAAACCTATGATCAAGCTTTCAAACGAGAGTTGCAAGAAGAATTAGCTTTAGACGCTGATACGATTGAATATACGTGTGTTGGCAAATTAAGTCCGATGCAACATGATACATCTGCATTTATGTATGTCTATTGCATACGCACGAATCAAGTTCCTCAATTTAATACCGATGATTTTTCTCACTATATGTGGATTAAACCAGATTTGTTACTATCTAAAATTGAACAAGGTGAACCTGCAAAAGGTGATCTTAAGAAAATGGTGCATTATTTACAGAGTTGTACGCTTTTTTAAAGCAGCTGATTTTGAAAGAAGTGGTATGACTGATACGTTTGTGTTTTTGCATGCAACTTTTACTTTGTCATATGATTGTGCCTTTGGTGTGACCAGTATGGTGCAGCAGTTGAGTTGCTTACTAGCTTGCAAAGCGACCTTTGCTATTTTGGTACTTGGTTTCATAAAAATAAGGGCATGGGCTGTGGTATGCCCTGTAGCTTTTATGAGTTCTGGTAGTACTGTGTAATCTAAATTGGTGTACATGTTTTTTCTGTTACACAGTGCACCGTGATCAATTAAGTATGATCTTTTTCCGAGTTTTAAAAGCCACAAAGGTAGTGATCCTACTTGGTGTAAACCTTGTGCTGGGCAATAATAGGGGTGTATGCCAATCACAGCAAGCCACATTAATGTTAAAATAAGCACCGATATTTTTTGTGATGGTCGTATGTAGGTGTAGAGCATAATAATGCTTAAAAATATCAAGATGCTCAGTGGTAACATTGATGTAGGAAAACCAATGAGCCATGATGGATGACCATACGATAAAATAGAAAGCCATATGTGAGTTATGCCGTGTAGCATAGTGTCGAAAATAGAATCACAGTATCCCATTAATGCAATAATGGTTGCAAAACAAGAACACCATAAAAACAAGATGAGTAGAGGTGTAAATATAAAATTGGCAATGGGTGCCATGATAGATATTGGAATGCCCCAACATATTAAAATAGGAAGTGACATGAGTGTAATAATAAATTGTAATTCAAAAAAATTTACAATGTATTGTGATACAACAGTTTTGATGCGTGACCAAGAAAGATCAAGCCACGAAAGATATGGATAGTTCATGCGTTATGATGACCAAGAAGGTATAAATTTTTCCAAAATATTTTTGTGGAACCTTGTACGGGTAGTTGTCCGAGTTGTTGTTGAATTATAATAATATAATGTAAGTAAAGATTCATTTTTTCAAAATCGATAGGATCTTGTTTGTGTGTTTTGGTTAGCATGCTATGGTAATGCACCAAGAGAGCATCGATAATATCCTTGGTTTGTTGGTGGTTTATTTCAAGTTTATCAATCATTTTCATAAAGTTGCTTGGGTTGGTAAATGACCTTGAAATAAATGGTTCTAAGATAGCTTGATACGTGCTTGATGTATGTTGAGATGTAAATTCTTTTACAAAACAGCGTGAAACAATGGTTGGCAGTAGGGTGTCTGTACGCGATGCAAGGAAAATAAAATAATAACCTGCATGAGGCTCTTCAATTGTTTTAAGCAGTCTGTTACTACAAGCAACGGTTAATTCTTGACTGTTTTGAAAAACGATAAAGCGTTTTTCATGTGTTGCAAGTTTGAATTTAACAATATCAAGTACTTGGTCAATATCTTCAAGCGTATAGGAACCTTCTGGGTTTAGCCAAAATATACAAGGATGCTGTTTTTGATCTATCTGAGAGCACGTAATACATGTTTTGCAGCCATGTTTTGTACATATAGTTTTTTGTAGTGCAGCTATGAGTTCTTGCTGTAAAAAACCTTGGTCACCGACCCAAATATGTGCATGATGTTGTAAAAGAATATTTGAATAGATCATACTTGTTATTACGTAATTTTTACGATTATGTATCTAGAAAAATTATATCAGTTTAAAATAAAAAGATCATTAGAAACATGATATGTCTTGCAAGAAATCATGCTATTGTCATACTAGATGCATTAATCTAGGAGTTCAATGTGAATAAATGGTTTATTTTTTTTATTCTTTTTTCGTTAGATATCTATTCGGCTGAACCTGCTTTAAGCGGTGACGCTCAAAATCTATTGAATAATCACATGACAAGTGCTGCAGGTATTAGTTTTGAAAAAAATCAAAGTGTAGCTTTGTTTATACAGAGTTATGTTGAATTATATTCAGATTTGAACAAGCAGCATACGCCCGAGCAAGCCAAATTGGTAGAAGAGTATTTAAAAGATTGTACGATTATGCAGCTTTATAAAAAGCCGAAAATATACTTAGGAATAAAAATTTTTAATGATGTTTTCAAAAATCATACAGAAGCTCCATTGCCAGACCCTGAAGAACACAAAGATTTAATTTTATTGTTGGTTGACAAAATTGAACAAAAAATTAAAGAATTTTATCTGAAAACAACCAGTATAAATATTGATAAAGCTTATCGTCTTGCAGATCATCGCTCTATAGAGTTGGCATATAACCAATTTTCGCATGAGTTTTATATGCTTTTATTGCAAGATGCAGCTAAAGGTCAAATGTTATATAATGTGCATACAACGGATACCAGCGTTCATACTGTTACATTGCAAAATTTTGATTGGAATGAAAATGTTGCAGAACGAGGACGGCGCTGTGCTGTAGAATGGTTACATAAGAATGGTATTGTTACAGCATATGATTTTAAATATTCTTTGCATGAACTGAGCGGTGTGGTTCAACAACAACCGTGGTTTACCAGATTGGCAAGCATATCTCCTGATGATTTAGGAGGTAAAGAGATGGGTTTCTTAAAAAAATCTATAGCAGATTTTTCTTATAAGGTTGTACAAGCACTTGTACCAGCAGATGGTAATGATAGAGCTGTTGTTTCGGTGTCTCTTGCGCGATATTTATTATGTTTTGTACGCAAAGCATGTAACCACTTTTATTGTAAAAATATTCTATCTTTAGGAAGTGACGAAGCTTTGTTTTGGAAAACTATTCAAAATAAAGATATTTTAAAAGGATGCGATTTTCCCGTGGTTTCATATAGCATATCGTTAGGTATGGTTTTTACAGATCATTCATTAGCTTTTACGCAACAAATACAAACAAATCTTGCGCAAATTTTTAATGTACCAGGTGCAGTTTCCAAAGAGACTTTGCCGTCGAAATCTGTTTTAGATGAATTTCAAGAACAAGAAGTAA
The DNA here is from genome assembly GCA_018061805.1 of Candidatus Babeliales bacterium. Lineage (GTDB taxonomy): Bacteria > Babelota > Babeliae > Babelales > Chromulinivoraceae > JACPFN01. The sequence goes on from JAGOTL010000001.1 coordinate 29,832, forward strand.
GCCAGCGCAAACGAGTTAGAGAAGAAGAGAGAAAGCTATGGCGTCATTTATCTAAAGACGTAATGCAGAGTGTTGTTGCGTATTATACAAGACAAAAAGAGATTTTATTACAAAACTACCAAGAACATGGCAATCAAGAATTGCAAAATTTTGATCTTTTGTATCGTGATTTTGATCAGCAAAAAAAAGCTATACAAGATTGTGCAAAAAGTTTTAGTGAAATGCGTTTAGCAAATATGCGATTTGCTCAAATTAAAGCAGAGCGAGATGCCAGGGTTAATGCGCTTAAAGAATTTAAGCAACAATGCGCAGTTCAACAAGCAGATTGGCAACAACAAGCTCAAGGTTTGGTTAAAAAAACACATGCTTGTAAAGTAAAATATGTTGAATCGGAGCTAGCAGGAGCTGATTTGTTTGGTATATCTCAGGATGCTGAACCTACCAAATTTTACGTTAATCATGCAACGCAAACTGTGCAGCAAAATGTAACTAAAGCTCATCAAAGCATTCAAACAATGGTTCAAAAAGATCCTAAAGATGACATTGTGGCGAGCTTACGCCAAAAGGTGGGGGATAAGCAAGCAGCGTGTTCTAGGTTAGAACAAAACTGTGCAAATATGAGAATGCATATAAAGCAGCAAGAACAAGATTTTTTAAAACAACAAGAAGAAATGCGTTGTGATATAGCGCAAAAAATAGCAGGTATTAATGACTTACAGCGACAGATAGATGAAGCGGTTTTGCAAGCAGAACAAAAAACAGAACATTGCGCAGTGGTGCATACGCAAATAGTACGTGAAAATGAGCAATTAAAAAAGGATCAAGAAGCATTGCAGCAACAGTTATATGAGGTGCATCAAGAACTTACAGAGTTGTATGAAGCCCATCAAGCTATGCTGTATGAGCATGAAAATCTTGTTGCGGTACTTGCATCTCAAAAAAGATCACATCATAAGTCGAAAAAAAGAAATTCTTTCTTAGAAGACAATTCATTTTGTCCGCCAATTCAAAGATCATGGCCAATGGTAGATCAACCATGCATTGAGCCATCAAGTAGACCTATGCCACCGCAAGCAAGAGCTGCTCAGTTACCTCAAGCTGTTCGAGCACGCCAATCAGTCGTTTCAGGTAATGGATTATCGTTAGCGCCGCAGTCTATACCGTCATTGCCAGCTTATAACGATCATGTGGCATCTTTGGCGCCAAGAGTGGGGTCACTTCCATTGTCATCATCACCAGCTTTAGCGCCTACAGGAACTATTTCGCGCCATAATCCTTATGAAGCGATTGTTTTTGGAGAAGAATATTCAAAATCAGATGATTTTTTTGAATAAAAAAGATGCAAAAACCATTGATTTTGGCTTTGTATATAGGGTAATCTAGATATAGATTTAAAAAAAATGGAGGGATTTATGGATTGGAGACAAAGTGGAATGCGTCCACTGATCGATCGTAAGCGCGGTTGTCGACATTGTCCGACGTCAGGTACTATGAAAAAAATTCATGATACTATGAGTCGTGTAAAAAAACATTTTCAAGATCTATGGTCTAGACATATAAAAAAGTCGTAAAAATCGTAAGAATATTGTTTAGTAATCCTCCTTTTTGGTATTGTTGTGCTAAGACAAATAGATATCAAAGTAGGGGGATTATCTATGAATGCACAAGTCGCATTGTTTACACCCAAGCAGATTTTTAGCATTATCGTTTTTTTTGCAGTATGCCTTATGAGCTGTTGGTCTGAGGCTGAGGCTGCAAAATATGTAGCAATGCAAAAAATGCCTCATGATACGGTGCGTTTAGAGCTTGCAACTATTGAAAATGATACACAGCATTGTGAGTTTCAATTATTTGCAGGATCAGATACGCCCTGTGCGTATGTTTTTCCTAAAACTGTCTTTACGTTTCCTGATACCAAATTAATCGCTGTAGGAAGCCAGCAAATATTGGTTATCAAAAGTACCAAAGGGTCATTTTTGCCGGTTTATATTCAGCATGGTGGGCTTGCAAGTGGACAAGTAAAGCCTAACTATGAAGGTCCTTATTATATTTCTATGTGGCTTGAATACCCATATGTTCCCGAGACATCAAAAGTTCATGTTCGTTATATGCTCAAAAAGGATACCGTTGGTAAGGTCGGTATTAAAATTGGATCTGAAGGCGATTATCGTTTTGTAGCACATGATAATGTTGAGTTTATTGTTTAAATAAGGGTGGGGTATGAAAATAAAGCTTAAAATGCAAATACTTGCAGGATTGATTTTTGCAGGTTGCGTGATGCATATGCTGGTTGAACCAAGTAAAACAAAGAGACGCCCTATAGCGCCATTTGTTGTGGAAGCAATAAATCCAGATGATGTTTGCATGATTTGTCAGCAAGATGCTCAAGATTTGGCTCAAGAAGGTCGATTATATAGCACCGATTGTTGTAAGCAAGTTCTGTGTGAAGCTGATTTAGTTGATTTACAAAAAGATTATCGCAATAAGCTTACAGAATGGAAGATGTTGAATTATGACAGTGATATAGAGCTTGATGATGCAATTAGAGCAGAGTTAAGAAGAGAATATTCAGAAAGAGAGGATTTTCATGGTTGGCCGTCCAAACCAATTTTAACATGTCCTGGATGTAGAAAATCGTTAAGTACGCATGAAGTTAAGGTAAAACAAGTACAATCACAGTTACCACCACAAGCAACAGCAATATATGAAAGTGAAAATCTTGGTACTGAGTTTGATGCCGATTTAGCAGCAGCGCTTGAATTATCGAGGAATGTAGCACCTACATTACCAAAAAATGTACCTCCACGCGCAACAGCATTACCATCATCACAAATTCCACCACAAGCAACAGCAAGATCACAGTCACCAGTGTCAAGAGCAGGTAGACCGTCAGGGCAGGCAGTGAGTTATCATGATGAAGAGGCGATGTTACAAGCAGCGCTTGAAGCGTCGTTGTTGACAGAGCAACCACGCGTAAGACCAGAAGACGAATTACAAGTTGCGATAGCAGAATCGCTTAGGGCGCATGCGGCAGAACAAGAACAAAGACAAGCGTTGTCACAGGCAGAATTTTTACCAAAAGCGCCAGTAAGTCGTTTTGAGTATGCAAGATCTTTAGCAGGTCAGCCAAAGGTTATTCTTGTGCCGCCGCAGCAGGTATCGCGTCAGGTTTTTGTAAACCCTAAAGCGACATCTCTTGAAGAGGTTGATTGACGAAATCTTTCTAATATTTTATAAAGCATCCATAGGTTGTTTTATTGTTTAAAGGGTAGATATGAAAAAATATATGATTGCATTAATAAGTTTTGGATCAACATTGTTTGCAGGATACGATGAAGCGTTGTCAGCGCCAATGCCTGCTTCAATGAGTTTGAAAGAAAAAGTAATGGCATATTGGTACGGTTTAAGCTCGATGCATAAATATGTTTTGCTTGGAGTGTTAGCTGTAGCTTTGGTCTGGATTCTTTGGTGTTTTTTTAAACGTAAAGATGGTTGCTGTGGTTGTGATTGCAGCGGATCTTGTAACTGTTAAATATAAAAACACTATTCCAAGATGTTTGGATGTTGCAAAATAAAGTCTAAGCATAGTTGGCTCCAACTTTCCATTTGATGATATATATTTTGGCACTCTGCAAGAGTAAGCAGGGTGCCACTTTTATGTTCATCATTAATAGAAATTTTATCGTTGTTGCCTTTCATGAGCAGTATAATTCCAAGGTGTACTTGGCCTACGCTGGTTGAATCATCATTGAGTATGCCTATATTGACTGTGTTGGTAGAACCAGCATACGTAACTTCTTCGTTAAATTCTCGCTGCGCCCATGACATGATGTTGTTGTTTTGAATATCTTCATGACGGATGTGTCCGCCGATTCCTAAAGAAAATTTACTTGCAAGTCTTTGTTCTGATGCTGTTGATTTGCGTTGCATAACAAACAATTTTTTATCGTATGTAAATAAAACATAGGGGATAATTTGTTTGTAGATAGGATTGGTTTCAGCATGAGGTCGAGGCATGTAGGATGCATGTTGTTGAATGTTGGCACAAAAATCGTCAAACAAACATGTTTTGATTCCGTGCCATACGGGATGATTTTGAAATAAAGTTGCTCGAGGAACTACTAAAATGTTTTCATGAATGCGTTGTGTTAAAGTTTGAGATTGTTGTTGTAAAACAGGCATGAACAGATCCTATCTGTAGACATTACAGCACATATGCATTACCGCTCTTTTTTCCCATCGCTTTTTTTAATATCGATACCTTAGAAAATAACAGGAAAAAAAGCAAATTTTTTGTTATAAATTACATCTGATGTATACTGACAAACAAGACAAATATTGGTTATATCTATTGCAGATAAAAGGTTTTTTAACATGTCATATAATTTTCAAGAAGTTGAAAAAAAATGGCAAAATCATTGGGAGCAATATCCGTATGGAGTTGCACACCAACATAATTCTGGCAAAAAATATTATTGCCTTGATATGTTCCCATACCCTTCAGGGGCTGGGCTGCATGTTGGTCACTGGCGAGGATATGTTTTATCAGACATCTATGCACGCATTAAAGTTCTGCAAGGGTATAACGTACTTCATCCTATGGGTTGGGATGCATTTGGTCTTCCTGCTGAAAATGCAGCTATTAAAGAAGGTCAACATCCACAGATTGTCACGCAGCGCAATATAGCAACGTTTAAAAGACAGCTTAAAACTATTGGTGCAATTTATGATTGGACCAAAGAACTTGATACCACTGATCCTGAATATTATAAATGGACTCAGTGGATCTTTTTGGTCATGTACAAACGTGGTTTAGCGTATGAAGCAAAGACGCCTATTAATTGGTGTCCATCATGTTTGACAGGTCTTGCTAATGAAGAAGTGGTCAATGGTGGTTGTGAACGTTGTGGTTCTGTTGTAGAACCAAAACAAGTTCGTCAATGGGTTTTAAAAATTACTGAGTATGCAGAAAAGTTGTTGCAAGGTTTGAATAAACTTGAGTGGCCTGAAAAAGTAAAATTGATGCAATCAAATTGGATTGGCAAAAGTTCAGGATTGCTTTTTACATCACCTGTTAAAGACACAAATATAACAATACAGACTTTCTCTGCACACTTTGAAGCATGTTTTGCAGATACATTTGTTGTTATTGCACCCGATCATAAATTATTACCAACGCTTCTTGAAGGTGTTTCAAATCGTGCAGAAATTGAAGCTTTTTGCAAAAACATTACGACTAAGCGTCTTGAAAAAAATTATGATGATAAAAATATAGAAGGTATTTTTACAGGACGATATATCGTTGATCCTCTCGGAAATGGCGACTTGCCAATTTGGGTTGCAAGTTTTGCTATCGCTGATTATGGTACAGGCATTGTGAAATGTTCAGCGCATGATCCACGTGATTTTGCATTTGCAAAAAAATATAATATTCCATTAAAAATTGGTATCGTGCCGCAGGACTTAGAACAAAGACAACGTGTTGAAAAATTTGAAGTATGTTTTTCTGATATGGAAAACGGTATTTTGCTTGAACCAGCACCTTTTGCAGGTAAACAAGGCAAAGATGTTCGTGCAGATTTAGTTCAATACATGGTGAGTCATGGTTACTGCCAAGAAAAAGTAAGTTATCGTTTGCGTGATTGGGTATTTTCTCGTCAACGTTATTGGGGTGAACCAATTCCATTAGTGCATTGTGCGACATGTGGAGTTGTTCCAGTTCCTGAGTCAGAATTGCCGATTCGGTTACCTGATGTTGAACGTTATGAACCAACGGGTACTGGTGAGTCTCCGCTTGCAGCAATTGATTTTTGGGTTAATACAGCATGTCCATCATGTCACGGTCCTGCAAAACGAGAAACAAACACAATGCCGCAATGGGCAGGATCATGTTGGTATTATTTAAGATATCCAAATCCTAAGCTTACAACTGCAGCATTTGATAAAAAAGATATTGATTATTGGTTGCCGGTTGATTTGTATGTTGGCGGCGTGGAACATGCAATATTGCATCTTTTATACTCACGTTTTTATGTCAAAGTATTACACGATGCAGGCTATTTACCATTTGATGAACCATTTACGCATTTGTTTAACCAAGGAATGGTGTGTAAGCTTTCAGAAAAATCTGGTGCTGTTGAAAAAATGTCTAAATCAAAAGGTAACGTGGTTAACCCAGATGACATTGTACAGGTGTATGGTTCTGATGTGCTTCGTATGTATATGTTGTTCATGGGGCCGCCTGAGCTTGATTGTCAGTGGCAAGATGAAGGCATTGAAGGTATTAAGCGTTTTAACAATCGATTAATTTATTATCTCTTGCAAGAAGGCAACATATTGCCTGTAGGTTCTGGTGAAGCTCGAGAAGTTACACAATCGGTGCATCGTTTGATCAAAGAAGTCCAAGAACGCATTGCACAGTTTAAACCAAATACAGCAATTGCAGCGTTTATGGAATGGACTAACGAACTGATTAAGCATCAGTACAAATTAAGCCATCAGTCAGCAGAGACTGTGTTAACAATATTTTCTATTTTTGCTCCGCATGCAGCATCTGAATTACTTGAGCGTGTGCTTGGCAAAAAACTGCAAGATTGTCATTGGCCACAGCACGATCCAGCATTTATAGAATCAACGAATGCTGTATACGCAATTCAAGTAAACGGTAAATTACGTGGAACGTTAGATGTTGCAAAAAATATGGATCAAAAAGAAGTGGAGCAACAAGCTCGTGTCGTAATTGCAAAATGGCTTGATCAAAAACAGATTGTTAAAGTTATTTTTGTACAAGGTCGCATGGTGAATTTTGTTGTAAAGGATTAACAGTGAAGACATTTGCTTGTAGTTTATTGTTATTGAGTGGCATGTTTATGTATACATCTGAAACAGAACAGCAAACACATGAAACAGAATCTGTATTACAATCATGGATGAGATATGTGTTTTGTTGTGGATTTGTTCATGAGCATGTACAAAATTTAAAAAATGAACAACAAGAAAATGCATTAATAAAGAAATATTTGGATCAAAAAACTCAATAAGTAAAAGATATAACATGAAAAAAATAATAGCAGTTATAGTTTTTCTTGTGGCATGTAACAATAGCAATGCTCAACCTGATGAATCAAACAAGATTGATCAAAAATCGGCAATTCGTCAACAAGTTGAAGAAAAATATTCTATCATTCCTTCTCGTTGGAATGGTCCAGAAGATCCATGTTGTTTTCTGGCATACCTTACGGTAATGATGGATTGGTGTCGTTTTGATCGATGTTGCCAAAATATGAAGCAACAAAAAGAAGATTAAGTACATAAAAAAGAGCAGAGTGTAAGTTCTGCTCTTTTTTGGTTGATATATCAAAAAGGAATGTATGAAACGATTGTGTTATTGTGCAGTGGCACTATGGTCTATGTATATTGTGAGTAGTGATCAATCAAGCGTACCGCTCAATACTAAGGGTGTACCAAGGTTTGGAGCAAAGCTTGTAACGCAGGGAATGAAAGCTCCATCGTCACCAGCTCTGGTAACTGGAAATAAAAATCTTGTAAAAAGAAATCCTACATCTTCTTGCAAAGCAGCATTGGATTGTTTGGGGTGTCTTGTTTTTTGTTGTGCGTATCATACAGAAATGTGTTGTGTTTGTGTTTCTGATTTTTGTGGTTGCGATAAAGATAATGTTTTGAAGCATTAAATAAGGAAGTGGGTATGAAACAAATTTTTGTTATGGGTGGCGGTGGTTTTACGCGTGATAAAGATTTAAAACTTGAAAAATATCTTGTTTCTTTATGTGATGTGGCTCACCCAAAGATAGGTTTTTTGCCTCAGGCAAGTAATGAATCAAAAGATTATATTTTGAAATTTTATCAGTCATGTATGTCTCTTGGTGCGCAGCCCATGTGGGTATCTTTGTTTGGTAGAGTCGATCCATCGTGGAAAGATCAACTGTTGCAACAGGATATTATTTATGTAGGTGGTGGAAACACTCGTAGCATGCTAGCGCTGTGGAAAGAATGGGGCGTTGATGAAGTTTTGTATGAAGCGTATCAACGTGGCATTATTCTTTCTGGTTTGAGTGCTGGGATGTTGTGTTGGTTTGAGCAAGGTGTGACCGATTCGGTATGGCCGTTGGGTATTGTAAAGGGTCTTGGGATGATTCAAGGTTCTGGTTGCCCTCATTTTGATACAGAGCCAGAGCGTCAAGAATTTTATATTAAATCAGTAGCTGCAGGAATTATTAAACCTGGGTATGCATTGTACGATGATACGGGCGTTCATTTTATTGACGGAGCTTTTCATAAAGCTGTCAAAACAAAAACAGGCAAAAAAGTAAAATATATTAATGCTGATGGTACTGAAAAAATAATTGAAACTGAGTTGTTATAATTTTTTATAAAAACGAGCGATATACCATAAAGTAATTGCGCTCAGAAGTGCAGAACTCGTAAAGAGTTGTTTGCGATGGGTTGATTGATACGCTTGATCTAAATGTGCTTGATGTTGATCTATTATTTCTTGAGCTTGCTGATCTGTTAATTCTGGCGAAAGTATTGTTTCATCAATGAGTTGCTCATTGTACGGTAGGTTATATTTTTTGTAAAAGCTATGTACAGCTTGTAGATATCGTGTTTTTATTTCTGAATTTTGAAGTAAAAAGCTATGGCGACCATGTGGCATGCTTACCATATGGATATTATGAAACCCATGTTTTTTGAGTTCTAAATATAGTGCTACGCTGTGAGCGTATGGAACTGTGGTGTCTGTTTTAGAATGTAGTAATAATATTGGTAAATTTTTGTTTTTAATAAGCGCAATAGCTTGTAAAGGGGTTATTGCTTGATCAGGCTTATATTGCGGAAAGAGTATTTTAAAAATTGCAGGTGCCCATGTTTCGTGAATGCCGTATTGTGTGATAATTGGTTTAATAGCATCAGGCATGCTGCAAGGACAAGCATCAAGCACTAAAGCATGTAGATTTTCTGGGTTATGGATTGCTGTATAGGTAAGCCATGTTGCAGCACCACGCGATGTACCATATCCTATCAGAGTTGTATGAGTTGGTTGGGCTTTTATAGAGTTATCCAGAGCTTGTAAATCATCTGATTGACCCATAAACATAGCATTTCTGTTAACAGTTTTACCAAATTTTTTGGTACACAGATCTATAGCTCGATTGAGTCCCCATCCTTGAGCTGGGTAGGCGTCAGGAAACATGACTGTTGTGTGATCAGGTGTTGCTATAGCTTCGATAAATCGCTTGATTTGGCAAGGAGTATCGATAATACCATGGGCAAATATCGTTGTTTGCGCAGCTTGTAATAAGCATTGTAAGCTTAAACCAATAATAAAAATATACTTTTTCATATCAATATATAACTAAAGGTTAGGGATGTTGTATATAATTATATCAAAATTGGGTTTATACGGGAAGCACTATAGGGGAGTTTGAGATTATGAATATATTATATATACTATTGAATATTGCGATTATGACGGGCATAATGCATGGTTCTTATGCTTCGTCAAATGAGACATTGTCGGGGGACGGGTCCAAACCAGATCTTTCGTTACAGCTTGAAAGCTTTAAGACAGAAGATGGTAGCGGTGTTAGGCCAATCATAATATCACCAATGACTCGTACATTAAACAGACAAGTCAGTCATATCTCATCTCAGTTGTTTGATTTATCGGTAGAATCAACCCCAACATCATTTAGTAGTTTTTGTGAAAATATAAAATCTTTTAAAGCAAGGCATTATGCTGCTTTATCCAAGAGTCGTGTGTATGTGCAACAACTAGACAGTGATGAGAGTGAGCTATGTTCAGCAGTTCATTTTAACAGTGTTGTGATTGCTCGGCTGCGTGAAATAGCAATTGACAATGGGTATGAGCAAGATGAGATACCGAGCCCTATTTCCAGTGCACTATATGATGCTAAGCTTGGTATTAGTTTTGGCAATAATCATAATTCTGATAATGAGCAGCAAGAAGATGATGATCAAGGTAAAAAAAAGAGACCAAAACTTTTAAAACACGTTGACACACCCGCTAAAATTTCAGGTCATACTCAGCATCTAATGCCAATTGCTACAGCAGTGCTTGAACAAGAAGATTCATGGAATGATACTATGTTGTTTGATGGTGCACCATTTAAAAGAGTAGAATCTGCAGGAGATTTGTCAGAAGAAGATATGAGACCTGTTGTTGCTACAGCTGTGGCATGTGAAAGTGAAGCATTAAAGAGTAAGCCACGTTTTACGCGTGTGAAAGATTCGAATTGGGTGCATCGACATAAAAAGCATCTCCCAAAGAAATAATTTGAAAAGTAGAAGGAAAAACATGAATCGGATAGGAATTGCTTTTTTAAGTATACTTATAGGTATGTCTATGTATGGATACGGTTCCATGCATAATAGTTCTTCTGCTTTGTCGTCAAATGCATCAAAACCTTCTGATGAAATATTTTGTAATCAAATTATGAAAGGTGTTATACAAGCATGGATGGCAAGTATAGATTATCTTAATTTAGTTCCTTTATCTGATGATGTAGTAAGCGAAATGTTTGAAACGCAAAGTAGTGGAGAAAGTTTGTTGGAATGTCGCAGATCGCAAGAAGAGATTGATGGTATTAATCGATTATTATCATCTGGTGTACATCGCATGACAGATTCAACCACAACAAAAACGTGGTCAGGTATTCCACAAAATAGTGAAGTTGAATCACAAATGGTTGGTACAACGACACGTTTATTGAGCAAAGAGGATTTATGAGTTTATTTAAATTACATTTACCGTTTCAACCTGCTGGTGATCAAGAAGCAGCAATAGAAAAATTAACACATCATGAAGGTAAAAAATCGACGCTGTTGGGTGTGACAGGGTCTGGTAAAACATTTACCATAGCAAACGTTATTGCTCGTCAAGATAAGCCGGTTATTGTTTTATCTCCGAATAAGACGCTTGCGGCTCAACTGTATGAAGAGTTCAGTTTATTTTTTCCTGAAAATAAAGTCTGTTATTTTGTAAGTTATTATGATTACTATCAACCAGAATCATATTTGCCAGCTCAAGATATGTACATACCTAAAGAAACGAAAATAAATCCTGAAATTGAACGGTTGCGTATTGAAGCTGTCGCAAGTTTAATGCAGCGGCGTGATGTGATTATTGTTGCATCAGTTTCTTGTATTTATTCACTTGGTAATCCGGTTGATTATAAAGAACAAGCGTTGCCGCTTTCAGTTGGTATGACGATATCGCGCAAAGACTTACTGTTGAAGTTGGTTTTTATGCAATATGAACGTAATGATATTGATCGTAAAAGCGGTACGTTTAGCGTGATGGGCAATGTAGTTGAAATTTGCGTACCGTATGAAAAGCATAAAAAAATACGCATTGAGCTTTTTGGTGACACTATTGATAGCATGGCTTTGGTTGACAAGATGACTAATTATGTTGATCAAACAATGACGGAAACTATTATTTTTCCAGCAAAAAACTTTGTAACGTCAACAGCTGTTAAGCATCGTGCAGTTGAAGCTATTAAACGCGAGCTTGCCATGTACGCTCCGGAGCTTGAAAATCCGATTTATCGACAAAGACTTGAACGTCGTGTGCTTAATGATGTTGAAATGATAGAAGAAACAGGTTTTTGTAATGGAATAGAAAATTATTCTGTGTACTTTGACGGACGCAGTCCAGGGACGTCACCGTATTGTTTGTTTGATTTTTTTGCAAAAGATGATTTTTTACTAATTGTGGATGAATCACATATTGCAATACCGCAAATATCAGGTATGTATCATGGTGATCGAGTACGTAAAAAAGCATTAGTTGAATTTGGTTTTCGTTTACCATCAGCGTACGACAATCGTCCTTTAAAGTTTGAAGAAGCGGAAAGATTTTTTAGTAATGCGATTTTTGTTTCAGCGACTCCTGGCAAATATGAGATGCAGCATAGTGATCAAGTGGTTGAACAGATTATACGCCCTACGGGATTGCTTGACCCTGAACTTCAGATTTGTCCACGAACGAATCAAATACCAGATTTGCTTGAAACAATTACGCAAACAACACAAAAAGGGTTTCGTAGTTTAGTTACTGTTTTAACTAAAAAAATGGCAGAAGAATTAGCACAGTTTTTAGAACAAAAAGGTGTGAAAGTTTGTTACTTGCACAGTGACCTTAAAACGCCACAGCGAACAGAGATACTACAAAAATTACGTTTAGGAATATTTGATTGTATTGTGGGTGTTAATTTATTGCGAGAAGGAATAGATTTACCCGAAGTTGCCTTTGTTGCGATTATGGATGCAGATGTTGAAGGTTTTTTGCGTGATAGAAAATCGTTGATTCAAATTATAGGACGCGCTGCTCGTAATACGGAAAGTGTGGTAAAGCTGTATGCTGATAAAATGACTGATGCGATACAGTATGCGCTTGCCGAAACAGCTCGTCGCAGAAAGATTCAACAAGAATACAATCAAAAGCATGGCATTACACCAACAACAGTGGTGCGTGAAGTGGTTCAGTCAATTTCTAAAGCTGCATTGAACTTAACCAGAACAGAAACGGTTAAAGGCAAACGCGCAAAACAAAAAAATCAGGCGTTGACTGAACAGGAACGTCAACAAATGATTATTGATGTTGAAAACGCTATGCAAAAAGCTGCTCAAGATTTAGATTTTGAAAAAGCGATTATGTTGCGAGATCAATTGCTCAAGCTTAAGGGTTCTGACTAAGGGCACATGAAAAATATGTCTTGCTGTTAGTTGTAGAGCAGTATGTGAGAATCAATTTAATTATTTAAACAAAGAATAAGGGAATGTCATACACATTCCCTTATTCTTTGTTGGTCAATAGTTGTTATATTATGTTTTTATTTCAGTAAGTTATTAACCAGCCTTAGCTGCAGGGATAACTGCTGCTTTAGGTTCGGCTGCAGGAGCTGCTACGGCAGCAGGCTCTTTAGGCTCAGCAGCAGCTGCTACGGCAGCAGGTACATCTTTTGCACTTACAGGAATTTTAGCGACAGCGGCAGCAGGAATTCTTTCAAGAGCTGCAGCTATTTCTGCTTCTACAGATTGAACATCTTCATCGATTTCGACGACGGTAGGAGCTAGGTATCCTTTAATTTTGCTTAAGCCTGATGTAAGTGATTGCCAAGCTGATCCAACAGCAGCAGCAGCTTTTTTAGCAGCATCAGATTGCGCGATAGCCTTAGCTTTACTTCTGAGTTTTGAGATAGCAGATGCTTTATATGTTGGATCTATTGTTTTCATGGTTGCTACATCAAGTCCTTCGTTTCCTATAGTTTCAGTTAACTGTTTCCACTGTTCTATAGAATAATATGGTAATTGGTATGGTTTTGCTTTTAAAAAATCAACGTCCGTGTTTTCTTGGTTATTAAATAGAATAATTGTAGCTAGATCCCATAGCGTTATTAGATCATATTTAAGAAGTGTTATATCTGCTTTGTCATTAGTAAGGTCAAATTTGGACGAAAGCTCCAAGTATGGTTCTTCATCATTGATATGAGATTGGGTTTTATTAAGTAATACGATATAGGCTTTTTTTATGCTTAGTAGAAAAACATTTTTATTTGGACTTGGAGATAGTAGTGATTCGAGTGCTGCGTGGATGTATCCCATAGCTAATTGGTTTAAAGGGTTAGCAGCAGATATTTTTTCGTTTATTGTTGCAATGAGCTCGGATAATTTGGTTATAGTTTCTTCTTTGGTTGTACGCTCTTGCACAGCTTTATTAATTTTTTTTGCAGTGTCGTTTTGTTCTTTATTCAATTTTGCTATAGCAGCATCTTCTTCTGCTACTATTTGTTCTCGAGCTTTTGCTTCTTGGGCTATAAATTCTTTTTGCTTTTGTTCTATTGTTAATCTTTTTTGTTTGATATCTTGCATATTTTTATCACGTTCTTGAATGATTTTTTGTATGCTTTGATCTCTTTCTTGAAGTATCGCATCTCGTGCTGCTAATTCAGCATCAGGAATTTTTTGTAGTTGTTGTTGTGCTGTTGCTGCAGTGCCGCATTTTTCCATTTCTTCCATGATATTTTGTGTGAGTTTTATCCATTTTTCAACAGTTTTTGTTACATCTTCGAGCGACTTTCCTCTTTGTAGTTGTAACTTTACCTCATTATTTCCAAACTTTTCTTGGTATCGCTTCCATAATGTTATAATTGAACGTAATGCACCTGCGAATATATCGCATAGTTCAGGGTTTTGTCCTAGTATAAATTGGCCGCTAATAGCTAGGTAATCCGACCATAAATCTGATATACCTTTTTTGCTTAAAACGATAAATGGTTCGTAACATTTGCCAATAAAATGAGCAACTATCTCATGAGGAGCTAAAACAGTATCTTGACCATCTATTTTTTGAGCCTTTGTGTAATCTATAAAAGAAGCAGCGGCTTTAGTTAAAGCATTATTAAGAATGGAAAGAGTAGCGGCATCAATAGCGGTTTGTAGTTTTGGTTGTTGGCTAGGTGATAGATTTTTGCCCATGGGACGCAGTGCTGCTGGGCGAGCTGTTTGTATCTGTTTAAGAAAAGATAATAATTTGTGAACCGATTGTGGAGATATCGGTCTTGGTGCAGCTGAGGCACTAAATGCTATAGTCGAATATAGCATGAGTGCTGTAAGCATAATTTTTTGACATGCGGACATATTAAGACTCCTTTTTTAAAAAAACTTATTTTTATCTTAGAATGTTTTACGTTAAAAAATAAATAGATATTCATTTTTTGTTTAGCATTCATGTATATACTAAAGTAATATGAAAAAAACGATTATAGATAGGGAGTTATTTGCTGTGAAGAAAGTATTGCTGAGTATTATTATAGTAGGTTTATCATTATCTGGATGTCGAGTTAAAAAGGTTCAACAAGAACGTATTTGTGCTCGTATAGATATTGATCGGATAGAGCAATTGTTTCCTAAAACAGCAGAAGATATCGAAATGATTGTTCAGGATACTCTTTGTAAAATGCAAGAAGCATTGTCTGACATCATGGCTGTAAAACCAATCTGTCGTACCTATATTAATACAGCTTTGCGCTATGAACAGACCTATCTTGTATTTACAATGAATCAAAAAATGCTTTCTGTCATTGCTTCTTTAAGTGATGATGTCCAATTACAGCTTGCTGCAAATCTAGGAGCACAAGAGCTTGAATCTTTTAAAAATCAATACATTGATAATAATTTAGAACTGTATACCGCGTTTGCTGAGTATCAAGAATTTGGTAAAGATTCATACCATGCTACTAAGCCAATACAATTTTTCTTACAATACATGGCACATAAAGCTGGACGTGAAGGTTTGTTGCTTGAAACGAGTAAGCAATTTGAATTGGAGCAGATGAAACAAGAGCTTCAGTCGTTGTCAGGTTTATACTATAGCAATATTTTATATGATGTACGTCATATCGCTATTCCTTTGAGCGATATGCTTGGAGTGCCAGAATCATGCATGAAGCAATTGAATGTTGATGAGTATGGCAATTATATCGTTCCGTCTTTTGAATCAGTATGTACGACTATTTTGCAACATTGCACGGTAGCATCAACGCGTAAAAAAGTATACGATCTTTTGGGACAAATTGCGTATCCTCAAAATGAACCTACTGTGCAATCAATTGTGCAAAAATATCAAGAAATAGCCCGTGTGTTTGGATATAACAATTATGCTGAATATCAAGCATCAAACCTTATGTTTAAAAACTGTAAAAAAGCTGAGATATTTATATGGTCGTTGTATAAAGAAATACAGTTGCTTGTTGATCGTGATTATAAAAAAATGCTGCGTAATCTTCCTTCTGGTGTTGTTTTAACATCTAAAGGATTGTTACAGCCATGGGATGTTTTATTTGTACGTCATTGGTTTGTTCAAAAAATGTATCATGTACAAAGTGATGCGTTGAAAAGTTATTTTTCATTGGAACAAGTTATTCCTGCAATGCTCAAACAGTTGCAAACTATTTTTCATGTGAGCTTTGAGCCACAACAAGAAGTTTCGATGTGGTCTTCGGGTATACAAGCATATCGTGTTCGTTCACTCAAAAATCAGGCAGTTTTAGGTTTTTTAATGTTTGATATGTATGATCGTTCAGGAAAAAACATTAAAGAAATGTGTAGCATGACATTAATTCCTGCAATTCGTGATGATTGTAGTATAGCGTGCGTAGGAGCGTCGGTCGTGGCAGCTAAGTTTCAGCAAACAGAAGAGCATGATCCGGTATTGCTTACATTGTCAGAAGTCAAAAAACTATTTTGTGAAATTGGGCATGGATTGCATGATATTTTTGGAGCAACTCGATTTACGATATTTTCAGGAAATCATATATCTAAAGATTTTTCCGAAGTTGGAGCATCTGTTTTAGAATATTTATTTGATGAACCAGAGATGTGGAAGGCGTTGGGTAAACATATACAAACAGGTCAGCCATTGCCGCAATCAACCATTAATGCAATTATTGCAACACAGAAATTTGAAAGAGCTCATGCAGCACTCGATCAAATATTTCTATCGTTGGTTTCATTGAATATATTTAAATATGGACATGAAAAAAGTATTCATGACATCATTATGAAATTGTATAAAAAAATATATACCCATGTAGCATATGATCCAAATTATCATTGGCAAACTCATATGCAACAAATCATTATGCATGATCAATCAACATATTATACTCATCCATTAAGCATGGTTGTAGCTGCTGATATTGTACATTATATGAAACAAAAAGGATTGTGGACGCGTGAAGTAGGTGCAGCCTATGTGACCGATATTTTAAGTCCGGGTGGCTCACAGCAACCATCAAGCATGATTCGTAAATTTTTAGGTAGAAATTATACGATACATAGCTACATGTTATTGCTTAAGTAAAGCAGCTTCGGCATTGAGTATAATGCAGAATGTACAGAGTATTAAAGCTTGATTTTTTAATACTTGAAGTTGAGACTTTGCTGTTGATTGTTGTTGTGGTTGAGTATATTCACGTTGTTGGTAACCTATTTTGTTAGGTTTACGAGTATACGTTTTTTTGCGATAGTCATTAGAATGTATGTGCACCGTCATAGCTAGTGCGCAAAGTAAGATATATAATTTTTTCATGGGTGGTTTACGTATATAAATTGGTTAAAAATTATGATTAGTTATGCCTTTGTTATGAAAAATTTTATCCCGTTGCGTAAAAAAGTCCATATTTTTCATGCGCAATTGGGTAAAATTATGTGTATTTACCCTCAAGATCATCAAGCGCATTTGCTTGCGACTGGATCTATCATATTGTGCGATGTGCAGCCTCGTGGCTCATGGTATACCTTTGAATATTTAGAAATTATCCGGTCAACGCACAGTATTCATGTTGATCAATTGGTTTTTATTCATCAACTTATGAAAATTTGTTTGCTGATGATTCCTCAAGAAGTTGTTGTAAGTGATGTGTTTGAATATTTGCTTGATCTGTATCGGCAAGAATTTAATTTGACACAGATTGGACGGCAAAAAGCTTTGCTACGAATGTTTATTTTGTGTGACGTTATACCAACTAGTCCAGAGGCATACAGGCTGGCAATGCTTGAGTTGGATCAAGAGTGCATGATAGACGAATCTGTTTTAGATCGTTACGTTACGCAGGGGTGGCATGAAGTGCTTAAAAAGCAGTCAGAATTGGTTGCATAAAATCGTAAGATATGTTTAATTAAAACTGTGTAGCAAGGGCGCTTCATTATCCTTTGGGTATTCTGATTTTGTGTTAATTTTAAGTATGGACGAATATGTTAATGTTCTTGTTGTTGGCATGTCTGTGGACACCGCTATTTTCTTTAGGTTTTGAACTTGGAGCAAAATTAAAAAGTGATCTTACAGCGCCTAAAGTACGCATTGTGCTGGGTTTGGATGGCGCTGTTCGTTATAAACATTTAGATAATTTAAAATCTGAATTGCAGTCCTTGCAGCAACAGTGGGGTAATTTTACCGAGCACACAGATCAAAAAGCTGCAGAAATAAAACAGCAAATCGAAGATTTAAATCAGACAGGCAAGCAGTCACCTGCGTTGACACGCATGATAAGTGGACTTCATAAATTGGAAGCACTAACTGTTGAGATAAAAGATACCAAAATAAAAACCATAGAATTGTTGCAGCAGCATATTGATTTTTGGTCTTCATTAATTTCTGAATCATCACCACAAAATGGTTCGTATGAAGAAAAATCATTGTATTCCTTTGCAGATTTTCAAAATATCACCAAAAAAAATATTTCGATACAAGAACAGATACATCAAGTGCTCAGCAAAAAAGATGAGGTTGTTCAAGAAATCAATCGACAAGAAAGTGTGGTTGCAACTAAAGAAAAAGAATTTAGTACCATAGAGCAGATCATCGAAGATAAAAAGCGTCAAACTGATATGAAAAAAGATGACATATCGATGCTTGATCTGGATAAGGAGTTTATCCAAAAAGAACGAGACTTAGCATTGTTGCGTCTTAGCTTTTATCAAAAACAGTTAGATTTTTTATCATCTAAAGAGTCTATTTTGCAAGATAAATTGCAAGAACTATCAGAAGAAGCAACGATCGTACGTAATCGTTTGTATGTTGAAGGATCTGAAGTTCAACAATATGAACGAAAACATATAGAGCAAAAAAAATCTTCTGAACAAAAGCATGCTGAATTGGTAAAATTACGCCAAGAAGTAGCGCAGAAAAAAATAGCTGCACAAGATGATTTTGATCGATTAAAGCATCGGTTTAAAATATCACTTGGTACGATGCAGCAGTTTCTTGATTTTGACCGTGATGTGCAAACAATTTCAGATCGTTTTGCATTGTATTCTGTGGGCCATGCCTTAAGTTCTATGGTTAAGCTCGATGGTCAGCTTCAAAATATAAAAATTATGTTGTTGGTACAAGATGCCCAAGATAGACAGACCTATATTGCTTTGCAGGCTATAAAATTATTATATGAAATTGTCCATGGTCATAGCAAAGATAGTGAAACGTTTGAAAAAGAACGTGCTGATTATAAAAAAATGAAGAGTGTGTTGCAACAAGAAATGAAGCAGCATAAAGAATTTATTGCCACACTTCACAAAATGTTAAAAGATACGCAACATGCGCTTGAATATTTGAAGCAACAACAAGAAGTATTGCGTTCAGGCAATCATGTTATGTACAGCAGTACCCAAAAAAAATGGACAGATAGTTTGATGTTGCTTGAACAAATTATTCAAGATTTACAGCAAGAACAAGAAATTATTTTGCATATTAATGATCATTATGAAAGTTTGCTGCGTATAGACGAACAAACTTTAGAACTTATTATTACGTTGCTGCAAGAATTTGACATGATCGGTGTTTGGCATAGATCAATGAGTGCTGTAACGTGGGATGGTATTAAAAATATAGTTCCGAATTTAACGCTCTTTTTAAAAGATGTGTATATCATAATCACAACATACATATCACAATTAACTATTCAAAAAATAGCGTACGGTTTTGCAGGATTTGGCTTTGGTGGAATGCTTGCGCTCTTTTTAATGATGTTTGGATTATTCCTTGCCTATTTGTTTTTACAAGCGCTGTTGCCAAGCTTTTATCGATCACTCATTAGCGACCAACATGATGATACCGATCCTTTGTATAGATGGAGACATCTTTTTGCCATTGTGATTGGATTTGGCGGGGATGTATTTAAGCCGTTGTATGTTTGGTGCTTATGTTTAATGTATGAATTTTTATATGATGTGCCCGTTGCGTTGGTTATTGTTTTTTATATTTATTCAATTACTTTTTGGATTTATGCATCACGCAGATTGCTCGTGCATATTTTAACGTTGAATCGAAAATTTGATTATTTTTTGCTCAGTAAGCGTTTGATTGATCGTTTTTCGTTGGTCTATTCATTTTTTTCTATAGCAACCATACTTATTTTGATCATGAGACGTATGTTTATTGTTGTTATGGCACATCAACAAACAGAGTTGCCTAATATTTTATTGCGGGTTTATCATGTTGTGATTTTTATATCTATTATCTTTTCACTTGATAAAGATGAAATCATGCAATGGTTGCCTAAAAAATCAGTTTTTTGGCAACGTTTTGCGCAACTGTTTAATAACCATTATTACTTATTTTTACTGAGTGTTTTTAGCGTTCTTATCATGAGTGATCCTTATTTGGGTGGTTATGGATCGCTCCTTTGGTATGTTTTTTGGAATTTGTTTTTAACCATTATCATAGGTGTTGTATTATTTTTGGTGTACAACATTATCAAGCAGTATACAGCGATACTTTTTTTTGAAGAAGATGGTGTAGGTGTTCAAAGCGAACGATTTGAACATGCAAAAACATGGTATGTCATAACCATTGTTATGAGCATGCTCATGAGTATGATGGTGGGTATTATCGTTTGTTCATATGTTTGGGGATATGGATTTACCTATGTCACACTACGTAAAATTGTGTTGCATGAGATTTTTAAAATAGAATCGATTAATAGTGCGGGCAAGATTATACCAGAGTCATTTAAAGTAATAAATTTGCTGTATATCATTTTTATGACGATGTGTGGCATTATCGCTGCCTATTTATTTAGAAGAGTTGTTTTACAACGATTATTTGATATCCAGTATGTCGATCCTGGTATTCAAAATACGATCATTATTATCTCACGTTACGTGATTATTACATTTGCTATCATGATTGCCTGTGTTCAGTCAAAGCTTGGCTCTTTGGTCACAGGTGCTTCTTATGTAGCCTTAGTTGTGGTGGGTTGGTCGTTTAAAGATCTATTTACAGATTTTGTAGCATATTTCTTTATCTTGGTACAACGGCCTGTTAAGCTTGGCGACTATGTTAAAATAGATAGTGAAACGATGGGTGTCGTGCGTCGCGTGGGCCCTCGGGCAGTGATTTTACGCCGAAAAAATGCTGTTAATATTATTGTGCCAAATTCAACGATTTTAAAATCAAGCTTGTATAATTGGAATTACACCAGAAGCTATATCGGTCTTGAAGATATAGTGTTTACAGTTCCTTTTGGTACTGATATTAAATTGGTACGTAAACTTTGTTTTAAAGCATTAGATGAAGATTCAGATGTTTTGAAAGTTCCTCAACCTTTTGTACGGTTGCAAGATTTTGATGACAAAGGGTATGTATTCTTAGTACGAGGCTTTTTAAGTTCAGGCAATACGTTGCGTCAATGGGATATCGCAAGCAATGTACGTTTTGCTTTGGTTGAAAAACTACAAGAAGCAGGTATTACTATAGCTGGTCCAAGTATTCGTATCGTCCTTAAAGATGGACTTCATACTCTTGATCAATCTCAAACAAGGTTATAAAATAACCGGTTTTTAAACCGGCTATTTTTTATTTTTTACGTAAACCTTTGATTTTGCCCCAAAGATTTGCAGCTTGTGCGCCACGAAGCATTAAGTATGCACCGAGCACAATTAAAAAGATGTTTAAAAAATTTTGGAAAATGCAAAGTTTATCAAATGCACCAAGAACTAAGATAAGTCCGATGACTAATGATAAAAATCCTTGTTGCGTCAATGAAAGTCTGTTAATAAAACTTAATAACATACAGTCTCCTTAAAAATAAAAATTTCTATTCAGACCATAGCATAGGTTCTGGTTTTGGCGCAAGATTTCTAAAAAAGATTATGTGCTCATTGTGGTGTTTGTTGCATTGATTAAAGGTGGCAGAGCGCTTGATTGCTTGGGTAGATATTGTGGATGTTGCGAGGGACAAAACGTTGAAGCTACGAGTAAAAACGCTACGTAGGCATACATAATTTTCTTGTTGTCTTGTGTTACTGTTAATCGTCCTGGATTGCTGTATGCGCAGGTACTGGTCATGATAAGTATGAGAAAAATGTGATTTTTCATAAAGGCCCCCATGGTTTTGAGTCCGTATGAATAAAGTATAAGAGCTTATGGTTTTAATTTACAAGATTTATATAACCATTAATGTTCCATGAGTGGTCAAAATTGAATTGTCCATCTTGTATAGGTTGATGGTTGACCAAGAATCGTACTGATTGTAGCTCTAAATTATTAGCTTTGAGCGTTTTTAAGATTCCATGTATTAAAAAATAGTTACTGTAGATGCTTGCATGGTTTTGTAGGGGATTTTGGTTAAAAGAAATAAAAGCTTCAGAGGCATTGTGATTTAATGCAACCGATTGTATGATGGTGTGCTTTTCGTACAGTTGTTCATCTTCCATGAGCGTAAACCAGTAGTTTAAAATTTGCTGTATCGTAGTAGCTTTGTTGTTTTTGATAATATCGGTGGTCTCTGTGTGCCATGTATTATTTTTAAAAAACCATAATTCAACAGTGTGTGGTTTTGACGTTTGTTCAATTTTAACCATAGAGTCTTGGATGCTGGGAATCATGATAATCCAGGATTGTTGGTAACAAAAAAAGATTAAAGATCCAACTATGGCGATAGTGCATAAAAATAAAGATGTTTTTAGGTTCATAGTAAAATCGCTTTGATAGATTGAACAATTGGATCGACGATATATTTCCAATCTTTTTGGTGTACGAGTCCAGCTTGGATACACAATGCTGGAGGGGTGATACCAAATAAGGGTTTGTAGGGTAATGCAAAAACACCAAGAGGGACAAATGCGGTATTAATTGTTTTTTGTTCAAAAGTTACGGAAAAAAAGTGTGCTATTTTTTCGGTGACCTTTAGGTTGATCAAATGTGCTTGGCTGACGGGATAAAAATATAATGGTTGATAGCGATGCCAATGATCAGTTGGATTTTGTACATAATAAAAAATAGCCACATGATTTGGAATTGTTTTTTCTTGGTAAAAGGAAAGATGTAAAAACAGATCAGCATGCATCCTGTTGGCAAAGTTAGCAGTTTGCAGAGGCTCTATAGTGTCTCCTGGTGATCGAGTCATGACGACATGTATGGATGGATCAATTTGTATGAGCTGTTGTTTTATTTCTTGAGCACATTGCCAGGTGATCGTGCGTTCAAAAGTTCCATCTATTTCGTGTCCTGTATGTTGTCCATCACCAGCAGGATCAAGCATAATAGTTATGGCTTCTATGTTGGTAAAACAAGCGAGAATAAGAATGAAATATAGTTTTATCTGCATGAAAGTTGATCGGTAATGCATTGTTTTAAAAAAGTAATGCGTTGTTCTTGTTTTGTGTTATTGATACCCATGCCTATAGCTTTGGGTTGCCCAATAAAAATACAGAGTTTTTTAGCCCTTGTAACAGCAGTATATAATAAATTTCGTTGAAGTAACATAAAATGTTGCATAAAAACAGGGATAATAACTGCATCATACTCAGAACCTTGGCTTTTATGAATTGTGATGGCGTATGCCAAAACAAGTTCATTGAGTTCATCAAATCCATACGTAATGGTTATTCCATCAAACAGAACGAACATTTGTTGTTCTTCTCCATCTATACCGGTAATGGTGCCCATATCGCCATTAAAAATCTTTTTATCGTAGTTATTTTTTATTTGCATAACACGATCATCGATTTTGTAGACAGTCCCCATGTGGTTTGTTGATTTTTTTTCTGTTGAGGGATTGAGGAGTGCTTGCATGCTGTGGTTTAAAGCTTGGGTTCCTACGGCACCTTTGTTCATAGGGGTCAAGATAGTTACCTGCTCAATAGAGATACCATGTTGTGGTAAAATTGTGGTAAACACATGGTTGATGGTTGAAAAACAGTTTTGATCTGATTCTTGCGATATGATATAAAAATCTTTTTTACATTCAGGTAGCGCTGTTGTAGGGAATTCACCTTTGTTGATTCGGTGTGCATTTTGAATGATCATACTGTTTTGAGCTTGTCTGAAGATTTCTGTAAGTCGTGTACAAGAAATAATGTTGGTATTGATCAAATCTTTTAATACGTTGCCAGGTCCTACCGAAGGGAGTTGATCTATGTCACCAATTAAGATTACATGTGTGTTTAAACTGACCGCTTTAAAAACATTGTGCGCTAAAAATATATCAATCATTGATACTTCATCAATAATTAAAAAATCTGTTTTGAGCGCATTGGTTTCATTGTGTACAAATTTCATATTGGAAGGATCAAATTCAAGTAATCTATGAATAGTTGTTGCCTGACGCTTGGTGCTTTCCATCAGTCGTTTAGCTGCACGGCCAGTTGGAGCAGCAAGTTTGTAACTGTATTGATAGGTCTCAAGCATTTTTATTAAAGCTTTAACCAGTGTTGTTTTTCCTGTACCAGGACCGCCGGTAATAATTGATAATTTATGCTCAAAGCTTTTTAAAACACCTTCCTGTTGGTTCTGGTTTAGTTCAATGTCCATGTTTTTTTGGAGTTGTTGATACAGTTGCGCTGGTGTTTGCTCTTGTGTGACAGGATGGTTAATGAGCTGTAAAATTTTTTGAGCTAATCCTTTTTCTGAACCATACAAAGCTGAAAGTCCGACAAAATGTTGTTGGTTATGTGATATGAGTTTGATCTGATCATTGTTGTATAAATTTGTCAGAGAATGTTTTATTTGCGTTGTATGAAGTTCTTGGTCTATTTCAAGAAGTTGAGCAGATTTTTGTTTTAATGTTTCTATTTCTTGATAGACGTGGCCATAATTACTTTCTTGTTTCAAACAAAATAAAATACCGGCTTGGATACGTTGCGTTGATCCAGTTGCAAAGCCCATGTTTTGTGCAATTTTGTCTGCTGTTTTAAAACCAATACCCCAGATATCGTCTGTGAGGCGATATGGATTTTCAGTTAATTTTGCAATCGAATCATTACCATATTTTTTATAAATTTTAGTTGCATAGGTGGTAGAAACACCTTTTTCTTGTAAAAAAACCATAACTTTAGCGACATATTTTTGTTCTTGCCACGATTGTATAATTTGTTGTACCCGTTTAGGCCCTATGCCATCTACTTCATACAATCTATCAGGTTCTTGATCTATGATGTTTAAAGTTTCTTCTTTAAAATACATCACCATTTTTTCTGCGTATACAGGTCCAATACCTTTGATAAGCCCAGAGCTTAAATATTTTTTGATGCCACGTGTTGAGGTTGGCAGAGCTGTGGTGTATGAAACAGCTTGTAGTTGTTTGCCAAACTTAGGGTGAAAGATCCAAGATCCTTCTATTTGTATCTCTTGGCCCGCTTGAATGTTAGCAAAAGAACCTGTGACCGTTACGGGGTCATTCTTTTTACTGTGAACCATAAAAACCGAAAATCCTGTCTCAGTATTCTGAAACAGGATCCGGTCAATAATGCCTGTTATATGATCTGTACTCATGAATGTTTTAAGTTTTTAATAGCTTCGAGCGCATTGGTGCAACTTGATGCAAAATCACCAAGAAAATCAATGAGTTCTGTGCAAAATTTATGCATGTTTGTAAAATTTATAATATCGCGTTTAAAAATATATTTTTCAGGTTCTGAACTATTTAAATTTGCCCATTTAATTAAATAAGCATCTTTGTTATTGCGAACCGTACATGATTCTTCTACCAGTTCAACCATTAACTCGCGAGCATTTTTAGCGTTGACTAAAAATTGTTCAACGATAGTTAAAAAATCAGCTTGAGCTTGTGCCATTAACACAGAAAAGAGCTCTTTTTGTGCTCCTGAAAGTTCACGTTTTTCTTTTTGTAGCGTTTGCTCAATCATGTATAGTTCATGAATAGAATAATGTTTATTTCCAGTTTGGTATATGAGAGTTTTTTGATATTCGGTTCCAAGTTGATTTTGAACAATGTATGCAACGGCTGCATCATGAGCATCTTTGATAGAACCATTTAAAAAATCACTATTGATAATGGTGCAATCATCATAATCGCCAGGATACGCTTCAATAAGTTGTTTTGTTGTTTTGTGAAATTGAGGGTTTGAAATGCCAAGTGGATCAAATGATGTGATAACTAACTTAATAGGTAATTTGTGCTGATGAGCAAATGTAAAATCGTTATGATCATGTGCTGGTACTCCAACGTGTCCGTGACTGTGACGCGCATCATAACCTTCGATGATATAATCAGAAATAAAAATAGGCATTTTTTCATGTGTGAATGGATTTAATGTATAAAGTCCTGTTGCAATAGCATGATTGTCTATGTTGTCATAGCGTTGTGCAACTGTTTTTTGTTGAGATTTTTTAATGAAAGCGTGAACAGCATCTTGTGTTTCTGGAGTGGTTAGTTGTGTTGCTAAAGGATGAGCAGGTGTTACGACGATAAATGAAGCACCAAATAATGTTTCAGGTCGTTTCATAAGAATTGCCAAAGATACATCAGTAGCAGTACCGTCTGCTTTGATAACAGAGAAGTTGCACGTAGCACCATGCCATATTAATTTGCCGAGTATGAACTCTTTTACTTTTTGACGAACTTTGATGATATCGATAATTGCTGCATTAAATAAACCGCCCTGGTCTGCAGCTTTAAGTAAGTTGTTTTTTAAAATAAATGTGCCACCAATTATAGGTGTTGCTGTTATAAAGCATGACCATGCAAGAAGTATAGAAAGTGATATCGATTTTTTAATCATAAATTTCCTTATATTAAAACTTGGTATCTATGGTGACACCTAAACTAAAATCATTACCAACGCCAACATTAAAGACAGTAGTATCAGCCCATAAGCTTATAGATATGTCATCATGTCGCTTAGAATGAATTGTTTTATGAATTTTTCCGAAAAATTTAATTAGCCACGCTGTATCATTAATTGCTTTGTTAATTTGTAAGTTACTTGGTTCAATGGTTGGTTGTTTTGCGATGCTTAATATTTTTTCAGCAGTTTTGATCCAGCTGCTGTATCCAAAGGTAAAGTCCCAAGCTTTCCATGATCTATGCAAGCTTGATGCTGAAGAAAAAATAACGCCTGGAAATATTTTAGCTGAGGTTACACGAGGAAATAGTAATGTCGTCATTCTTTTTTCAAGGAATGCTAATTTTAACTCTGCCTGTGCATCAGTGCCATTTGGTAGTGCGTTATATTCATCAGAGAATGTACCATGTTCTTTTGGGATGAAAAATCTTGGTTCGTCATGAGGTAAGAATACTTCAAACGTATAAGTTCCATTTAAATGTAAGTTTGGACGTATTTCCCAGAATGCAGATACTTTACATTCACAACCCAGGTGTTGATTGTATCCCATAGGAGTTTGTAAAAGATTTGAAGATAACTGATCAAGTGCAGCAAGGAAATAGTTAGAAATTAATTCTTTGCCATTTGGCGCAACCGTTCTGGATGATATGTTAACAATGTCACATAAATTGAGTAAGGGCTGTTGGTCTTTTGGATAAAAGTAGGTTCCATATAAACCGGTAGTAATAAATTTATCTGTTGGTAAAAGTAATCCAAAACCCACATCGACGCTGCGAGTTCCGCTATCGTATATTTTTTTACTAACGCAAATTTCACACGTACCAGAACCTAATGCATCCATGATTAAATGTTTTCGTGCAAATATATCTTCATCAAAATCGCCACCTTGAAATGCAGCTAATTGTTGCTCTAGATTTGCTTTGTCATTGGGTGCAAAATTTAAATTTCTCAGTACCCACAACAAAGGCCATTTGATTTCCAAGTATCCTTGGCTACCAATTGTTTGGTAGTAATAGTTCATAAAGCATAAACGTCGTTCTTCAAGTCGCGCGTTAGCAATCGTACCTGTCAATGTTGGTAAGTCGATACTGTTTAAAGCAGCTTTAAGATCAGGTGGTAGTAAAGGGCTATCAAATACAGATTGTAATGCTGAAAGCAAACCTCGGCATTCAATATTTAAATAAGAACCGATTCGGGTTTGATCTTCATCATCTTCTGATGCAGAAAAACTTTTGTGTGTGGTTTGGTTATAAATAAGATGTGCAAAAAATTGGCGATCAGATAAGCTGTCAAACGCACAAATTTGAACGCATGGTAAGTTGATTAAATTCCTGCTTAAAGGAATCGTTGTTTTTTTATAAATTTCTGTATTTAAAACAGGCGGAAAATTTAGAAGCGTAAAAGCGCTATTCCATTCTGCAGCTTCTCCAGGTTCACAACCTTTTAATGCTGCAAGTTCTTCTGGATCAATATCTGCAAGCATTGTATCGAAGCTATCAAAGGTAAGCCCTTTGTTATCATCGTTTGAATTTGCAAACGTAAAATCAAAAGAATCAAAATCAAAATTAGTAGTATCTAAATCCTGTGTATGTACACTGTAAGTTAGACACGATATAAGTAATAAAAGGGCATACGATTTGTTTGTATTAACTATCATAAACACCATTTAGTTGATTTGTGTACTAAAATCTTTTTTCAGGCTTTAACATACTATATTTTTTTTAAATAGGCAAAAAAGGGCTATTGGTGTATCAGGAAAATAGGCCATTTTAAAACAAAAACATACCAAGAGAGTAGTAATATATGATAAAAAATAGTCGTGATTTTAAACAAGTACCGATGTTGTTTGTAGAAGGTAATGTAGGCGTTGGAAAAACAACGTTTTTAAAGATTTTACAGCAGGCACTTGATGTGCATGTTTTTTTAGAACCTACAGAGTTATGGGAAAATGTTGAGGGACATAATTTTTTGAAAACGTTTTTTTTAGACCAAAAAAGATGGGCATATTCTTTTCAGCAATATGTTTTAATAACGCGCATTGATCAAATGTTACAAGCCGATACTGTGTGGGCAGATAAAGTCGGTTTAGTTGAGCGATCAATATATTCTGGTCGGTATTGTTTTGCCCGTGTTGCTCATGCCATCGGGACTATGAACGATCTTGAATGGTCTTTATACATTAAGCAATGGGACCGAGAGAACATCCGCATACAAAGACCTCCTGCTGGATTTATCTAT
Organism: Candidatus Babeliales bacterium; assembly: GCA_018061805.1. Taxonomy (GTDB): domain Bacteria; phylum Babelota; class Babeliae; order Babelales; family Chromulinivoraceae; genus JACPFN01. Next base: position 58,698 of record JAGOTL010000001.1, read on the forward strand.
CTGCGCACACCGGCAGATGTTTGTTTTGAGCGAATGGCGCAACGAGGGCGTGCGGCAGAAAAAACAGCGACGCTCGATTACATAAAAAAAATAGAAACATACTATGATGCATGGTTTTTTGAAAAAAAGGATATAGATCAGGATCTTGCTCGGGTACCTGTTCTAACGTTGGATTTCGCGGTAAATATCCTTGAAGATATTGCTACGCAGCAAAACTATGTAAATCAGGTGCGGCGCTTTATAGAAACTTTACAAGGGTAAGATACGTAATTTTAATAGTTTTCAGGCCTAAATCCTTGATTTTTTACAGATTCGTGGACATATTGATCTTACAGTATGATAATAAGAATAATATGACTTATAAAATGTTTAAATATATATAAGGGGTACATAGCATGGATGCAAATATTGCACAAGCAGCGGTTTTGGTAGGGGCTGCAATTGCAATGGGAATTGGCACAGTTGGGCCAGCAATTGCACAAGGTATGATCGGAGCAAAGGCGTGTGAAAATGTTGGTAGATATCCAGAATCATATGAAAAAATACGTATGACTATGATTATTTCTATGGCGCTCGTTGAAACATGCGCATTGTATGTATTGCTTATAGCATTTATGGTAATGGGCAAAGTCAGTTAAACAAAGTTGAGCAAATATGTTATTACCAGATATTACGTTGTTATTTCAGCTCGTTCATTTTTGGATAGCGTATATGTTGTTGCGTCATTTAGTATTTGCTCCCGCGTTAAATCTGTTGCTCCAAGATGAACAGCACAAAAATCAAATGCAGAAAAAAATAGAAGGTGTTGGTACCGTGTATCGTAATTTGTTGGAACAACATCAACAACGATGGAGTTTTATTAAAACATCATTGTATGAGATGATACCTCGGCAGACAGTTGTTACCGTAAAGCCAAAAGAATTAGACTCTGAGTATGTTGATATGCGTGATACAAAACTTACAAGCAAGCAAAAAGATGATTTGAAATCTATGTTGCGCACTCAGTTATCCAAGGTTGAGTAAGATGATATCGATAGATACTGTTTTTAATGTTGTTAATTTGGCGGTACGTATAGTAATTGCATTGTTTTTGGTGCGAAAATACGTTGTACACAAAATTCAAGCATCGTTACGACAAGAGCATATCGATCATGTTGCCTTAGATCAAAGATATCAAGATATTGAAAAATCATGTGAATCGGTTCAGCATACTATTTTGCAGCAAGAGCAACTGTATGCAGAGTTGCAAGAAAAGTTTAAAGCTTGGCAAACAGCAGTTGCAGTGCAAGAGCAAAAAGATAACGTATATCTACGGCAACAGGAACAAGTGATACATATGAAGCAAGAACAAAAGCGTCAATATATGCTGCATAAAATTATTGTTCAAAAAGAATTTCCTGATGTACTACGTGAAACAACAAATCAATTGCAGCAAGATTTTAAAACAGATAAGCAACGCGGCAAGGCATATTTACGTACTTTGATGCAATCTCTTAATTTGGATTAACCTATGAGATATTCACAATCAATTGTTGCAAAAAAATATGCACAAGCTTATGTGCAAGAATATGGACACTTGCTCACGATACAGGATATTGATGCGTTCAAGCTTGTGATTGCCTTTTTAAAAAAACATCATAATTTTATGTCACTTATCAGTTTGCTCAGTTCACAGTTGCAGCAGCGTCATGAATTGATTGATACTATGATTGAACATTTTAAAATACCGGTTATGATAGCTCGTTTGGCAGATGTGCTGAGTGATCATAAACGTTTGCCGTTGTTTAGTTTAGTTTTGCAAGACATTTGTTGTTTGTATGTACAGAAAAACAATATGCTTGAAGTGACTATATACTCATCGCAAGAATTGTCAGAAAATGAATATAAAAAATTTGAACAATTTTTTGAAAAATTAGCTGGAAAAAAAATTATAAGCAATGTCGTGGTTGATGAAACATTAATAGCAGGAATTCGCATGCAATCAGATGTTTTATTATGGGAATATTCGATAGCTGCTCGTATTCGACAGTTGTCACAACGCATGCTTCAAGAGGAATAAGATGAACACAAGAGATTTAGAGTTAGTTTCACTGCTTCAAAAAGAATTGCAAGATAAGCCTCACCAGCAACTTGACCAAGTTGGTATTGTGGTGCAAGTAGGTGATGGGATTTGTAAAGTTTACGGTCTTGTAGATTCTGTGTACGGAGAGCTTGTTACGTTTGAAGGCGGAAACAAGGGAATCATTTTAAATATGAGTGATGATTTTGTCTCTATCTTTGTGTTATCTCAATCAATACCGGTATCTGAAGGCGAAGTCGTTAAACGAACTGGTGAAGCATTAAAAATACCAGTTGGTCAGTCTATGATCGGTCGAGTAATCAATGCACTTGGTGAACCTATTGATGGTTTGGGTGCTATTGAAACAACGCAGTACCGCTTTGTTGAAAATGATTGTCCTTCAATTATAGATCGTACTCCTATTACCCAACCACTTCAGACAGGAATTCTGGCTATTGATGCACTCGTACCGATTGGAAAAGGTCAGCGTGAATTGATTGTAGGAAACCGTAACACAGGTAAGACAGCTCTTGCAGTTGATACGATTTTGAATCAAAAAGGTAAAAATGTTATTTGCGTGTATGTTTCTATTGGTCAACGTCAAGGAAATTTGGCTCGCTTGGTCAATAAGTTAGAAGAGCATGGGGCTTTGGAGTATACCGTTGTTATCAGCGCAGATTCTAGCGAAGCTGTTCTGAATCAATATTTGGTTCCGTATGCAGGTACCGCAATAGCTGAATATTTTATGTACCAAGGTAAAGATGTTTTAATTGTGTACGATGATCTTACCAATCATGCCGTTGCATATCGCGAAATGTCTCTTTTAATGCGACGTGCTCCTGGCCGTGAAGCTTATCCTGGTGACGTGTTTTATTTACATTCACGGTTGCTTGAACGTTCAGCATGTTTGAAGGCTGGTGGATCGATTACATCACTTCCAATTATTCAGATACAAGAAGATGATATTACGGCTTATATTCCAACCAACCTGATTTCAATTACAGATGGACAATTGTTTTTAGATGCACAGTTGTTTAAGCAAGGGATTCGTCCTGCAATTAGCGTAGAACTTTCAGTGTCACGCGTGGGAGGATCAGCGCAAACAGCTGCGGTTAAAAAAATGTCAAAAGCATTACGCTTAGAGCTTGCTCAGTATAATGAACTGCTTAGTTTTGCACAGTTTGGAACAGAGTTGGATGAGATATCACAGCGACACTTAACGCGTGGTGCGGTTGCTGTTGAGATTTTAAAGCAAGAGCAGTTTTTGCATTACTCTTTTGTGGATGAAGCTATCATTTTATTTATGCTTCGCCACAACATGCTTGATGCAATTCCTTTAAAGCAAATTGCTTCCTTTGTTCAAAAATGTACGAGCTATATTAAATCTGTGTACCATGATGTGTATCATGAAATAGAATCAAGCAAAGATGTTTCAGATTCTGCAGCTGCTCGCTTGAAAGAAGCAACAGCAGAATTTGCAAAGCTGTTTAAAGATCAAGCGTAAATTACTCTTTAATTTCTATTGCTGCTGCTGCGTCACTATGCATTTTTGCCTGTGCTGTATGGTATTCTGCAATGAGTTTAGCTTTTGTTTGTTCAATAAATTCAAGGGGTTTATGTTCATCGTGAGCTTTTTTGTACTCTTGTTGCTCTGCTTCTGTTAAGTAAGGTATAAAATCTGAAGGAATTTGCTTTACATATTTGTTCGTTTCAGCAGCTAATTGTGCATGATGCTGTGCTAAAAGTTTATGAACGGTTTTTAGTTCATTGTATAAATCTTTAATTTTGGCACTATGCTGTTTTTTGTATGCAGAATTTTGCAATAGAAATAAAGAACGGTCGATATCTACGGCTTGTTTATCTAGATTTTTTCGTGTTAAATCTTCTTTGTAGATGTCATTTTCAGTTTCTGAGCTTGGCAAGAAGGTTATATCTTCGTTTGTTTTTAAAAGATAAGGGTTTGTAGGATCTTCTTTTGTGTTGTTATGATATTCAAAATTGTGGGGATTAAAATAATCTAAAAAATTGATTGTGCGTTTTGTGTCACGTATTTTTTGACGACCTTTTTTGTCTGAATCATAATTGTTTAGAATTGTTGTAAGATCATCACTTTGTGTTGTTGTATGAATAATTTTTCTACTATGAGTTGTATTATATTCATTGCGAGATTTTTCTCCGATTGATATTTTTTCATATATTTCAGTGGCTTTAGTATGTAATTGTGTAAGCAATTCGATGAGTTTTTGCTTATATTCTTCGATTGACATATGGGTTGTATCTATTTTTTGTGTAGAAATGGGTAAATTCCTAAGAGTTTGGATAGTTTTTTCAATTTGTTGCAGAGTGTTTTGGGTAATAGTTTTAAATGCAAAAGAATTAAATTGCTTGTTGTCTTGATTTATTAATAGTTGTTGTATGTTGTGAGGAATAATAGACTCGAGAGATTCAACAGTTAATGTTTTTGGTATCATCACTTTGATAGGTTGGGGCGTATTGAATGTTGTTTCCTTTTTTATATCGTCAGAAGTATCTGAATCAACTTGAGTGGGTGGGTTTGATCGCGATGTGTTTTGATTAAAACTATCGAGTGTCAAGGATGAAGAAGACGCATTTGAGAAAGTTTGGGTTGTATTGTTGCTGTTTTGAAATAGCATCTCAGGCGTTGCTGTGCTAGATTTTGAATAAAGTGTGTTTTTGCCTTGAGGTGTAATTGAGGTTAGATTTTTCTGTGTCATACTTGGCTGCATAACGTGGTACGTACAACTTGCTATAATGCATAGATATTGTATAAACATGTTTTTTCCTAATATTAGACTTTTAAGATATCTTTTTAAAGATCAAGTGTAAAAATATCCAGATCATTTTGGAGTTCTTTAACACAGCGATTGTGCATTGTTTCTTGTGCTTTGTGATATTGTAATGCTATAGATGTTCTTGCATATAATTGCTTGGATGATTGGTCCGTTTGGTTGAGTAACTCTTGAGTATCTAGAGCTAATTGAGCATGATGTTTTGCTAGTTTTTGTCGCAATTGTATGACACAGTGTGTGATTGATCTGATTGTCAGAATTAAATTGCTTGTGCGGGGTTGTTGATAGGCATCTTCTAGGGCAATTGTTAGATTCTTACATAGTTCTTCTTGATTGATTCTATACGTATCTGTGACAGCAGATGGATTTATTTCAAGTCTGTGGTCATAGGGTGTTGATGATTTAAAAGGTATGAAAATTATATCGTTAAAGAATAAAAATACAGATTTAGCGATATATTTGGCCGTTAGTTCTGGATCGGCTTCATCTTCAACTATTTGAGTAAATGGTACAGGTGTGTGTGGTGTAGTAGGGGATTGAGCTGCTATGTAAGGCAAAGTGTTATTGTGAGATGTTTTACATATAATGTAAGCATTAAAAATTCGTTGTTTGGTTTCTAGAATGTGTTGTATTGATCGGATATCATCATATATTTCTTGGCTAACAATGCTTGATAGATATGTACATGAACGTAGATCGCTTATAATGTAAGGAAGTCTTCTAATCATTGAATGGTGTTGTTCGGGGTCATATTCCATTGCAATAAGTTTTTTATGATGATGCTCGATAATTAATTTTTGCATGTTGAGTTCAAAAGATGCTGCAAGAGTATAATAGTCGTTTGATCTTGTTTGTCGTACATCTATTGGGCTTCTGGCATACTTTGCATGAGCTACTTCTTCGAGTTCTTTGTAGTGATTTAAAGAAAATGGTTCTTTTTTATGTGTTTTGTTGGTGCTTGGTATTGCAGTATGCACCTGATAGGGCGTGAGTAGTACTATAATACAATAGATGATCTGTATTTTTTTGATAAACATGGGATTTGTTCCTTATATAGTTTATACCATAAGGCAACAATAGATATTGTGTAAATAGTTATGTGTTGTTATACTTGAATTGTATTTTAACATACGAATTCTTTCGAAAAATATAAATATAGGTGCCCGTAGCTCAGTCGGATAGAGCAACGGATTTCTAATCCGTAGGTCGTTGGTTCGAATCCAACCGGGCACACCACTTTGAACGATCCTCTAATTCTGTTATCAAATTAAATGGTTTTTGTACGTCTTAGACTATGTTTTTACCACTTAGGCGCAGAGGTTTTGAAGTAGGAACTTGAGCAGCTTTCGTTTTTCATTAACTTCAGAACCAACAAAAAGATCATGAACTTAATTGGTGACTTCTAAGATACTATTTTGCAGTAATGTAATAATTATCTTTTGCGTTATAAAAAAATGTATTGTTGAACAAGTGAATTATTAGGTCGGTATAAATAGCTTGTGTGCTATATTAATCTATTGTAAACTTAATCTATTAATTGTTGTTATTTCTGAACGCGTAAATCAGGTGAATTTTTTTAAGTATTTTTTAATGTTTTGTTTTTAAATTTTTAAGGGCGCTTTATATCTCCATTTATATCTCCATTTTTCATTTTTAATCTTTTAGGTCGTAACTTCTAATGCACTTGTGTTAGATAGCAACAGAGGATAGGTCGAATTTCCTTTGAATACAATATATTTTAAACTAATTTCTTCTTTTAATAAACAAAGGGCCTTAATCATGGGAAAAAGCAAAACAATCTCTTATAGGTTGATGCTTGTTACTGTCTTGCAGGTTTGTTTTTATAATTTTACTATAGCCAGCGACAAAACTATTCCATTAGTACCTGAAGTTGCACAAGCTACGACTATGACAACTGGACAAACATTAAGAAAAGCAATGCCTACCTTTATGCTAGCTTATCAAGTGGGAGGTCTTGGTTTGCAAGCTGTGAAGTATGCTTTTCCGACAGAGGAAGATACGGCGCAAGCTCTTTGTACTACTGATAGGTTGGAATCAGTTCAAATGTTTGAAAAATTTAAAACTTGTCTTCTCTCTAATCCAAAGCGTAGTTCTGTTATTGGAGAGCTTGGAATACCAACGGCCTGTGAAGTTGCAGCACGGCAATTATCTAAGAAGGGAGCTGCGCAGGAAGTTGATCAAATGATTCATATTTATACATCTGACACAATTAAGTTCATTTTAAAAAAATAACAAGGAACAATATGACCTATAAGCAGATACTATTTTTAAGTCTATTTTTAGTGCCGTGTACAATGTTTGGAAAAAATACTGCTAAAACGCACGTACAAATAGATGCACAAATACAAGAACTTGAAGAGAAGATTTTTCAAAAAGAGTTAGAGCTTTTTAAACTTAGTGAAAGGATTGCTGAGATAGATAAGCTTCTTTTAGCATTTGATTCAGATAGCCAAATGCTTCTTAGATTACTCATAGATAAACGAGTAGAAAAGTTAAAAGCACAAAATAGTAGCAAATCGTTATCGCAAGAAGACAAAGATAAAATTGCTATAGAAGTGCAAAATAAAGCTAATGAATTTCTTTTTTGGTTTTTTGATGTTTTGAAAAATGATAAGTCGATAGAAGGGATACTTGCAGAGGGTCTTCTTCAGAAAGATGAATATACTAATATTGTAGAATTTGAGTCCTTAAAATTCTATCTAATACAACGAACTTTTGACCGACAAACTTTCGTACTTCTTCTTAAAAAATATGAAAATTGCATTACAGAATACCGCACGCTGATGAATGAATTAGTTAATTTGAAAAAACAAAGGTAATCATTATGAAAAATATTAAAATAAGCATTTTTTGTACAATGATTATTGTTGCTACAACACACTGTTTCTGGGCCCCAGCGGGGACTGCTGCAGTAAAAGAAATTGGTGAAGTGGCATATCTAGTTATAGATAAAACTGCGCCTGTTATAACAGCAGAATCAACAAGGTGGACAGAGGCACTTCTTGTCATTGCTGAACGAACAGGTGTTTCTGTAGATAAGATGACTGTCGTAGTGGATAAGCTTGGAACAGGAATGCTTTATGTTGCAGCAGCAGGAGTGACTATTTATAGCATTAAACTGGTTTGTAATGCAGGATGTACTGTCAAATCATCTTTATGGCCAAGCAAAGAAGAAGTTCAAGCAAAATTAGCTCAGTGTGTAGAAACAGAAAAGCGCATTGAATTTGCACAAGCAGACATAAGAATGTTAAAAGCAAAACAAACGTTTGAACAATGTCTTGATGCGCATATAAAAGAACCTGGATTTCCAAAAGCTTGCGAAGATGTAGCAAGGTCGTATGCTGCATTTAATCGTTATAACGAAGTTAATGGCATAAAAGCTTTTTTTAATCAATCGAGATAACAATTATGTTGAAAAAAATAATTGTTATATTATTAGGTATTAATCTTTTAGTATCACAGCCAGTAGTCGCAAGAGAATGGGGACATCTTTATTGGTCAGAACGAGCAAGTGTGATTGTGTTTTATACTGCAACGGGAGCAGCTGTAGCGGGGACAGCGGTTGTAGTAGCAGTATACGCACCGATAGTTGTACCAATAGCTATCGCAAACGCTAAAGTAGGAGCAGCTGTAGCAACTGCAAAGGTAGCTGCTGCAACAGCTGCCACAAAAGCTGCTGGTGGAACAGCTGTAGTATATGTTGTGGATGCGGCACATATAGTTTACACAGTTGCTGAACCTGTTATTCAAGGTGCTGCAGCAGTTTCTTATATAACAGCTCCGCTGTCTGCAACAATTTGTGCAGCCCAACTCATGCAACCTTATGTTGTCCCGACTGAAAAAGAACAATTTCAACAGGGTATTAAACGAAACTTTGATACATATGTTCAAGCAGAAAAAGAATTAATAACGTGCATGGACAAACATGCTTATCCTGATCGAACAACTGTTCCAAAGGCTTGCGAAGAAGCAGCATTGAATTATTATTTTCACGCAACAGGAAAAAATTATTATGACAAGCTGATGAAATAATACATTTTGGCCTGAAGAATCATCTATCAATTTCAATAAATCCTTACGGCTCAATAAAGGTTAATATTGAATTCTGGTTATAATAAGTTGATTTTGTGTTTCAGTTTTACAATGAAAAGACAGGAATAGTTTTTAAACAATTCCTGTCTTTAATTTTTATATTAAAAATTTTACATATGTAATGATCTCAATAGCATAGAATTTATACTAATATAGTATGTAAAATTTTCTTAATTGCTATAAGGATAAACCTTAAATTTTTCATTCAATAATCTAAAAAAAGCCCCAACAAATATAAATGATAATGAAAATTGTACAATATATTGCAACGGCAACTGATGAGGACTTCTCAATTCAAAGAACAATGCAATATTATATGATAAAGTTATTGCTATTAATCCCATTGAAAATAGATATAGTTGCTGTTTTAAACAATCAAGATAAGTCATAAAAACCCAATCATTATTTATGGAAGAAATGGACATAGTGTAAGAGCGGTACCAACGAAAGTTGATGCTGTTTCAACTGCGGCAACAGTTCCAGCAAGTCCTCCAGCTGTACTTGCAACAGCAGCTGTTGCCACTGCTGCTTCAGAAGCTAATCCTGCGCCACTAATTGCACCTGCGACTATAGCAGCACCAGTTGAAGCCCCGGCCGCTGCTGTTCCAGCAGCTGTTGCAGCACCGACTGCAGCTCCAGCTACACCTCCAGTTGTAACAACAATAGTACCTGCTGCTGCCACAGCTGTCCCATAACATAATGTTTTCGTAAACCAATATCCAATAGCGCCAGAAATAGGTCCATTATGAATCAATATGCTATTATTAGATGCAAGAAAATTTGCATAATCTTCTACGGTAATAAATCGCAGCGTAACGTATTCTTGTTTTACACAGATTGATTTTATTCGAATAAATGTCGTATCATTTTTTAAAAGCATATCGCCAAGAGATAATTGATTTGCTTGAATCCATTTGTAAGGAATAAAAAGTCGTTGATCTGGAGAAACTCGAATAACAACATCATCATCCATTGTTATTTCTACGCAAGAATCTATTTCTTTTTCTTCAACTGTTAAAATTGATTTGGGACATTGCAAAAAATCTTGATCGAGAGCAATAACTTTATCTCCAATGCTTAGCTCTTGTATTGCTTTAAGCCCATCTGGAGTTTGGACAAGTGTATCAGAAAGAATTCCTGCATGCATAAAGGATGCTGCTAACAGAAAGCTGGAAAACGTGATGCTTTGTTTCATGGTCGTGTACTCCTTTGAAAGGTTTTTTGTTTTGGACAACTGCTTATGCATTCCCTTCAAAACTCTCTACCTTTAGCAGATATTAAGTATAAAGTAATTTGATCGAACTTCAATAAACTTGCCCCCACGTAAACTCAGAAGGATAAAAGGCGATTGAAATTTTTTGCTCGAGCAAAATGCCGGTAGAATATTCTTGAAACGACACTGTTAAGATAAGAGTAGGTTCAGAAATACAAAGCGAAAGCTGCCTGTATTAACGCAATTAAAAAACTATCTTAGGGTTCACAACGAATCTAGTGGGCTTTGGTTAGGACTAGTATGAAATTGCATACAATAACTTTAAATCTCGCGATTACCGACCGCTTAAATGGTTAGAGATGATTAAATAATCATGACCCAAACCATGTACGCAAATTATTTTACAGATACTTTATGATATTTTTTTGACAAACTCAGATTTCAAACCCACTTTCCCAAATCCATCAATTTTGCAATCAATATTATGATCTTCATCGACCAATCGTATGTTTTTTACTTTTGTACCAGATTTTATGGTCGACGAACTACCTTTTAATTTAAGGTCTTTGATGAGTGCAACAGAATCACCATCGTTCAAAATGTTGCCATGCGCATCTTTGACAATCTTTGTATCTTCAGCATTTCCACTTTCTACTTCTTCGTTCCACTCATGAGCACATTCTGGACAAATCAAAATCCCATTATGTTTATACGTATACTCTGAACTACATTTTGGACACTTTGGTAAATTAATCATTATTTAATTTCTCCTAATAATTATTGTTAAGTCTATTCTTTAATAAATCGCAAAAATATATACTTTTAATAGTATCATGAGTGGAATTGACATTCCATCGTGTAAAAAAACTATACCGAATTTATTTTTAATATTTTTCATATAGTAGACTAATAATACAATATAAGGCTTAAGAAAATAGTATGAATATAGTTTTTTTGTTAACTTTGTTAAGTTATTCAATGTTTTTGGCAACAGAAGAAATTACACCTTACAAATTTACTGACCAAGAAATCCAAAAGCTTGTTTATAAAATTCCAGAATCTTGTCGGTTTACTACAAAGCGTTTAAGTAAAGATAATTCCGACATTATATATTATTTAAGTAAACCAAAGACTCTTAATTATCCAATTGCTATTTGTTGTGGTGGATCATCTTCACGGAATAGACTTGTGAGCATTATTCATTTTCATCGATATTTTTTACAAGAATTTTTAGATTTAGGGATAGCTGTTTTGACGGTAGAGCAACAGGGTATAGATGGTAATCAAATTAATGAACAAGAATTTTGGCAGCATTATACAAGATCAGCACGACTCCAAGATTATCAGGCTGTGATTGAAAAATTAAAACTTAATTCTCCGGTTGGATGGAATGGCAAGATTATTTTATTTGGAGTTTCTGAGGGTGGTCCTATTGTAACAACGCTCACGCAGCAATATTGTGATATTACTATTGCAACTATGAATTGGTCTGGTGCAGGTGATTGGTCATGGCGCGATGAGGTATGGTTGTTTATTGATTATTTAAAAACGAATGGTCCATGGTGGTTTTCATGGTTAGGATGTATACAAAAGTGGATCCCAAGTATACCTTATGTGCCTGTTAATCGACTTGATTATGATAGATACATAGACGAAATAGTAGCAAATCCAACGACCAATAAAGATTTTTTAGGAATGACCTATGCATATCACGTTGATGCTTTATGTAATTGGCAGATTGAATATGAAAAGATAAAAACACCGTTTTTAGTAGTTGCAGGAGCTTTAGATATAGGCATTGCATCGTGTGATGCGTTTGTGCAAAAAGCTACAATTGCTGGAGTACCTATTACGTATTTGCGTATCGAAGATATGGATCATTATGTTCGAAAAAGACCAGATGTTATAGAGGTATCTTTTCAGTGGTTAAGCAATCAATTGAATTAAATAATGCATAAAATAAAAAGATTGTTTATTTTTCAATAAAGGAGTTTGGTATGTCAGTGGTATTTTTCACAGGTCTGTTGGCTTATGGTATTTATTGGACAGCAAAAAAAGGCCTTAAGTATGTTAAAAAAGATTTAATGAATGATCAAGAATGTGATATAGGTACTCTTGCTCAAAAAATTCAAGAGACAAAAGACGCTACAAAAAATATACGAGCTATATCAGCAATGATTTATAATAAAGAATTAAGTTGGGATAATTATATAGAATTGTTTGTTCAGCACGGTAATCCTGAAAGCATTGTCCGAGTATTAATTACAACAAATTCTTTTGTATATGAGCTGCATAAAATAGCAAGTGCAGGTTTTTTTGTTACTGAAAAAAATCTTGAGCAAGGTTTACCAAGACTAGATGCGAGTGTTTTTTTTATGGGAGATGGGTTGGAGTTTTTTGTTGTAGGCACTACCAATGGCACAGTCGTATTTTTTAAAAATGAATTTTATGAAAATGCTCAAACTGGTGAAACTATAGTAGCATGCCTCAATATAGAGGAAGTTTTGTCACCTGTAGTTGGTGTGTCTCTGTTGAAGGAGAATAAAGTTCTTGCGGTTGCTTACAAAGGTGGTCAAGTGGGTATATTTGCAAAGGTACCGTCTGAGAACAAATTATCTAAATATAATGATTATACATTGGGTAATGCTGAGATTATACATTTTTCAACATTATATTCGGCACCTATTTTCTTGAGTATAGATATAAATTTTGAACAAAAAATTTGGAATATAGTACAGGATGGGACTTTAGTATGTCTTGGCTCAGAGTCTTTAAAGTCTATATTTGATGTAGATACCAAGGTTTTTTTGAATGCTACTATTATGATGATGAACAACGTTGAGGAAATATTTTTCACGACATATGTTGCTGTTGAAAATAAAGTTGATAAGAAAATTGAGATATATAAACATGCGCAAAAAGCTTCTGTTTGTATTGCTACAATTCCTTATGAAGGTGAAATTTTATGTACTCATTTTAATGGGTCAGAAAATTTATTTACGTTTTATCAAAAAGGTGGCGCTGACCAAGGAGTTCATGTTTATAATTTTGAATCACAATATGATGTCGCGCATTTTACGCCACATAGTAAACAGTATCAGCATCCTTTACAAATATTTTTACAGAAAGATAAAGTTTTTTGTTTATATTTGGGCGGGCTTATGGATATGTGGCATTGTGATGTTGATAGAAGAAATTTAGTACAAACTGTTTTGGAAAAAATTGTTAAGCCGTTGCCAGATGCATTAAAAATTGAATTTTTAAGACAGTTTGGTGTTTATTTACAACATAAAACAGAAGATAACTATAATTTATTGGTACAAATTGGCGCTTCTGGTTTATCAAAAAGTGATGTTCAGGTACTGTTATTTCAACTTCAGTTTTTACCACCATTGTCTAATTAAAAGTTGAGGATTTGATGTATGCGTAAAAATGATATACTGGCTTATGACGAACTGTGCGGTTTGTTTTATGATGCAACTGAAAAGTATGCATCAGAGCAGGAAGTAGATTTTTTTGCATCATGTATTGAGAAAAATCCAGGAAGAGTGTTGGAAGCTATGTCTGGGTCAGGGCGGTTACAAATTCCGTTAATTCGGCGTGGATATGTGGTTGATGGAGTTGATATTTCTGATGCGATGCTTGCACGTTGTCGTCAGCGTTGTGCAGAATTTGGACTTACACCAGAATTGTACGAACAGCCACTTGAAAAAATGGCATTACCTCACAGGTATAGCACAGTTATTATAGCCGTTGGTTCATTGCAATTGATTACCGATCGCAATCTTGTGCTTCAAGCACTTAAAAATATTAAAGCTCACATGCTTCCGGGCGGTTATTTATTTATCGATATTTTTGTGCCTGATAAAACGTTAGATGAACATGCAGTATTAATTGCGCGGCTTGATGAGCAAACAATCATTCGTTTAACCAAGCGACATGTTTTTAATATGCAGCAACGGTTGGCAAGTACGTTTTGCTTGTATGAGCTTATAGTTGGGGGCATTGTTACAAAGCAGGAAAATGCACTCATAGAGGTCGTGTGGCGTTCTGATGAGCAGTGGCAAGAATTACTCAGTGAAGCTGGTTTTGAAATGCTTCATGTGTATGATCAAAAATTTAAACAGTTTGAGACATCGCGCGTTATTCATGCTCGGGCTATAGTAAAACAGTAAGTATGTATTAATGTGTGTGTGGGCAAGGAAGTTTGAGTATTTTAATGTTGTATGTTTTTTCTGATACAATGCCTTGTTTATCTTTGTATTGTATAGTTTGTTTGTTGTAGTAACGCTGTAGCAAATCGTTGAATGTGTTTATACCATCAAAACATTCGCTCAGGGTGATGCGATGAACGCATCCATAACCACTCGGATAACCGCGAGCTTCAATTATTTCGTTGCGTTCAATGTTACTTATGATCATAACATGACCTTGTGTCCAAACAATATCACCGTCTTCAAGAGTTTGGTTGGTTTTTAGATCTTTGCAAAAATGTACTATCGCTGTAGATGTTTTCCAAGGAAAATAAATACCTGCAATTTTTGCCATTCTCATGATAAATTCTGAACAATCGTATCCACTATAAGGATTACTTTTCCCTGTACGATTGATACATCCATCTTTGTTATAAAAAACTTCATCTATGTATGGTTCAACGTAGCTGCTACCACCCCAGATATACGGAATGACATGTTGTGCGCCTGAGAGAGTTACTTTGTCGACCAATGTATTGACCAACGTTACAAATAATTTTCTTGTAGATTGTGCGTCGGTTATTTGTTCTGATAATCCATGGCTATGAGGAACAAAGTCGAGTTGTATAGCGTGTGTATGAAAATCGATTTTTTGAATAGCAAAAGCGGCAGATGTATCGTGTTGTGGTAGATGTTTAAACCGTGTACCTACAGAAAAGCCTTTCCAAGGATAGGTTAAAACGACGGTAGGTTGTTTTGCATATTCAGGATTTGGTATGACATCAATTAGGTCATTATCGAGTTTCTTGAGTGGTGCTAGATGTTTCTTATGAACCCAAAAACAATGGCGTTGGTCTGGTAATGTAGTATCAATATGATATTTAATGTGCGGGTAATATATTTTTACGTGGTGGTGGTGTGTTTCGATGCAATGCACAATTTCATTATACAGTCCTTGATGAGCTCGAAAGCAACTTTTATTCTCACACGATGCAGGAGGATTTTTTGGTGCAGGAAAAGAAACACTCATATCAACGATAGGATCTTTTATGACAGCTTGTTGTGTTTGAGTACGAGTTAAATTTTGTGTGCGCAATGGCTCTGTAGAACTACCAAACATGATGATTAGTGAAATAACAATCAGATTCTTGGTGTTAAAGAGGGTGGTATTGTTCATGTTTTCACCGTTTTATTATAAGAAAACATAGAATATCATGCGTAGTATATAAAAACAAGGCAAGTTGTTTCAAGGCTTTCTTGTTTAAAACGCGACACCCCAAGAACCCCAGATCATGACAGCGTTGTAACCTAAACGTTCAGGTTTAACATCGTAGCCATAGGAAATGTTGAGTAGCAATCGGTGAGCAAATCGTTGTCGTAAGAATGTATATTTATACACTAAATAAAAGTTGTTGCGCATATAGTTAAATGAATCGAGTTGTGCGATGGTAGGAGTAGCTTTGATACCAAAGCCCCAACGTGCAGCATAACCACCTTCAAGGCCATGTGACAATGGGTTGCTGGTTTGTGCAGCAATTAGAATATCGGCAATGCTGCCTATGGTAAATTTGTACGAATTACACTGAGCATCAAATGCATTGCGTGGAATAAAGTAGTTGTAACGAGTACCCCATAAGAAATCGACCTTTTGCTTGAGATGGTATAGTCCGTCAAGCTGGACCCCAACGCCCACTTGTCCAGTTCCAAATCCGACGCGTTGTAGTGTGTGCACAGCATGGGTTGGGATACCAAATAACCCAGATATAGATACTTTCAATTTTTCATGAGCAAGTATATTGCGTCCTACGGTAAATAAAATATCATCAGTTTCGGTAACGTTTGCCGTTGTTTTTTGTTTGATTGTCTGGTGAGTATGAGCACATGCAAAATCTGTTCTAAGATAATATTTTTCTGCGAAATTACGATTATATGTTGTTATCCCTCCAATATAATTTTCTCTAATGTTTTGTGTGCGTGTTTTTTGAAAGAAATCAAATAAAAGTACAGATAGGCTATTCGGTCTTTTTTGTGTGTGGGCAGCAATTGGTTGACGAGTGACTTGTGCAATACGAAAGTTGTACACGATAGATACAGCTGCAAGTGGCATATGGGCTAGAGTTGTTGTAATGATGCTATAAAAAATAAACTTTTTCATCTACTCTCACGTTTAAAATGTTTTTTGATTGTTTTTTAATGTAAAGATTTTTTAATGAAAGGTATATGTTTTTGTGTAAGATAGAGTTAGGTGGCATGTTTTATAGAGGTACTCAGTATGCATTTTATATATCTAAGTTGTATGTTTTTGATGTTTTCAGCGCACAATTATGGAGCTAAAGCGGATGGTGCTGTAGGTAAGAAACCTTTGTTATGGACTAGAAGGCTTTATAACGCAACGAAGGGTGAATTGTTGAAATGGTTTAAAGACCCAAATCAACCTGGTAATTTAACGCAAGAAAATCGAAGTTTGTTGCATGATGTTTTGAAAAGTACATTTATCTCGCAAGATGTTAAAAATGCTTTGTTGGATCGTTCTAATTTAGACATTGATATTAAAGATAAGGATGGTTGTACGGTATTAAATTATTTGATAGACGAATGTTTACTAGGTATTTTGTCGGGGGACATGGAGCGGTTGTCTCATGTGAATGCGGTAAGGAAGTTCCGAAAACATGGTGCAAGGCTTGAAAATATGAGCAATGATATAAAAAATAAGTTGTTGGATGCAGCCAGATTATCTTTGCAACAATCATATTGTCAACTGCTTACTATTGTAGATGTAGCACTTTTATGGCAGAGACCACAAGAAAAACAATCTCCATTAAAAGATATTTGTTTAATGTGTATAAGGAGCGATGGTGGTCTTGAGGCGCGTCAAGAATGTCGTGATTATTTTATCAATGAACCACTTGCACTACTTTTGGCGACACGCAAAGTTATAATTAACCACAAAATAGATGGAAAAAATATTATACAGCCTACTGTTTGTATACAAGAGCGCTATTTGCAATTAAAGGAGTTTATGCCGCAGTCAACAATTATGCAGTTTTTGCGTCTGATTGTTTTGTCTTATAAATCATCTTTGATCGATGTAGATTTACAAAAAGAAGAACGAAGAATGTGCGCAGAACTTGAAAAGCCAGAGTCTGATAAAGGAGCATTGCAACAGCAGTTACAAGATCTGCGAAATCATAAATCGCAACTTTTGGTACTCAGTGCATACCATGATTTTCATACATTATGTTCAGAAGATCTAAATGCTTAGTAGTTTATATGTTTTATAAAGGCGCTCTGTATGTATATTATATATCTTAGTTTTATGTTTTTGATCTGCTTTGTAAACAGCTATGGAGCTGAAGCTGGCCATAGTGATGATCGTAAGTTGTCATGGATTACAAGATTTGATAACGCAACAGATGAACAGTTGTTGCAATGGTTTAAAGATCCAAATGAACCTGTTAATTTAAGCCAAGAAGGTCGAATTTTATTGCATGATGTTATGAAGAATCAATGTATCTCGCAAGATGTTAAAAATGCTTTGTTGGATCGTACCGATTTAGATATTGAGATTAAAAATATGAGGGGTGATACGGCATTAAGTGATTTGATTCGTTATGTTCATGATCATCCCTGGATTGCGAGCACGAAACTACTGTTTTATATAAATATGGTTAGGAAGTTGCGAAAATGTGGCGCAAGACTTGAAAATAGTAGCGAGTATGTAAAAAGTAGATTGTTGTTTTTTGGAGGCGGATTGTCTTTGCAACAATCATATTGTCAATTATGTACTAGGGAAGATGTGAGCGCTTTTCGCCGTAGATTACATGAAGAAAAATCACCACTACAAGATATATGTTCAATGGTTGCAGGTAATGCATTTTGGGCTGAATATACAGATTGCTGTGATTATTTTATCTATGAACCACTTGCTGTACTTTTAGCAACACGCAAAACTATAATTCATCAAAACACAAAAGAACAAGAGATTATACAACCTACTTTTTGCATACAAGAGCGTTATTTGCAATTACAGGAGTTTATGCCGCAGGCAACAATTATGCAATTTTTGCGTGATATTGTTTTGAGTAACGCATCATCTTTGGTTGATGTAGATTTACAAAAAGAAGAAGAAAAACAAAGAGTGCGTGCAAAGATTGAAAGTGTGAGTGAGTATGATAAAGTAGTATCGCTTATGCGATTAGAAGATCTACGTAATCATAAATTACGGCTTTGGGTACTGAGTTTATACCATGACTTTCATAAACTTCATTCTGAAAATGCTGTGTTATAGTATTGACCATTTGTATGCAATGTAGCATGGTGCTTGTACTGGTTGCCTGTTGTAAAAAAGGTGTTGCGTATGCGCGTGTTGATATTTTCAGTCCTATTTTTGTTTCAAGGTGCGATGTTTGCAAGCTTAGGACAGAATTGCTGGGGAGTACCTCGATTTACGGTTGAAACAGAACATGGAGAAGCGCTTTTTAGACAAGTTAAGCATTGGGAGTATGAATATGTTGGTCGCAACTATCAAGGTGGTGGCTTAATAAAGCAACGATACGTTGCGCTGCAAGCATTTTTCCCGTTGTCTAAAAAACCATTACTCGTGATCCAGCATGAGGAGTCTGAATTTTCAAGAACATATTTTTTTAAGGGTATGACGGTGCTTGGTTTATATTCAGGAGATTGTCAGGATTGGAGTTTGAAAGATTTGCAAGATCGATTACGAATGCGCCAAGTATATTTTGAAACAAATCATGAAGTAGGTCCATTAAAACCAACGGTCGCATATTTAATCATCAACAATGATTATTAGATAAATGTGAGCAAGCAACGTATACTAAGCAGCGCTATGCGGCGTTATGAAAGAAAAGGATTTTGTATGATACGTATTAAGGTAAGTAGTATATTCGTTATAGTTTTTATATCATGTTTGACGGTAGTTACCATTGAAACACCAAGCATGACAATACAGGATTTTAAGACGATTATGAGAACACCTATAAATTCCGTTGAAAAATTAGCACGTGTGTATCCTAAAACAGCACAAGAAGTACAGCAGCGATGTCAGGTAGGTATAGCTTTAGCTCGCTGTGAGTTGCAAGAAATTTTAGAGCAAAAGCAGCTAACATTTGAAAATACGATGCAAGCACTTGATATTTCACAAGCGCGCTTATCAGAATTATCATCTATTTTTAATATGCTCAGCTATGTAACGCCAGATCAGCCTATGTCAGAGGTGTTACGTCAAGCGTCACAAGAAATACAAAATGCATCTATCGATTTGTATATGAATTCAGATCTGTATCATCTATTGCAAACATATCATGATACGGTTATGCCAACAGAAAAACTATTACCAGAAGATATGTTACTCTTGCAAGATACACTTGATGGTATGAAAAAAAGCGGTTTGCATTTACCACAAGAGACTATTTCTGAAGTTAAAGATCTTCAAAAGGCTTTAAATCAGGCTAAAGATGATTTTATGGTCAATTATAATAGTGCAGACAAATCTATTGTGGTTGCGCTGAAAGATTTAGATGGTGTTGATCAGTCTGTGATCGATGGTTTTAAAAAAGATGGTGAACGGTACATTGTTCCCTGCAATCCACCCACATACATAGCATTGATGGAACAGTGTCATGTTGCAGCAACGCGTAAAAAAATGTTTTTTGAATTTCAAAATTTAGCGTACCCAGCAAATGATGTAATATTGAAAGATATTTTACACAAGCGACATAAACTTGCACAGCTTTTAGGATACGACTGTTATGCAGCATGTGACATTGATGGTACCACTGCAGGATCAGTTGACCGTGTTGAGCAATTTTTATCAGAACTTGGCAAGGCAGCATCAGCTAAAGCAGCTATTGAAAAAGATTTGCTTGCAAAAAGTTTACCTGATGGCGTACAGCTACGCGCAGATGCAACATTTAATCCGTGGGATTTATCGTACGTAAAAAATGAATATAAAAAGAAACATTTTGCAATCGATGAAGCAAAAATTGCGCAGTATTTTCCTGTACAAAAAGTGATCGATGGTATTTTTGATATTTACCAAGAGTTTTTAGGTCTTGAATTTAAAGAAATACAACCAGTGTGGGTATGGCATCCAGATGTTCGTTTGATAGAAATGTATCAAAAATCAACAGACAAATTATTGGGATATTTGTTTTTAGATTTGCATCCGCGAGCAAACAAGTATAAACATGCATGTCATTATGGTCACATACCATCGTATCATCATGATGGAGAATATACGCCATCAGTTGCAACGATTATTACAAATTTTGCAATACCCACAGCTGATAAACCAGCATTGCTCAAACATGATGAAGTTGTAACTTTTTTCCATGAGTTTGGCCATGCTATGCACAATGTGCTGAGCAAAACAAAACATGTAGGTCATGCAGGCACCAGCGTAAAGTCTGATTTTGTCGAAACGCCATCGCAAATGTTTGAAGAGTGGATGTACCAACCAGAAATGCTTGCACGCGTAAGTGAGCATTATCAAACAGGTGAGGTTTTACCACAAGAATTGATTGATCAAAAAATAGCATTAAAACAGTTTGATTCTGGGTATTGGGTACTGCGTCAGGTTATGCTTGCACAATTTGCATTACAATTAATGCAGCATAAACCGTTGTCGTATCAACCTAATGCATTGTGGAAACAATTATTTGATGAGCATATGACAGCATTTGTGGGATATGAACCTGTTTGTTGGTATACGACATTTGGTCATTTGGTTAATGGTTTATATGGATCAAAATATTATGGTTATGCATGGACTATGGTTTGGGCACGTGATCTGTTTTCTGAAATTAAAGCGTCAGGCTTTAGTCCAGAGTACCAACAAAAAGTAATTCGGTTGCTCAGTGCTGGTGGTAGCGTGGATCCTAATGATTTGATGTATGAATTTTTAGGACGTGAGCCAAATCAAGAGGCTTGTTTGAAAGATTTAGGCTTTTAATCTGTACATGATATAAAAAAATGATGTAACATTGGCTGTGATGCTGAAGTTGCATCATTTTTTTATGCTTTAAAAGGGTATGTAGTATGAATAATAAGATCCTATTGTGGGTTATGTGTACCATGTTTTCTTCAGAATTCATGGTAGCATCTAAGCAGCCTAAAAAGCCTAAAGCAGTTGCTGCATCGCCTGTGAAAGGTAAGCAATCTGCAAAAAAATCTAAACAACAGTATGATTCTGAAGATGAGCTGCTTGATCAAAAAAGTGCAGAAATAGAGCAGTTTCAGCAGCAGCAAGAACAGCAGCGTGCTTTAAGGCTACAAAAGGAACAACAAAAGGAACAACAAGAGGAACAAGAGAAGCAACGTGCTTTAAAGTTACAAAAGGAGAAACGGGAGGAAAAAGAAAAACATGATTTGCGTATGCGTTATATGGATAAATTATTACCTCAATTTTTAGAAGCAATAGAGAAACGTAGTGTACCAATGTTGCAAGATTTATACGAACAAGGTTTTGATTTTAATACTGATTTGTTTTATCAAAATTTTATAACGTCTTGTTTATATAAATCAATTGATTCTTTAGATCTATTTGTAATACGATTTTTGATCGATCATGGCGCGAATCCTTCTGTAGGAGCTTTTTTTTCAAGGACGCGTGATGTCGAATCTCTATTATATCAATTAATGATTGTTATGTTTCAGAACGACAAGGTTGATCTAGGGTTACCTATTTTTAACTTACTTTTAGAGCGTGGGGCAAGTCCTGATATTGGGCGTATGAAATATGAAGGATCTGAAAATTATGCTATACCAGAAGTATCGAATCCTTCTTGTTTTCTTACTACTCCGTTATTGTCTTTTGCAATAGCACAAGGCTATGTCAATATTGTGAAAACATTGCTCGATGCTGGTGCAAATCCGAATAACCCTTATGTTAATTTGGACTCTGGTATAGATGAGAGTTTGTTCTACATTGAGAGTTTGTTGTACATGGCGATATTAAAACAACATGGAAAACCGGTCAATACAGATCATGATCTTGCAAGGTTGAGGGATGACGATTATATTATAACATTATTGTTAGATCATAGTGCAGATATAAATCAAGGCAGAAGAATCCAAGATTCTTATCATATCTCGCCTTTATTTATGGCAGTAATGACGTATAATGCTTCTGCTCTGTTGACGTTGTTAAAATATAAAGAACAGCGCAATCTAAATGTTAATTTAGGGTATCAACATGAATATTATTATGAGACACCTTTATCAAGGGCTATTATTTGTTTAAATGATGCAGAACAACATCAAAAATCTTTTGTAGTTACTGTTATGAAAGCAATGATTATATTATTGATTGAAGCAGGGGCGGATGTTAATAAAGGTTCTTATGTGGGAACATATGAAGAAAGTCCATTTCAAAATATTTTAAAGCTTCAACATTATGAAGAAATTTGTGATGCATTATTAAAAGCTGGTGCAGATATTAATATTCCAAATTCTATAACAGGTTTTACGATCCCTTTTGAAAGAGTTACGACATACATGGATTTAAGATCTAAGTATCCTGATAATACAGATTTTTTACGTGAGTTACGTGCAAAATTATATTATGTGCTTAAATTAGAATCTTATGTGGACGTTTTTCATGAAGTTCAAGGATATAATATTTTAGATAATGCATTATTGTGCGGATTTGGTCAGCAAGAAAAGGATGTTATAAAAATATTAGTATCCAAGGGTCTTAATCCGATTATTAAAAATCGAGATGGCAAAAATACGTACGATAAGCTGATAGAGCGGGATAGATTGGATCTAATTCAACAATTGAATGCGATACTTGATACCATGGGTGCTGATTTTGTCGCGATGCAATATGTTGAGCCACTCATAAAGCAAGAGCAACTAACTGATTTAGTGCAAGATGAGCCAGTTTCTCCTGTTGTTTCAGCTTCAACATCGCCTGTGACTTCTCCTACTAAAACAGAACTTAAGAAACAAAAAAAGGCTGAAAAATTAGAGAAAAAAGCTTTAATGGTAGAGCAAGAGAGTAAGCAAGTAGTTGAGCCCAAGGTTATAGAAACAACCATCTTACCAAAGGCGAAATCACCAGCTCGATTACGAGAAATGACCATTGAATCAATAAAAATATCAAGGGGTGTTGATGTTGCCGATAGGCAACAGGGATTGCAGGTAGTAGAAAAAGCATTACGTGTAACACCTATAGATCCAGCTTTGATTGCAAAATATTTGACCTTGCAAAACAATAAAACTATTAAAAACATTGATTGGATTCATATATTGTTGCCTGTAGTTGACATGGTATATTCTTTAAGATTAAAAAAATACAATCCGAGTTTTTCAGGATCTCATACAAGCAGAGCAATTGATAGTTTAGTGCAAGCACAGTGTGTTGAATCTATGCAAGAAGAGGTTATGGATAATGGATGTGTGGTATGTAGGTTGAAAAATCTTTTCACCGGTGACTTTTTTATCAAAACAATATTTCCTAAATCATGGACAGATGAACAAATTATGAAATCTGTAACGGTCGCTGATATTAAAAATAGTGTTATAGATTCAAAAACAGGCAACATAGAGATGTCATTGGCATTTCAAGATCCTCAAACAGCCAAAACTATTTTAATGAGGGCTATAGCTGTTAAAGATTTTGTGTTGGGTATGTTGAAAATTATTACGGTATATCCGGTTAAAAGTTTTGATGATCAGGAAAAAACGTTACAAGCTTTTGCAGGTCACACTGTTCCAGCTATAGCGTAATATTTTTTTGCTGACAACTGGTACAAAAAATATTAGGCTGCAGGCAAGAAGAGAGTTGGTATGTTGGTGAGGTATGTATGAAGCATGTTATAAGAGTAAGTTTTTTGATTGTTATGCATTCATGGGTTTGTGCAGCAACTGTGGTGACACCTAAAAAAAATGATTCTAAAGTTCAGGCTGTATCGTCTCATTCATCTGTTCATCAACCGTATGCTGATCATGCTGCTGTGTTGCCTCGACCATCTGCTGATTTAGTAGAACCTTGTTCACAAATAGCAAGCGTCGTATATGGCCCACAGCTCCATGCAGTTGATTTGCCGTTAGCGCAAAAACAAAATTTAATTTCATTGTGGAATAGTTTGTATCTGGGTTATTTGGTGCGCCAAGGTGGTTCAGAGCTTTTTGAACGTAGTGGTAACAGTAAGCAAACGATCGATCAATATTGGCAGGATCTTAAAAATCCTTCATCACAACTTTCAACCAATCCTTTTTGTATGTACACGGCGCTTAAGCAAGATCCTATTGAAATAGCGGCAAGTAAAATTTGTATTGATACATCATCGCTGCAAACACAACCAATCGATATAGGTCATTGTCGCCAGAACCTTGAAAATATGTATCAAGCTTGTAGTCAGTATCAAAATGTGCTTAAGGATTTGCAGGCATATCTGGCATCTGTGAGTGATAGCAGTTGGAGTGATGTTCAAAAAAATTATGTGACCCAGCATATGCAAAAGGCTGTTGCTCGTATGGCAGCTACATGTAGTATTCAAAAAAAAGGCCTTTCTTGTACCCCACAGTTTACCGGTGATATACGTGATATGGGTATCATTGTAAACATTCAAAATAACACTGATACAACCTACGCATTGATACAAACAAGCACCGATGGTAAACAAGCTGCCCAGATTGGTACCTTGGCACCAGGGCTCAATAACGTTAATTTGCATACAGCCGCTATGATCCCTGTCACCAGTACCGCAAAAAACAAGCAAAGCGCTGCATACCATTTTGATATTGTCCCTATGGGTAGTGCGTCAACAGGGCAGGATTTGTTTTCGGTTAAGATGATGTCAGGTAAAGAACTGGTCACGCTGCTGCGCTCAGTTTCTAATAATAAAAAAGATATTTTTGTCATGAATGGCCGCCAAGTAGCTAAAAAGTACGCAGTCGACGAAAAATTGGATTTTTTAGTTATTGTTCAAATTCCTAAAAATCCAACAGCTGTGGTAGATGGTATTCCTGTTGGCCAGCGTATTCAAGCCTTTTGTGTGTCGCCGTTTAAAAATCAAATGTTGTTGACGATGCAAATTAATCAACAAGAAATTACTTTGCAGTCGCATGAACAAGTGCAATCTGATGATGCTCAGGATGAATCTGTTGATACTGCAACCGCTCAAAAACAAATGGTTCAACAACCATCATTTTTTTCATCGCAAGAGATAGATATTTTTAAAGAACGTTCAAACTTGCCTATGATTATTTTACCATCGTTTTTAGTTAAAAATTCTACCGTGAATTTATATTGGATCCTGCTACAGACAATTCAAGTAGCTACGCAAACAGACTTTAGTTTTTTTGATGAAAAATGTTTTGCTAAAAACTTATCTTACTTTAATTTTTTGGGTTTTTTTGATTTACAACAACAGTGTCGCATAGTGTTGAATTCTCATCCTATCTATATGACACCATCTATGGTGAAATTTAAAATGATTTCGAATGTTCAAGAAAGTGTAACCTTTGAAACACATATGTTTACATGCAGAGATATACCAATTTTATACATTGATCAAAGTGAAAATGGAAGCATGGTCGCTAATGATAGGCACTCTTTGTATTTTAATTTAAATATTCATTGTGCGCCTGTTTTAAATGAAAAAATAATAGATATCTCAGATCATGGTTCGTTGGGAACATTGTATGGTGTACCGTTTAAAAATGATTTGATCTGTTGTGTGTCCGCAGAAGTTTTGAAGGCAGGGGTTTTTGTTACGGTTAAAAAAATAACAGAGACGTCGTATGAGTTTGTTTTTGCAGATAAAAAAAATGAATTATTTTCAAAGGTGTTATATTTTGATCAACGTTTACAATACATACAAAATGACTTTTTAGATGGAAATCAATTTTGGGTTGGTAGCTTGGTTGCAAGCGATATGTTTAATCAAACAAGTTCTATGTATTGTTCGTATAAGTTGAATGTTGTATATGATAATCAGACAAGGCAAAATAAGCTATTGTCATCTATGGTTACTCCTATTGATAAAATCGACGTAGTGCGAACAATTAACTTTTTTGAATATCCTTTACGTGATTTGTATATTGATCTTTATAGGTCGTATCAGTTGTCTGAAGTATATCATTGTCCTGTCATTAATAATGCTTCTAAGCCAGGTTTTTTACAGATTTTAACGCAGCAAGACTGGGAAAATGGTGTTTATTTAGTGTTAAATATAGATCCAAAGGAGCATTGTTCTGCGACAGAGCCCTGTTCTTTGCGTGTAACGTTTTATCAATCAGATCAAAAAACAATTTTAGGAAGTTTGCATATAGCAGGTAAAGCTGATCAGTCGGATGTTTCTGTGGGGATTTCTGATGAGATAAAGGCTTATAATATAGGGGGATCTTCTTTTGTAACCCACTTTGATCTTCCGTTGGATACAGCAGTATTGTTAAAATATAAAAAAAATTAAGCCTAAAAGGGCTGTTTTGTTGTAAAAAGTAACGCTTTTCTGATATCCTAAATAATAGGGACATTTAGGGGGTTTCATGTGTACTTTTTGTAATAAAAAGCTATTTTTAGGGTTATTGGTTAAACGTAATAATTATCCATATGCTCGATTTTATGCATTATCTGTGCGAGCTCAGACCTCTCTTTTAGAAGTAGATCTATTATTATACGCTTTGCACAGTGTAGTTAGAAAAAAATTAGATGTGTTTGATTGTTCTGTTGGTGATAACAAATGTCAGATTCGTGTATTAAAGCTACTAGAGTTTTTATCGGAATTGAATGATGGTGTTGTTGTACGATTACAAAAAAATTTGCTTGAATTGCGTTTTAGATTGATTGATTTCCTTGAGTCTGTATCAGATCGATGTTCTATACGTTATAGAGATAACAAAAGAAAATTTGAAACGTTAAAAAAACATCATACTATGCAAGACATTTTGGAGATGTTCGGTTTGAGCATGACGTTGGAACATGATTTTATTATGCTAGGGTTATCTGTTTTTAGTGCTATGAGCATGGATCAAATTCGAGAAGTTATCCCTAATCAATTAAGTCCTGGAAAAATCAATGATTTATTACATTTTGCTAAGCGTCAATTGTCAATGATGTCAGTAGAGTATGAACAACATTTAGCTCAGTTAACTATGAAGCCTGATCTTGAAAAGGCCTTGAGTAAAGTCGAATCTCGGGGATTTGTTTTTATGACGGGATTTTTTCCTGGTTTAAAGGTCTTAGTAGAAAAAATTAAAAATAAGCATCAAGTCATTGTTATTAAAAATATTATCATATGTGATTGTGGTGGTATTCGTTTATATGAATATACAGCCTTTAAGGCTTATAATGGCACCTTTGAAAAAATCGGCATAGAAGAGTCAGATGATGTAGTAGCTGTGCATGAGGGTTATCAGTTTCCAGGCTCTTTAGAACGATTGAAAGAACTTAATAATATTACTATAGAGCTGGGCAGTCAGTTGTTTAAGCAGCTAAAGTATTGTTTGTGTCATAGCGATCTTAATAGGGCGCAGTTTTTGGGTAATATTGAAGAGGTAATTTTAGCTAATGGCGCACACCATCCTCAGTTTGCAAATGGTGCTGAAATTGATTGGGCAGGTCTTGAGCATTCTGACTTGAAAAAAGAATATGATTACTTAAAAACGTTACCAGGTTATGGCATTGATGATATGTCTAAGTTTTGCATACGGCATATTTATGCTTCAACGATGGCGCAGGTTTTACAGGAGCAGCGTGTATTGCAAGAGCAGCTTGAGCAGGGGGTTGTTAACGCTGGTTCTGAAAAGTAATAATTACAAAGTTTTTGAGTTATACGTACTATTTCTAATAATTTTTTTTGCGGCTTCCCTTGTTTTTTAACGGAAGCTTATTTTTTTAATCTGTTTTTCGTTTGGGTTTAGTTGCCTGAATGTACAAAATATCTTGCATTAATTACTTATATTAATGTTGTTAAAATAATTAAAATACCTTATAAGTATAAACGAGCAGTTCATATAGCTTACTAATTATATACTTACAAGGATTCTATTGTGGCACATTTTTTAAACGTATCAGCATTGTTATTGTTTGGATTGATACAACTATCAACAGGTGAAGTTTTTGGATCAGGCAAAGACTTAAAGCAAGTGGATGGGTATTTTAAACAACAAAAAAAAGAAGCATAAACAAATCCGCTCTGTCGTTAATCAAAGTTAATTTAAAAGATAGGGGGGATGGGTTTTAAGGTTTTTTAAAATCGTAGTAATGAAAATATACTGTATGCTACATAATGCTTTGAAAAAGAAACGTCTATGTTAAAAACAATAAACACAATATTCTTATTTTCATGTTTTAGTTATTCATCTGTTTTTTCTATGAGACAAATTGCCCAAATTGAATTGGCAAATATTTTTGCAAAAACGCCTATAGTTCAAGTTGCTGTGGCAAAAGTAGTCATGCAAAGAAAGTCTTTTCATGAGTCGCTTATTGCAAGATGTTGTTTTTTTGATTTGTTAATGCTGCAAGGAACTGAAGATCTAGTGAATACTGCAGACCAAACGAGTGTTGCTGCTCAATATGAAGCAATAAATTGTTCATGTACTTCAAACGACAACTCGATAGAGTGTCTTGTGGGTTTGCATAATTGTTTTAATAGGGATGGAAGAAATGAGCAAGAAAAATCGTGTCTTACAAATAGCAATTTGCGTTCTGAACAACCTCGCTTAGATTTGTTATCTGGTTATAATTTACAATCTTCATCATCTACGTTATTGAAGTACTTTTCAGATTTTAAATCAATCGTTGCAAATAGAGTAAGCAAATGTATAGATTTTAATTCTTTATCGTCGATTCAGGAAATATCGGCGCAGCAAGCAGTTTTATCTCAAAAGCTTTGCATGCTTGAGAAGCCTTTTTTGAAATTTACGCAACAAAATCCTAAGTTGAGTTTTATTGCTGATGCAACGCGACATGGTTTTGATGGCATACCGTATCACGCTAAGGATAGATTGACCGATACGGATTATCAACAAGCATTAGTTCTGTTAGAGTTAAAAGCTGAAATAGAAGCAATAAAGGTTGCAATACGAGAATGTGATTGGAAGATGAATGGTATTAAGCAAAAACCTGTTAATTTTGCTCATGAGTTAAAACATGCATCAGTAGACGCAATAGAAAAAGAGATAATGCCAGATCTTATAGCAAAAAAAGAAAAAATGGATATTTTTATTGATCAACAACGAGCTGATTTGAGGGTAAAGGGTAATAAAATTAAAGATATAGAAGATCAATTAGATTCTTTTAATAAGCGATCTTGTATCGATCGAATTTGTCATCCGTTTACGTCTATAAATCTTTTGAATCAATTGAAAATTGCACAAGCAGAATGGGTAAAAACTAATCAAGAACTTGAATGTTTATATTATGACCAAGCAAAGTATAGCTTGCGAATAGGACAAGTTCTGCAGGTTATCGATGAAAAAAATCAGCTAGCTTTGCAAGAAGCGCAGTTTTTAAAAGAAAATATAGAAAAGAATATTGTTTATGATGAGGCGTTGCAAAGTCAACATGACGCATGTGATTTTAGTCATGACCGTTGCTTTGATCGTGAACTGCAACATCAATGGTCACAGCGCCAAAACGCCTTGTCTCAAGCAATTTCTCAGGGTTACGCGCAATATGAGCAAGAATTTTTTCTGGATCCACAAGTAGCAGCATGTTTAGATGTTCATGGTGTTGATTATAAAAAAATGCAAAGTTTTGTTGGTACAGCTTTGCAACAACAATTACATAGACAGATGTGTGATGTTTTATCACAAGCTGTAGTTATGCAAAAATTATTACCATATCAAAATGGTTTCTTAACAAATGTTGTGAGCTTTGCAGATGCGGCTTATGATGCAAATAAAAATAACAAGATTCTTTTGGCGTCGCGGCTGCTTGATGTTAATTGTTATTTGTTACAATTAAATCGTCAAATGCTTCATGCTGTTCATATGTGTACTAGTCTACGTGAAACAATCCAAAATCTTGGTAAAGCATTGTATTATGTTTTTGAAACTATAGCGCTTAATGCTTCTGAAGATGTTGTACGGTATCCAGAGAATTATGGGTCGATGCGCGATAAGCGTAATGCAGAAATTGTTGCGGCATTAAAACATCTTGGTCAGCAAATAGAAGCGTCTACAGGACCACAAAGAGTTGAAGCTGTGGTTAGATTTGGCACGAATTTTCATGTTTCAGGAAAAGTTATACAGGCTCTTGGTGGAGTTTTTGGGGCTGTGCAATCACGGCCTACAGTGTTACTTGCGCTTGAATGTGTTACGGCTATGCTTGAAGAGCAGGGGGTAGCGCAAGCAGTTTTACAAGCAGCTGAAAAAGTAACCGTGGCTACGCAAGAAGATATAAATAAAGCTTTTGCTCGTGAATTAGCCAATGCGGAAATTGCGACTATTTAAAGAGTAAATCTTTAATTGTATAGGCAGGTGTTTTAAGCCTGCCTATTTTGTTGGTCGGATTACGCTAAGAATTTGATGACGCAAACAGCGTATACGATGTGTAAAAAGAAGTAGACTAATGTTGCAGGTAAGCCTTGAGCTGTTACCATAAAGCCCATACGTTCTACTTTGCCGCTGCGTACGCATGGATTGATAACGTCCATCACGAGCATCAAAGTTCCCGAAAAAAGAGTGTTTAAAACGCCGAGTATGATGCCGGTTTGTAGTGTTGCAGGTAGTTTAAATGTATGTATGAGGTATAGGTACACAACGCCAAGTACTGCTGATACGATCATGTGGAAAATAAAGCCAGCTACAAAAGGAGCTGATCCTTTAGATTGTCCTGATAGCATGCAGCCGGTGTATGTCGTTAGGTCGAGCTTGGTAATTTTGAGCATACCGATGATTGTGCCAACAACGGCCATAATCAATCCTGCAATTAATCCAGCCTTGATAGCCGCTATGATATGCTGCATCACTATTTCGCGGTAAATATCTTGATACATTTGGTTTGCTAATTCAGTTGCGAACTGTTGGGCAAATTCTTGTATGTGCATAAAAACTCCTTTAATAAAAACGGGATATTGTTTCTTGTTCAAAGATATGCATTGTGCTTTGGCTTTGTCAATGCGCAGGAGTATCTACAAGTATCTGAAAATCTGTTATATTTTTATGTTCATACCAATATATTCTTTTTTCTACGTGGGGTTTTATGCACCGACAAAATCTTATTAATTTACTTAATAATTATCATCCAGCAGATCAAGCAGAGCTTTCCTTTAAGCAACGCATGCTTGATTTTATACATGCTAACCCTGATTGCTTTGAGCGATCACTGGCGCAGGGTCATATTACAGCATCTTGTTGGTTGCAAAGTAAGGATGGTTCAAAAGCATTGTTGCTCCATCATATGAAGTTAAACAATTGGTTTCAGCTTGGGGGTCATTGTGATGGTGATAGCGATGTACTTGCAGTAGCTATCAAAGAAGCCCAGGAAGAATCGGGCATCATGGGCATCGAACCTGTATCAATATCGATTTTTGATATCGATATCCATACCATTCCGGCAAATCCTAAAGAAGCTGAACATGATCATTATGATGTACGTTTTTTACTACGCGTGACAACAGATGAATCGATTGTTCAAAATAGAGAATCAAAAGAGTTGCGCTGGATCGGTAAAAATATTCAGGAGCTGCCAACTCAAAACCCATCAGTTGTACGCATGTTTATGAAATGGCTTGCTGTATAAAGGCAGTGCAAATATCTATGTTTCATGGTATAGGTGTTGCTCGTGCAGTGGTGATATAAAACCTATCTAAAAAAAGGTAAGAGTAGTATGAAAGCACAGATGAAACCAAATGATAATGTGTTGTGGTATCTTAAGCGATCAGCGGTGCCTGTTTTGCGTGAATCAATTGATGTTGATGTGGTCATTGTTGGTGGTGGCATGGCTGGGCTTAGCGCTGCTCAGGCGTGGGCGCTGCGAGGTAAAAAAGTGGCGTTGCTCGAACAGTATTTTTGTGGTGCTGGGGCAAGTGGAAAAAGTTCTGGTTTTATAACGCCCAACGCAGAGCTTTCATGTGCTGACTTTGTTGGTCGTTATGGTCAGCAGGGGGCTAAAAATATTTGGGCATTGATTAATGGCGGGGTTGATCTGATTCGTAACAATATTGAGCACCATGATCTATCGTGTCGTTACTCTCCGGAAGATACGCTGGTCGTGGCAAATAATAGTCGCGGACTCAAGGGTCTGGTCAAAGAGTATGAAGCTATATCCCAATTTGGGTATCCTGCGAAGTTGTATGATCAACAGTCGGTTCAGCAGATGATTGGTAGTGCTGGGTATATGGGTGGCGTGTTGTATGAAAACACCTTTGGTATTGATGCGTATGCTTATTGCCAAGGTATGAAGCAAAAATTACAAGATTTAGGGGTGTTGATCTTTGAAGAAACGCCTGTTACCAGCATACAAGAGCACGAGGTGCGCACTCCGTATGGTCAAGTGCGCGCTGATTACATCGTGGTATCAGTTGATCGTTACTTGCCTGATATGGGTTTGTTCAAGGATGACGTATTTCAAGTCCAAACGTATGTAATGGCATCGCAGCAGTTGACACCTGAACAAATCAAAACAATATTTCCTGATCGAAATTTGATGTGCTGGGACACGCAGTTCATTTATAACTACTTCAGGCTAACGGCAGATAATCGTCTGTTGCTTGGCGGGAGTGATTTTTTTTCTACCTATTCGTATGTCGATAATTACGCGTACATGCGTATTGTCAAAAAATTAACTGATTATTTTAATGCACAATTTCCAACTATGAACCTGCAATTTGAGTATCGTTGGTCAGGTTTGATTGGCATTTCCAAAGACATAGCGCCATTGATTGGTGTTGATAAGCAGTATCCGTATCGTTTTTACATAGCATCATGCGCAGGGCTACCGATTGCTGCGGCTATGGGTCGATACAGCGCTGCTCGATTGCTTGACGGTGTCGATGAATTTGAGCGCTATTTTTCGATCTATCGCAATTTCCCTGTTGGTGGATTGGTGCAAAAGGTGATTGGAAAACGTATGGCTTTTGCGTTGTCAAATTTACTAAAAATGAATATTCCGTAAATAACTTTTAGCCATGACCTTTAACGTGAAAGTTCTTAGTTAACTTTTTTGAGCAAACATTGCTTTTTAAGGCAGTTTTTTTGTATCATAACTCTACAAGATGGGGGTTACTGTGATAAAAAAAGTATTAATTTTATGTTCTTTGTTTGCGCTTACGTTACAAAGTATGCGTATCGTTGCAGCAGAGGCGGCAAGATCGACCTTTGTTGATGATGTTGATAGTGATACTGATACAGTTGTCTTGGATGCTGTTACGGTTGGCAGGTCAGAAGATCAGAAGTCTTCGTTTGTGTTTTTTCCTGAGCAGCGAGCTCGTTGGATAGGTTACATGGAGCAACAAGGGCGTTATGATGAAATTTCAAGAATTTATGAAACCCTCCAATTTGCTTCCGCGGACCATGTTGGAAATGAAGCAGCTATTAACAGATTTGAGTCGCAATTGATTGCTATTTTTGCTAACAATCCTGACTTGATAACGCGTATTGAAGATATGCGTGCTGCGATACAGCTCAAGTTGCCTCTGTTTTTACAGCATATTCTGAGTAGTGATCCTTTTTGGGGTAGTAGTGAGGCTTGGTTTCGTTTAGGTTTTTGCAAAACGTTATCACATGCTATTTGGAGAGCTCAAAATGATGCTATTGCCCGAGGACGAGCTTTTAGTCTTAGTTATGCAAAAATGAAAGAGATTATTCTTATTTTTGTACAATTTGGCATTAATTTTCAAGACTGTTTAACGAGCTATGACAAATTTATCTATGTATTGCAACGGGATCCAAGTTTGTATGATTTGATGCAAATAAATCGTCCTGTTGTACAGTATGTTCAGACACAAACAACTCAACAAGATCCCGTACCAAAGGTCGCTACGTATGCTGAAGTTGCGACGCAATCGTCAATTCCTAAAAGTTTGACGTATGCTGAAATTGCAACACAGACGCTCACTCCTGTGGTACAAGAAGATAGTCCGTTGTTTGGATCTGAAGATGTAGATGATGCAGCGAGTGATCTTTCTATGGCAGATAGAGTTACATCAGACGATGATTGGTTGGATGATTTTGGTTCTGTAAATGATTCTGATGAGTCAAACCAGGAGTTTGAAGATGTATTTGGTGGGCATACGCTATTTTAAGATTTTGCTACGCTAGAAATTCCTTTTTTCTGACTTACCTGTTGGGTCTGTTTCTGGTACACTATACATAGATATTATTTTCATTATGTACAGGGGTATATCGTATGGAACATGGACCAATCAAATTAGGCATGGTTATATTTATGCAACCTGACCTAGAAAAAGCTGTAGAGTTTTATAAAAAATTTGGATTTAAGCTTAATTTTCACCTCAAGGATCGTTGGGCTGAGTTTGATTTGGGTTGTGTGAAGCTTGGGTTGTGTCCTGTAGAGAATGCTCAAGACAATGTTCGTACGGGCGTTGTATTTGAAATTATGCAAGATTTAGTAGCCTTTCATGCTCAAATGAAAGAACAAGGCATTGAATTTATAAATGAACCAATCGTTGCACCTCATGGTGTTATGCTTGGCGTTAAAGATTCAGGTGGCAACGTTTTCGACCTGTATCAGCCAACTCCTGAAAAAGTTAAAGAAATTATTGAACAAACAAAAGAAGAACAAGGTAAGAATGAGTAATCATTTTTTATTGTTTGCAGTATTGTTATGGTTTGGTCACGTGCAAGCAAGCGATCAAGTATCGCAATCTGCAGCTTGTAGCGACACAGTAGTTGCTCGAGTAAATCATGAAGATAGTCGGGGTTTGTGCGTTAGGTATTATGTAGATCAAACGTATGAGTCATTTTTTAATGTGGCATGTGCTTCTTGTGTAGCTACAAGAGAGCGATACGCAGAGCAGAAAAAAAATAAATCGACATCTCAAGCATCGTAAGTAGCATGGTTGTAACGTGCTGTGAAGCACTGTGTTTATGATGACTGGATAGGTAACGATTAAAGTTATACAACCCTATTTGGGTGGGTTGAAAAATATACTGGTTGAGCTACAATTTTTATTGTAGGGACATTCCAAAACAAATGAATTTGTAATGCATAACGTAAAGGGTAGAAGATGTTTCAAAATTTCCGCCCGCTTGGCAATAACGTGTGGATAAAACGCGTAGAAGAAGAAACAAAAACTGCCGGCGGTTTATATATTCCAGATGTTGCAAAGGGCGAAGCTCAGACTGGTGTTGTAATAGCAACAGGAACTGGTCGTCGTAACGAAAAAGGTGAAATAATTCCTTTGCAAGTTAAAGTAGGTGATACGGTATTTTTTGCAAAATACGCAGGCACAAAAGCTGGAGAATCGTTTTTAGTGGTCAAAGAAGACGATATTTTAGGTATTGTTGAAAAATAAAAGGTTAAAGTTTTATGGCAAAAAGAATTTTATTTGGATCTGAAGCTCGCAGCAAGATCCTGATAGGCGTTAATACTTTAGCAAATGCTGTTAAAGTAACGCTTGGGCCCAAAGGTCGTAATGTAACTATCGAAAAATCATTCGGTGCTCCAACTATTACCAAAGATGGTGTAACGGTTGCCAAAGAAATCGAGTTAAAAGATAAACTCGAAAATATGGGCGCTCAGATGGTTAAAGAAGTTGCAAACAGAACCGCAGATGTTGCTGGTGATGGTACAACGACTGCAACGGTACTTGCGCAAGCAATTTTTCAAGAAGGTAACAAGTTTGTTACTGCAGGCGCAAATCCAATTGAGTTGAAACGTGGTATTGATAAAGCGGTTGCTGAAGTTGTAAAAGCTTTGCACGCTATGGCAAAACCAGTAACTCATCCAAAAGAAATCGAACAAGTTGCAACTATTTCAGCAAATCATGACACTGAAATCGGTCAGCGCATTGCTCAAGCGATGGAAAAAGTTGGCCAAGATGGTGTCATCACTGTTGAAGAAGCAAAAGGTACTGAAAGCGAACTTATCGTTGTAGAAGGTATGCAATTTGACCGTGGTTATTTATCACCGTATTTTGTAACTGATTCAGAAAAAATGGAAACCGTGATGAACGATCCATTGATTTTGATTTACGATAAAAAAATTGCAACCATGAAATCACTTGTTCCAACACTTGAAAATGTTGCAAAAACAGGCCGTAGCTTGCTGATCATCGCAGAAGATATCGAAGGCGAAGCACTTGCAACACTTGTTGTGAACAAAATTCGTGGGACATTGAAAGTAGCAGCTATCAAAGCTCCTGGTTTTGGTGATCGTCGCAAAGAAATGCTTGAAGATATCGCGATTGTAACAGGTGGAACTGTTATTTCTGAAGATAAAGGCATGAGTCTTGATACCGTTATGGAACAAGATTTAGGTCGTGCAAAAAAAGTGGTTGTGACTAAAGATGATACAACAATCATTGACGGTCTTGGCATAGCGCAAGCTATTGCAGGTCGTATTGCACAAATCAAAATGCAAATTGAAAATACAACTTCAGATTATGATGCAGAAAAATATCAAGAACGTTTGGCAAAATTGTCAGGCGGGATTGCCGTTATCAAAGTAGGTGCTGCAACTGAAGTTGAAATGAAAGAAATTAAAGATCGCATTGAAGACGCTTTAAGTGCAACACGTGCTGCAGTTGAAGAAGGTATTGTGGTTGGTGGTGGTTGTGCGTTGCTTCGTGCTCAAACAGCACTTGCAAATGTACAGTTATCAGGCGATCAAAACCTTGGCGTACAAATTGTTCGTCGCGCACTTGAAGAACCACTTCGTATCATTGCAGCAAATGCTGGCTATGAAGGATCTGTGATTATCAATCGTGTGATGAGTGAACACACTATCACTATGGGCTTTGATGCTAAATCAGGCCAATATGTAGATATGATTGCTGCAGGTATTATTGACCCAGCAAAAGTAACTCGTTGTGCATTGCAAAATGCTGCATCGATTGCAGGATTGCTTTTGACTACAGAAGCTATGATTGCAGATTTAGATGATGATAAAAAAGATCAGCCAATGCCTCCAATGGGTGGTATGGGCGGCATGTCAGGAATGATGTAATTTATTTCTGAAATAGATCATAAAAAAAGAGCTGGACTAAAATCCAGCTCTTTTTTTGTGCATTTTTTTGTGTACGTTATTTTTTTGACTGTTGTTCGATGCGAGCTATATATTTTTCTTGCTGCGTATCAGATAGCTTTTTGAATCTTGCTTGCATGATCTCTGCCGCAGATGCACAGTGACGATACGGATTGTATTCTTTTGTGCTATTTACTACTACTTCAACAACGTGATCTGTTGGTTGCTCAGTATAGCTTGTAGACATTGGTGATGATACATTTTCTGGAAATAAATCATCGGTGTACTTATTTTTATGAGGCATACCTACCAAATGATCTTGTGCAGGATGTTGCTTAACAGGATTTGTCTGAGCAATAGGTGAAAATCTTGTAAGTTCTGCTTGTGATGATCGTTGTATGCATATAGGTGTTGTTTGCGTTGCTCTTGTTTCCATAATATGAACCACGATAGATGCGTTGAGCATTGGTGATGTGAGGTCAATTATCGGTGATTGTCCTAGTAAATTAGATCGACTATCGCGCATTGGAGTTGGTGTTGCACCGTTTGTATCAGATGAAGGTGTATATGTTGATGCTCCACAATAGCCAAGCGATACATATGATTCTGATAATTGGCGAGCATTAAGATCTTCTTTTTTAAGAATTTTAACAGGAGATCTTTTAGCTTCTGGTTGTGGAGATGATGGTAGACTGCGAGGTGTTGTGTTGCCTTCTGAAGCGTGCATTGCAATTGTTGCGAGCAATGCTGAAAACAATAATTTTTTGGTCATAAAAACGTCCTTAATCTTTTATATAAAACAAAATACCCTAATAATGATACATAGGTTTTTAGTAAACCACATTTTTACGGTAAAGTCTATTTTTTATGATTAGAGCAATGTTTCAAGGTTAGAATGTGCATCCTCCTTTGATCCATCCTCCCCAGAAACATAAACCAGCATTATTTTGAGCTGCTTCTATGAAAGCACCAAAGTTTGCAAATGCATTATGTCGTTTACCTTTGTTTTCAAAACCAGATCCGACAAAGCAACGATGTGTAATAGTTGGTTGCGCAGCACAGGTTGTTCTGTTTAAATCTTGGAGTCTGAGGTATCTATTTTTTTGCGTATAGGTTGGTGTTGGACAGCAGCTTGTAACAGCATCAGGTGCAGAAACAAAGTTAATGGTACTACCGCTTGCTGTTTGTCCGAGTTGTCCAGCAGGTAAAGGAATAACGTTACCACCACCATCAATAGCTGCAAGTACACCATCGGTGTTAATAAAAGCGATTCCATAACGATCATCTTCCCAGAATCCAACAGGATGGTTGATTTGAGGATCAGGAGTAATGACTTCGCTACCATGTGCCCACAATTCGTAACCGATTTCGCAGGTGTAATCAAGGTGATTAAATCTGATACCGGTCATAAAATCAACTACGTTAAAAGGTTCAACGCGTGATCGAATAGTTAAAGCGTTCATCGCAGGAACTATTTTGTTGGTATAACGATCAAGTAATTTCATGTAACGCGAAAACGGTTTGTCTTTGATGTCGTATGTTCGTAGTTGGTGGTTACGAGCTAAGAAGTTGTTGTGAACGTCGATAAACCATAAAATTTTATCTTTTGCATCAGGTGTTTTTTTCACAATAGGAAATTGAAAATGTACGGTGCTATCAAGACAAAAGTGTGAATTGAAACCTTGTATCGGTTCAAAAATAGCGGCATTACATGGTTGTGCTGAGAATGGGAAAATAACACCCATGCTTGTGTTTACCTGTATGTCATTTTCGCTCATGTATTTTGTTACCAATGCAATTGAAACTTGGCTGATAGAAATAGATGAACGATTACCTGTAGGCATTCGAACATAGGTATAATCCGGTTGATTAAATGCTTGTATGACTGGTAGATCACCCGAGACGTGAAGGTTATTTTCAACCCATGTAAATGGGATGCCAATATCAATAGACCAGTTTTCAAACATTTGCCATGATACAACGCGTGCAAGTTCTTGGCTAATTTCAAGCAACGCACAAGCTTGGCGTGACTGTGGGCTGAGTTCAATGTGCAATTGATCTGCATCAGTGAGTCCGAGCCATTGTCCCAAAATATCGCGATTAAATGATTTTACACCAATTTGTCCAGATGTAGGATTGTTAACATCTTGAAATTGGTAAGGACCTGTCGTGAGATATGTGGAAGTAGCACCAGAATCAACACGAAGTCTGTTTTTTTGATTAAAGAAAAAATAAGCTGAGTTGTTTAAGTTAGGATACGATTGTCCGTATATTCCAATTGCTTGAACAGCTGTACCGTGTTTTCGTTTATTATAGACAATGTTATGCCAAGATGATTGTTGTATGCTGATCGAGTCAAAAATAGGTCGAACAAACATATACGTGTGGTTAGTATAATCATTGAGGGCGTCGATAGAACCGTACCCCGCTATGAGTAAAATTGTCGTATAGAGTTTGTGTTTCATTCATCTTTCCTTACGTAACATTTATTCAAATCAATGAACATGCTGCTTTAATCATGGTATACCATATCACATAACTTTAGGATTGATAAATTTAAAAATCAATTTCTTTTATTTATGTATTTCAAGATAGATAGATTAAACGCTATTTGAATAAGCCTTATTTTTGTGATATTTTGCATGTAAGCAGTTTCTGATTACAAACCTTACAAAGAAAGTATTTTTTTATGATTAAAAATCTTAGCTTGTTGTTGTTGGGCGGATTATCATTAAGTTTAATGGATGCACCATTGCTTGGTCATAAAAAAAAAGAAAAACCAGTTGAAGGAAAATATGCCATTCATTTTCCTTATTTTTCAGTTTATCGTCAATTTATAGAAAATATGTTGCATGATCACACAGCATTGTGCGCTACAGCTGCATCAGGATTTTTAGCTGCAACTTTGTATAAAAAAGAATTACATGCATTTACAGAAGAACATAAACCTTTTATTTTGGGCGCAGGCATAGCATCCATTGTGGGAATGTATTTTTTTAAAGATAGATTGTTGCCTCATGTTACCGTGTCTGAAAATGAGATAGACGCTCTTTTAAGTGACATGGAAGGGTTAAATAAATTTGCTAAATCTAATGTGCGTATTTATTATTCAGGTGATATTACCACACGATTTAAAGATGTAGCAGGTCTTGAGAGTGCAAAAGCAGAACTGCAAGATATTTTAGATTTTTTAAAAAATCCTGTTTTGTTTAAAAAAATGGGTGCCACTGTTCCTAAAGGGGTACTATTAAATGGCTCTCCTGGAAATGGAAAAACATTGCTTGCGCGTGCTTTGGCAGGAGAAGCGGGATGTCCATTTTTGTACATAACAGCGACTGAATTTGTCGAAGCAATTGTGGGTGTTGGTGCAGCTCGGATGCGCAACTTATTTGCTATAGCGCGTGATTTTGCTCCGTGTATTATTTTTATCGATGAAATTGATGCAATTGGTCATAAGCGAACGGGGGGTAGTTTTGCTGGTGATACGGAGTTGACTCAAACATTAAATCAGTTGCTTGCTGAAATGGATGGTTTTGAACAACATGAAGAACCTATTATTATTATTGGCGCTACCAATCGTATGGAAATTTTAGATGAAGCATTGCTTCGTCCTGGTAGATTTGATCGTAAGGTTAAGATACATTCACCGTATGTAAAAGATCGTTATAAAATTTTACAGTTACATTTCAAAAAAATAAAAATAAGCAAAGATATTGATTTAGAAAAAATTGCAGTTGCAACAAAAGGTTTTTCTGGGGCAGAGTTAGCACAGCTTGCAAATGAATCGGCAATTTTAGCCATACGTGATCGTGCAACAGCAGTTACGATGTCGCATGTGCATGAAGCATATGATTCTATTTTGCTTGGCAAAAAAACAGTTGGTATGGATATTTCCTTAGATGAATATTATAACACTGCGATACACGAATCTGGCCATGCTATTGCTCGCGTGTATCAAAAATATGCATATCCATTGTATAAAGTTACGATCGATCCACGTGGTGGCGCTTTAGGTCTCACGTTTGGCATAGAAGAAAAAGAATCATATTCAGTGACTGACGTTCAGATGCGAGCAGAAATTATTGTGATGCTTTCAGGTAGTGTAGCCGAAGAGATGTTTTTAGGTCATCGTGCCGCAGGTGCAAGCAATGATTTAGAACATGCGCGAGCTTTGGCTACAGAAATGGTCATGCGTTTTGGAATGACTCAAGAGTTTAAAGATGTGAGTTTTAGTGAATTTATACACAGCCAGGTACATTTGCCCAATGAAATAGCAACAAAGCTTCATTATGCTGTTGCAAAAATTATACAAGAATGTCGCGTTGAAGCAGAAATGATGTTAACGCAGCATAAAGATATGTTGTTACAGCTTGCTCAAAAACTTATGGATGAACGTACCGTATCGGGTTCAGCTGTGTATCAAATGTGCGGTATTCAAGAACCGAATTTGGTATATTCGTTATCATAAATGAGTCATTGGTTCTACGCGAGCATGTTGCTCATGCATAATAAGTGCATCTGCGAGTTCTTTAAATAACGGTGCTGTTATCAGTGAAGCATACGTAGATTTTTTAGAATCTTTCAGATAACAGACGATAGTTCTAATCGTATTATTGTGCTCTACAGCTCCAATAAATGTATAAAGATGTCGATCGTCATCGTATTGTCCGTTGATTAAAATATTTGCGGTACCTGTTTTTCCATAAATTGTATAACCAGGTATACGAGCTCGCATACCGCTTCCTTTTTCAACAGTTGATCGTAGCAATGTTTTCATATCATCAAGCGTTTTGTGTGAGAACAAAGGTCCTTTTTGTTCTTTTGTACTATCTTTAAGTAAGTATGGCGTGACTAAATATCCTCCATTAACAATCGCGCTAAATCCGCGCGCTAGTTGCAGAAGGGATGTTGTAATCTCATAACCATATGAAAGTGATTGAATAGAGTATGCAGACCAGTTAGAAGGATGATTCACAAATCCTTTTTGTTCTCCAGGGAAATGTAATCCTGTGTATTCTCCAAAACCAACCATTTTATAATAATCATATAAATCGGCACCAAGTCGTTTCATAACTTTGACGATTCCGATATTGTTTGATTGTTCCATAATTTCTTGAAAGGTAATAACTCCAGCTGCAATAACGGTACGTATGCGTAAATGATCAAGATATGTTTCTTTGGTGTTAAGACAGTCTATTTTTTCATCTAAAGAGGTGACACCTTCTTGTAGTGCAGCTAGTGCTGCAAATACTTTGATAACAGATCCTGTTTCAAAACAGTTTGTAACAGGACGACATTTGGTATGCTCCATATTTAATTTTTTAGTTTCATTTGGATTAAAATACGGATATGACGCAATAGCAATCAGTTCTCCTGTGTGTGGATCCATAGCAAGAGCACCAGCTTCTTGAGCACCATGTTTTTGTACGGCATCATGTAAAATAGCTTGAAACTTATGTTGTAAAATAGCATCGATGGTTAGCGTGATAGGTTGGCCATCATAACCTTGTTGAGTCATTTCTTTTGAAAAATAAAAGTGATGTGATTTTGCATTTTTTTTCAATTTATAAGTCGTTGGAGTACCCTGTAATTTTTTATTGTATTGCAGCTCAAGTCCAAATAATCCATGATTATCGATATCAGTTATGCCTATGATGGTACCCATAGCTTCATACGGATAGAAGCGGCTTGATTCTGTTAAAATATGAATATTACAGTTGTTTGATTTTTGTATGAGCTCTTGTTGCTGCGGCGTGAGATTTCTTTGGATAAACATAAAATTTTTATTTTTGTATTGATCAAAGCGCTCATATGCCTGAGGAAAATGTTGTTGTAAAAAAGAAAGCAGTTCATCTTTGTCTTGTAGGGCCTTTGGTAAAATAAATGCAGACAGGCTATCTTTGTTGATTGCGACTGGGTTGTTGTTTCGGTCATAGATACAAGCACGTTGTGGAAATGTTTGGATGGTAACATTGTACTGTTTTTCACCCAGATCTTTAAAGAAATTGTTTTGC
The DNA here is from genome assembly GCA_018061805.1 of Candidatus Babeliales bacterium. Classification (GTDB taxonomy): domain Bacteria; phylum Babelota; class Babeliae; order Babelales; family Chromulinivoraceae; genus JACPFN01. The sequence continues at coordinate 102,222 of JAGOTL010000001.1, forward strand.
AGTATTTGAGTAAAATACAAATTAACGGTTATGATGCTGTAAAGAATACAACAAAAAATAACAACAATGATTGAACGTATAAAGTTATTGTGGTACAGCTCCATGTACATCCTTTGATGTTGTGGAAATCGGTTTTATATCATTAAGGTGCATATATTGTAGATGTACATCTTTTTGTGCTTTTTGTTCAATAGTTGATAGTTGAGTTATGGTATGAAGTTTGAGCATAAGCTCTTTTTTCTGTTCAATTAAACTGTTTTTTTCTTCAGTTAAAATTTGAAGTTCATATAAATGTTTAATGATTTTATTTTGTTTGTGCACAAGCAGAAATATCATGACAATGGTTACGCATGCAACGATGCAGAGTAATTGTTTATTGGTCATATTTCTCCTGCTTGTGCCTTTTATCTTTTTAGAATGAATGATCCATATTAAAGTGCAATTCTGTGAGATGTTTTCTATATCTTTTGCTTGGATTTAATTTTATACCAAAATCAACCTGCATAGGGCTTGGTGATTTGAGTCGGACACCAACCCCAACGCTATGTCTGTAAAAGAAGTTGTTGTTTGCTAAATCTTTATCAAAAGATTGACCAACAGCTTTTGCAGCTGCTTGGAAAGCGCAAAGATATGGAGTATCCCATGCAGCACCACCATCATAGAAAATTACAGCGCGAGTATTTAAGTTTGCAGATACTGGAATGATAAATTCAGCGTTAAAGCATAATGCTTTAGATGCACCTAGTGAATCTTCTTTCCATGTTGGTCCAACTTGACCATAGGTATAAGCACGAATTGTTGTCGGTCCACCGATGTGGTACAAGTTTTTCCATGGAATATCACCAGAAAGTTCTATGCCATTTCTATAACTTTTTAATGGCTGGATAATGCCAACTTTACCATGGAGACATAAAATAAGATCATGTTCTCCGACCAGAGGTGTATAAAAGGATGTGTCAAATTCTGTTCTAAAGTAGTGGAAGTTAGAGCAGTTGTTTTGTATTGGTAAGCAACAATCAGTAGGATTTAGATTTCGTTTCCAACCCGGCAATGTATATTGCATTTGCCAGCTCCATTGATAACCATTGGTAGGAAATACTGAACCATTACGAATGTCTTTGCTTAAGTTTGCAATAAACGATATTTGATTACCGTTTTTGAAATATTTTTCAAGCATAACGTCTGCAATGATTCGATCAGGAGCGCTGAGTCGTTTAGCAGCTTCTTGTTTGGTTGTATAGGTGATGCATTCAACGTTCACGTTTGCATCAAATGTAACGCTACCAAGTAATTTACTTACATATCCAATACCAAAAGCTCCTCCAACTACGTTTTCAACCGGAGGGTTTTCTGCAAAGTTTACTTCGTCATCATATTCAGATGATTTGATAAATCCTGCCATAGAACCACGAATCGGGCGATCAAATAGCCATGGGTTGCTTAAAGAACCTTGGAATGATTTGAATTTTTGCGAAACGTCAGCAGAACCCGCAACAGCGATACCAGATCCTAAGAAGTTTCTATCACCAAAGCTAATGTTACCCGTTAATCCAGTTTGAGGTGTTTGTTGTTTGGTTGGTGAACCACCAAAGCTTAAGTTAACTGAGAAGCTACCGGTTTTAACTTCAGTAAGCATCAAGTCTAAATCAGCATGCGTGTTGTCAATACGAGTTGTTTTCCATGCAACACCATTTTTTGGATCAAAATAACCCAAAAGACCCACACAAGCTTTTGAAACTTCCATTTTCTGGTTGGTGATTAATTCACCTTCTTCTAAAAGAATTTGGCGACGAATAACTTTGTCACGTGTTTTTTTGTTACCGCGAAGTGTTATACGGTTGAGGTATACTTGATCTTTAAGATCAGTGTTAAACGTAATAGAGACCGTTTTGTTTTCATCATCAAGCGATATGTTTGGTTCTATATCTGCAAAGATATAACCAAACTCACCCCATAAGATACGTAAATTATCAAGAGCTGTTGTTATAGCTTCAGATGAATAGAGTTGACCTTCATATATAGGTATAACAGAGCGCACACGTTCTGATGGCACGACATCGTTACCTTCAGCAATAATTTCTTTGATGCGATATCTTTCACCTTCTATAATGGTAAAGATGATATGGAAATGATTATCGTCAGTATTTTTTATAGCTTCAACGTTTACTACTTTTGCATTAATAAAACCGTTGTTGCGATATGCTGTTTCGATCATATATTTATCAGCTTCAAGCATTTCATTGTTGTAAACACCTGCGCGGTTTACAAAGCTCAAGATCCAATCTTCTTGAGAATACATGATACGTTTGAGTTGTTTGCCGGTAATATGTTTATTACCTTTAAATGAGATACGATTTAAATATGATTTTTTATTTTCAACAATCGTAAATTCTGCAGATACCGTTTTGTCTTTATCAGCAACGAGTTTAGCTGTTACTTTAACATTGTGATAATTTTTTTTGTGATAGATCTTTTTGATTTTAGTGATGATTGGTTTGAGCTCTTCTTCAACCAATGTTTTAATGTCTTCAGTGTTGAGTTGTTCTTTAAGATCTTTTTCAGTTAAAGCTTTGTTACCTGTAAATGAAATGTTATTTACTTTTGGTTTTTCTTGAACCACGATGTACAAGTTTACTTTGCGTGGTTTTGTTTCATCATCTTTATCTTGATCAATGTCTGTTTTTTTCTTGCTTGGTTTTTCTTCTATAGGTTCTGCAAATATCTTTATATGATGAAAATATTTGAGTTTGTATAAATTTTTAATAGTAGAAGCTGTTTGATGTACATTAAATACATTTCCTATTTTAAGAGTGCTTGCGGCCAAGATTGCATTTTTGGATACAACAATATTACCATCAACATAGATGTTTTCTATGATGTAATTGCCATCGTGAAGATTTAGACGTTGTTCTAAATCTACTTTGGATGGATACACTTTGGTAGATTTTGCAGATGGAGCTTTGTTGTTTTTGTTTGCTTCTTGTGTATCTGCAAAAACAGTGCATTGCATAAAAGCTAAGCTGAAGGTTAAGTATGCAACTGTTACTACCATTCTTTTATTTTCAAATGCCATTCAATCTTCTCCTGAATTTGTCTGTCTAATGTTTGCTGCATCGTGGGATGACTTTAGCTGTTAGATTGTTTTATGATACTATTTTTTTTTGAAATTGGGTATAATTTTTATAATGTTATTGTTTGGTTATGTGACGGAAAAATATATGATTGTTTTTACAAACACGCTTACTCAAAAAAAAGAAGCTTTTACAACGCATGAAGATAACAAAGTGCGTATGTATATTTGTGGCATAACTCCTTATGATTATCCTCATATTGGGCATGGTCGTTGTTATGTTACATTTGATGTCGTGTATCGTATGTTAACGTTTGCGGGTTACCAAGTAACATATGCGCGTAATTTCACAGATATTGATGATAAAATTTTAAAAAGAGCAGTTGTTGAGCTTGGCGATATAACTCGGTTTGGCGAAATAACCAAAAGATACATCCAAGCTTTTGGTAGAGACATGAAACGCCTTAATTGTATTGAGCCTGAGTATCAGCCACGAGTGACTGAAGTGATTAATCAAATAATTGCATTTGTACAAGGTTTAATCGACAAAGGTGCTGCTTATGAAATCGATGGAAGTGTTTATTTCCGTGTAGCAACATTTAAAAATTACGGAGCACTGTCAAAGCAATCGATACAAGACTTGCAATCAGGTGCGCGTATTGATGTAGATACGTGCAAAGAAAGCCCATTAGATTTTGCGCTTTGGAAAAAAGATGATCAGATAGGTTACTCAAGTCCTTGGGGTCAGGGCCGTCCTGGTTGGCACATTGAATGTTCAGCAATGGCACGAGACATATTTAAAGGGCCGCTTGATATTCATGGTGGTGGTATGGATCTTATGTTTCCACATCATGAAAATGAGATTGCTCAATCTGAAAGCTTGTATCCAGAAATCTTTTCAACATACTGGTTGCACAATGCTTTTGTCCGCATTAACCAAGAAAAAATGTCTAAATCTTTAGGTAATTTTTTCACATTACATGAGGTGCTTGAAAAATATGATCCTATGGTTGTTCGTTTTTATTATTTAAAACATCATTATCGAAATCCTTTAGATTTCTCGTTTCAAGATTTAGACGCCGCTCAAAAAGCTTATAAAAAAATCGTACAGTTTTTTGCAGATGTTTCTGAAAAAACGGTACATGATACAGGCTTGGTGCAAAATAATTTGATTGTTGAGCAGATGTTTGATGCCCTTAAAGATGATATGAATACATCGGCAATGTTTGGTGTTTTATTTGAAAAAATGGCAGTTTTAGAATCTGATAGTCACGCTAAAGCGTTAGTTCGATATTTTATCGTACATGTTCTGGGCCTAACCCTTGAGCCTTTGTGGTTTGACGAGGTAGTAATTACTCCTGAGATTCAAAAATTGCTCGATATGCGTCAAAAGGCTCGTTTGGAGAAAAACTGGGCACTTTCTGATCAGATACGTGATCAATTGATAGCTTTAGGCGTTGAGATTCAGGATAAAAAAGCTCAATAATACCTTTGGATTTACCCGGTTTTCAATAAGCAGATCTATATGTGAGATCTTTTTTATAAAAACAATTGCAAACCTTTTTTTATTTTTTGTACAGTTAAAGCAGACAGGGTTAGGATAAAGGGGAAGATATGGGGCGCGTATTTGAATTGTCCTGTAAAATTTCGTTCACCTTAGCTGCGGTTGCAATACAATTGATCGTTATTCAGGCAGTGTTTATGCAGATATAAACACTGCTTTCTTTTTGTCTAAAATAAAGCAGCATATATTTTTTAGGCCTATATTTCCAATCAATCTATGCGTATAGAATATGATGAATGCGCGCAAGTTGTGTTTTTCGTTTTTGAGATTGACACTAATGATGGCATGACTCTTACGTCAAAAACAATGGCATTTAAAAATGCAGAAGGTGCTTGGATAATGCAGAGCTGTTAAGTATTATTTTTCTATTTAAAAATTACTTGTGATATGAAGCCACGACATACATTTGTCGTGGCTATTTTTATTTTGTTAGCAACAATAAGGGTTTTGTAGGAATTAATAAAGTTTTTATATTTTTTGATACACTGTGCATATCAAAATTTTTAATATGAAAGAGTGTATTGTGAATAAAAAAATCATTGTGTTAGCGTGTCTTGTCGTAACCTTTGTTGTGAAAGCATCAAAGCCAGAATTGCGTACTCTTCATTTGAGTACTACGAGTTCTCTGGTAGTAACGTCATCAAAAAATTTATCAAACAGTCCAGTTGTTGCGAGAGCATCAGAGCCAGACTTGTGTTGTATGAGTTATGATGAGCTGGTTAAAGATTGGAATCGTGTAGATATTGTGGGAAATGTTCGTGATCCACAAGTATCTCATGTTATTGTATGCCCAGAGACTGATTCTTGGCTTAATGTAGGACGATTGCAGCTTTATGACATTTATAATATTTATAATGTAGCGGTTGGTGCTGTATTGCCTTGGTTAAAATCTAAAGGTCATCGAGTAGTTCAGCGTGTTCAGTATGATGCAATATCTTGTGATAAAATCAAGGTTTTTTGGACGATAGATCCTGATACATCTTATTGGGACCGTGTGATGTTATATATGCGTAAAAAAAATGGTGAATGGAAATTAGTAAAAAGTATTGGGTTACCTGTACAATGCACAAAAAGATCAGTTGTTGAAAAAGATATTGCTTAAAAATACCTGTTTGTATAATTCAAAATGAAAAAAAGATGTTTTGTTTTGAAAATAGCAATCAGAATTGTTATTGAATATACATGTTCATAGAGTATGTTTTCTGTAACGTAAATTAGAAAGATTTTGTATGTACTTTTATGTGATGTTATTTTTTTTGGTAGCATTTGATATCAGTTATGCTTCACAATCGCCTGCATTTTTTGATCAGATAGTACATGTTCGTGGATCGACGCAAGGATCTGCGATGAGTGGGGATATCGTATGTGTTGATGATAGTGATTGTAAAGAGATTGTAATTTGCGATATTAACGCATACCCCTTTAGGCAAGAGTTAGAACCTAGACACTGTAGCACCCGCGGTAATGGGGCATTGCAACAAGCATTACAATCACAAGAAATTACAATTTTACGTTTAACGCAGGCAGTGTATGCTATGTATATTACGATATTGCGACCATCTATTTCGGAAGAAATGAATTTTCAACAACATTATACGATACAAAATATGAGATTAGTTTTCGATCCTGTGACAAGATCGCTTACTAATTTTTGGTCTTGTTGGTGCAATAAACATATATTTTCCGGGATAGCTGTTGCGCATATGACGCCAGAGGGTTATGTGTTACCCTTAGAATCTATAAGTTAATTGTTAAGAGAAGAATATGTATAAACATCTTATGACATGCAGTGTGTTTCTAATTGGTACTATGCAGTATGCAGCAGATAGATCAAAACCTGAGCAAAGTAAAAGTTTTTTTGATAATAAGTTTGGTGGATGTGATCTTGTGTTAGATCCTCAGCTGAGTGAGCAGATAAAGACACGGCAGATATCGTACAGTACGTTTGAGCGCATTATGAACAACATTATGCATAATTCTGGAATATGGTTGCCTAAAGATTTTTTGAAACACCAGGTAAATTATCAAGAAATGCATTTAGAATATGAACCAGAAGCGCAAAAAATATTTAGTACGTGGTATTTATACAGCAATAATGGTGCTGTTATAATGCGCTGTGCTTGTGCTTCCTATCGGTCAGGAAGTTGGAAGATAGATTTTATAAAGTAGATATAAAAAAAGGTGGTTTTTTAATCCACCTTTTTTGTTTTTATACTGAAGCGATAAATTCTTCGATACGATTTTTTAAAGCTTCTTTGCTCATATAACCTGTATCTTTAGAATGCATTTCACCATTGTAGTAAAATACAAATGTTGGCACAGATGTTACGCCAAACATGATAGAAAGATCGCGAACTTCGTCGACGTTAAGCATTGCAAACTTGCAACGTCCTTCAAATTCTTTTGCTAAATCTGTAAAGATAGGTTTCATTTGTTGGCAAGGACCGCACCATGTTGCAAACACATCAATGATAACCGGTTTATCACATTGTTTAATTTCGTGGTCGAAATTATCTTTTGTTATTGAGATAGGCATACAAAGCTCCTACAATATTTTGTTGCTCGTGTTAGCCTTTAATCATGTTCAGTACTTTTTGTAGCTGATCACGTAAAGACTTAAGAAGCGTTAGAAGAGATTCTTTTATTTTTTCATAATTTGATGGATCTTCTTTAGGTAAATTGTTTACTTTTTCTTCAATTTGGTCAAGGATTTTTTCTGTGGCAGATGCGGCTTGAGCTTTTTCTGATTCGTTGTAATCGTGCGATTGAGATTTTTTTACATCTGTTGCCGATTTATAATTTTTAATAGTTAAATTTTTAAGAGCGATAAAATCGAGCTTGCGTTCTTGTTCTATTGGTTTTTGATCATTATCTGGACCTTTGTCGATGTGTAAGCAGCTTATTTTTCTATAACTTTCAACAAGGTATTCATTTTTTGTTCCCGTGATGCTTGTAACTTCTACGGCGACATATTTTTTATTGTTGATCGTTAATTGATGTTCAACGGGATCAGTTGTGTGTTTTGCTTCAATTGTTCTTATTTCTTGTAAATCTAACAGCACTTGGTTTTGTGCAGGATTAATATCGGTTGTTGATTTTGCTGTTGCTGCTTTTGTTGTAGGTGTAGGCAGATAAAATGGTACTTTTTCGTATTTGTCACCAATTAAAATATCTTCTGCGTTAAAGGTGTGGTTGTAATCTTCAATGGTTCCACAAAAATTAACATCCGGTCTTTTTTTATCGCTGGTTGTGTTGACCATTGATCCATTCCAGCATGTTATGATGACTGCAATAGAACTTATATACAGTAATTGAGTATGTTTCATTATGCTCCTTTTTTCGTAAATGACATATCATTGGTTATCGTTTTACTACAACCTTGCAAGAGAGTCTATAGTTTTTATTTTTCCAGATACCTTCTTTATGGCTTTTTATTTTGAAATAGTGCAATATAATGTTGATATGTAGCTTTTTTTATGAAAGGAACAATTATGTTCAACAATCAACGTTACTCTGGATCTGTTGCGCAAGGATTCATGCAAAAAGTATATGGATGGATGTGCGCAGGACTTGCTGTGACAGCAGCGGTGTCGTATTATTTGTCACCAGAAGTTAATCCAGTCTTGTTTAAATCACTCATGTCAAACATGTTTGTCGTTATTGCCTTAGGGCTTGCATCTTTTGGCTTGTTAATGTACATGTCGATGAGTCATCAGACATTGAACTACAGCACGATGTCATTATTATTTATGGTGTTTTGTGGGTTGCAAGGGATATTTTTAGCGCCTGTGTTGTATGTGTATACAGCTTCATCAGTGTTTTATGTCTTTATTATTGCTGCGGCAATGTTTGGGACTATGGCATTGTATGGTTGGTTTACCAATGCTGATCTATCGTCAATGAGCAATATTTTGTTTATGGGACTTATTGGTCTTATTATTGCAAACTTGATTAACATGTTTGTACAAAGTGCACGTTTTGACATGGTTATAGCAAGCTTTGGTGTAGGTATTTTTGCAATGCTTACAGCATATGATGTGCAAAATTTAAAAAAATATAGCCAATATGGTGTTTCATCATCAGATCAAGTAGGTAAATTTGCATTACTTGGTGCAATGAGCTTATATTTGAATTTGATTAATTTATTCTTATATTTATTACGATTGTTTGGCGAAAAACGTCGTGATTAAAAAAGATATCCAATAAAAGATATATAATAAAAATAGCCGGGTGTAGAGTCCGGCTATTTTTATTATGAACTGCAAAATGTAGTGTTTATCCGAGGTATACAAGTACAGCTGTCATAACAGCTAAGTGAATCAATTTAAATACAGATTTTAATGCGCCTTTTTGCCAATTGATTGTTGTATCCCAAATGATATGAGAAAAAATGAACGGCACATAAAAACCAAGCCACAAGAAACCAGCAATTTTAACTGCTGACATAAAATCGGTATGAGTAGTTGGTGTAAAGAACCACGCATACATATTTGTTAATGTGCTTTGAACATATGTAACATCAGTTTTTTGGAATGTTAAGATTGCAATGTATAAAGCGGTTGCTGTCATTAAAGAGCAAACGAATTGTAGTGCGAAACGTAGGTAAGCGTCTTTACCCATTTTGCATTTCATACCAGTAACTTTGTGCCATAAAGGTCCGAATGCGTAGTCAGAATAAATAACTACACCAGCCAACACATCAGCTACGGCTGCAACTATGATAGGATTTAGTGGCATCATAAGACATCTCCTTTTTTTTTGAGAATATAAAGATATAACCTAGGTGGAATACTAAAAATGATTATTAGATTTGTCAAATCTATATTGTTGATTTGTATGGAATAGGAAATATTTTTGTGAATTTTTCAGGTGCACATTCTTCATGTTGTATCATTAAAGAATTCAGCATCTGTATAGTCTTTACAGGGTCTTGACCGCAATCATATTTTAATTGAAATAAGGTCAAAATGTTGAGTAACGTTTGATTTTTAGCATCATCTGTTGCTGGACAGGCAAATCCTATTTTTCGTAAAGCAAGAGACATCCATAATGTTTTTGGTGTGGTAAAATATTGGTTGGTAGGAGTTTTGTCTGATGATCTTGGCCATAAGGTAACATTTGCTTGTGCTAATGTTTGCCAAGGTATTTGCCGTTGCAGAGGTCTTCGTCCATATGGTTTTGCTATGCAAGCATAATCCAATACATGGTGCGTGCCAATAGAGTATTTTTTTTGTAGGTCGGCAATAAGCCAAATTAAGGCATCTGTTTGCTCCTGAGTCATAGGATTGTCTTTACCTATGATGGATACCGTGATAGATCGCGCATTCATATCTTGTATTTCTTCTGTGCCGTGCTGTACGTATTGCGTTGGGCCTAATGAAAAAGGATAATGCGTGATAGCTGTTGACACATTTTCATCTGTAAATGTTATTGGGTGAATGACGCCGTTCGTGTTGATAATGAAATTGTATGCACGGTTGTTTTTGAGTAATTTTTGAATATGGTCATCCATGTTGTGCGTGTTTGACATGATGAGTACGATGTATTGTGGGGCTTGTAGTTCTGTCGTGAGTCGATCTGTGCGTGTCATATAACAACCAATTTCAGGTATGTCAGTTTGTAGGGCGTGACATAATGTTGCCGGTTGCAAAGTAGTTTGTAAAAGATGTTTTGTTGCAGGATTTTTGCATGCTTGTATGATGCTTAAAGAGGTTTTAGGGCTTTCAAGCATGCTTGTAAGTATGTCGCGGTGTTGAAAGAGATAGATTTTAGGACCAAGTTTGGTAGAACTTTCTGTAACTTCTGTGTCGTCAATGCAGTCATAAAAGGTATCGTCGCTGCCAAAAAGATAAGAAATATATACTAAGGATATGAGGGTTGCAATGCGTATCATACAAGATCCTTTTTTGAACAAAAATCACAATGTGCATATACTAATAATTATATATGAAAAATCAATAATAATGCTGTAGATAAAGGGTATGGAATGAAAAAAATAGTTGAAGGGTACCATAGATTTTATGAGCAATATTTTAAGAAACAAAAGGTATATCAAAAATTATTTGAACAGCAACGTCCAGAAACGATGTTTATTGCATGTTGTGATTCTCGCGTAGATCCAGCATTGCTTGTATCAGCTAAACCAGGTGATATTTTTGTAGAGCGCAATGTTGCAAACATTGTGCCACATCATCAAGATGGTCCTAATTCTGTATTAATTGCACTTGAAGTAGCGTTGTGTGCATTTAACGTCAAAGATATTGTTGTGATGGGTCATCAGTGGTGCGCAGGTGTTGAGATGTTGTCGTGTAATACGTTGCATCGTTTTGGCGATGTGCCTGTTGAATATCTTCACCGTGAAAAAACATTACAGGATCATATGAATAAACAATATACTACAGATAATGCCGTTGATTTTGAAAAATATAATATTGTTTTATCGTGTCAAAACTTGTTGTCACACGAATTGGTATTGTCGCGCGTTAAGAAGCGTGCTGTATCGATACATGGTTGGTACTTTTCGCTAAAAACAGGAACCTTTGAAACGTTATGTTTATCTTGCCTGCAGTTTACAGATTTAATGATTGAATGTTGCGGCAAGAAAACGGTATAGGGGTTAGAAAATGTTACGTATGATCATAATGTTGTGTATGCAGAGTTTGTTGTGTATAGGTATGGAGCATCCTATTTTAAGCAATGCGTCTAGAGATCCTGATGTTGAGGAATTGTTTGTAAGGCCGCGTTGTCCGGTAGAGCGTGGCATATATCGCTATCAAAGGAATTCAGAAGAATTGTTAACGCTTGGCCTGTATGATCCCGAAGAAGGAATTCGGTATATCGAAAAAGAGATGAAAAAAATACAACTCTATTGTTCTAGTAATCATTTTGATTCAGATTCTTTAGGTCATTGTGATAGTGTTTTAGTGTGTATGCAAAAACTTAAAGAGCGTTGTTGTAGCATGCCATATGATAATAAAGCGGTGGTGCAAGATAGTATCGCAACACGTATCTATCAAGGGTATAATCCATTAAGCAGCGTGCAAGATGTTTGGAAAGAGTTGATAGTTTTAAAGGTATACATAGCCGGTTCAACTTCTGATCCTGAAGAAGTATCTGAAAAATGTGATTTGGCGTTAAGGCAATTAGATAAAATAAACGTTCGTTTACGGTAACCTGTTAGGGATTTATATGCAATCATTAGTTATTTGGTCTTTGAGCAATACGGTGCAGCTGCGTATTGCA
>JAGOTL010000027.1 GCA_018061805.1 Candidatus Babeliales bacterium
CGCATGCGTTGGAGCTCGAAACGCACATAGTTATACCAAAGATGTGCTCAATGAGTTGGTGAGTCCTTTGATTGCGCAAGGCTTTGTGATTGTTAGTGGTGGTGCTGCAGGTGCAGATACATTTGCTCATCAGTTGGCCTTAGATCAAGGTGGCAAGACGGTCGTGGTTGTAGGATCTGGGTTATGTTACGTTTATCCGGCAACTAATACCAAGCTGTTTGCCCAAGTGGTGCAAAAGGGTGGTACTGTTGTGAGTGTTTTTCCTATGGGTATGCAGCCGCTTGCGCGATGTTTTCCGGCACGTAATAGAATTATTGCGGGTCTTTCTCAGGGTTGCTTAGTGCTTCAAGCTGCGTCTAAAAGTGGTGCTTTGATTACCGCTCAACAGGCACTTGATCAAGGTCGAGATGTGTTTGCTGTACCAGGTTCTATCTTTGATCCATTGAGCGCAGGGTGTCACGGCTTGATAAAACAAGGTGCTTATTTGGTGAGCAGTTATGTTGATTTGATGCAGCAGTTGTGTCCATCGTACGTAGTAGATGATGCGTCACATCAGCTTGAACTATTGCCAATAGCCAAAAGTACAGCACGGTCTGAGCAACCGTCTCGTTATCCGGCATCAAGTTTGCAGCAGCGTGTTTTAGAGGTTGTCGTAGTGCCTCAAACATCGGATCATGTAATGCAAAAATTAGGGATTGATATTGCTACCTTGCAGTCGATTTTGCTGGATATGAGCATGGATGGCACCATTGAGCAAGACGGCATGGGTTTTTGGGTACGCTTATAGCAAAAATCTTGAGAGATGCTGGCTTTGTTTGCTAAGCTTGTGACATCGGGGAAAGTAAGTATGAAGGGGGTATCATGCGTCATACGTTTTTGGTCATTGTAGGGATTTTTATAAGCTCGGCACATACTATAGGTGCATTGGATCAGGATTATCCAACGGTTAGTTTGTCAGAATTGAAATATAATGCATCAAAGATCAGAACGCGTCAGTGGCTTTTGATCAATATTTTGCCACGAGATATTTTTTTAGATTGTTCAATTCCGGGTTCTGTTAATATTCCAACCCATATGTTGACCAAAAAATTAGCATCTGTGAAAAATCACCCTCGAGATAGAAAAATTATTATTTATTGTGCTGGCAAAGATTGCCCGTTAAGTAAATATGCTTATCAGGAGCTGGTTCGCATGGGGTTTACCGATGTACGTGTTTTCCCAGGTGGAATGCGTGAATGGGTGCAAAAGGGTATGGCTGCACAAGGTATTTGTAAATCGGGATATTTGCTTGATTAATCTCTTAAAACATAGGGTAAGTCGGTTGGATTGATGCAAGTGTGTGTGAGAATATTTTGCTTTTTGATAGATATTTTTGTAGACTAGAAGTATACAATTTTATTGAAAATAATTTAAAAATTCTTAACATTCAGGAATCTACGTATGCCATGTCCCAAACGTAAAGCGTCGAGAGCTCGTCGAAATAAACGATCAGCAAATAAAGGCCTTGAAGTACAAACATTTACAACTTGTCCAAATAGCGGTGTTCCCGTAATGCCTCATACTGTTTGTAAAGAAAGCGGTTTTTACAAGGGTGTTAAGGTTCTTGTAACAAAGGCAGAGCGTCAAGAAAAACGCAATCAAAAGCAAGAAGTTATCAAAGCTCGTCAAGCTGATAAAATGAAAAATGCTCAAGCTGAACATGCGCAAGCTACGACAGTAGAGCCAAAAGCTTAGTTTATACACATGAAAAATAGTAGGCACTTTCAATTGAAAGTGCCTATTTTAATTGAATTTTTCCAAGCATTTGGTATCTTGATTGAGTCAAAAAAGGTTATAACATCAATCATTGTTTCCTTCTAAAAGGAACAGAAAAGTAGGATTTTATTATGAGCATATACGCAAAAGTACAAAAAAACATCGTAGCTTATTATCAATCATTACAGCAGCAGTATTCAGCAAAATATGTCAAAGAATTTATGATAGGTTCTGCACTTTTAGTTGTGGTTGGTGGGGGTTATTTTTTAAACTCTTGGTATGTACAAAATCGTGAACAAAAAGCATTTCAAGCATTATCAGAAGTTGTAGTTGCTTTTAAGCAAGCAGAACAATCAGTTATGGGTTTAAATCCGACAACTGATGCTGAAAAGATTAATCAAGTTTGGAATGAAGCAATAGTTTTGATTGATGCTTTATATAATGATCATATGAGCTCACATTTGGCGCCGTGTATCCTTGCATACAAAGCACAAGTTGTACTTGCTAAAGATCATGATGTTACAGCAGCAGTTGCTATTTTAGATGAAGCATTACCGCGCATGCCAAAAATGTTACAAAGTATTTTTGAATTACAACGCGTTAAAATGTTGCTTGATAACAGTGATGAAAATATACGCGCTAAGGCATTACAAAGCTTGCAGTCACTAGCTCAAGATGCAACATCTGTATGTCAGCAAGAAGCTCAGTATGTGTTAGGTTTGTATTATGTGTCCCAAGGTCAAGTAGCTTTGGCGCAGCAAGCATGGCAGCATATGTTAGTTTCTGTAGATAACAATGCTTTGATACAATCACCATGGGTGATTTTGGCACAAGAAAAATTAGGGTCAGCGGTTTAAGTTTATTGAACGATAAAAGTGTGTGATCTATGAGATCTGAAAATAAGAATACAGTACGGGTTCGATTTGCTCCATCACCAACAGGTCATTTACATATTGGTTCACTTCGAACAGCATTATTTAATTGGTTGTTTGCGCGTCATCATGGTGGAACTTTTTTGGTTCGTATCGAAGATACGGATGTTGTGCGTTCAACTAAGGAGTATGAAGATTCTTTGATGCAGAGTTTGCAATGGTCGGGCATCATGTCTGATGAGCCGTTAATGCATCAACATGCACGTTTAGATGTGTATCAAGATGTCGCACGTCAGTTGCTTGAGCTTGGTCATGCGTATAAATGTTTTTGTACTGAAGATGAGTTGCAAAAAAAGCGTGAGCGTACCGTAGCTCGTCAGGATACGTATCAGTATGATCGCACATGTCGCACTATAGTGGCTGGTCCAGAACATGATGGTAAACCATATGTCGTTCGTTTTAAAGTTAATATTCCTGAATCTGAATTCGTTTTTCAAGATCATATCAAACAGCAGGTAGCTATTCCGGCAGATCAAGTTGATGACTTTGTGTTGTTAAGATCAGATGGTACAGCAACCTATAATTTTGCCGTCGTTGTGGATGATCATGCTATGGGTATTACACATATTATTCGTGGTGAAGAGCATTTATTTAATACGCCAAAACAAATTTTATTGTATCAGTCACTTGGGTATGCTCTTCCTGAATTTGCACATATTCCTTTAATCTTAGGTCCGTCAGGGCAAAAGTTAAGTAAACGAGATGGAGCAACATCTGTTGTTGAGTATAAAAAAGAAGGTTATTTAGCTGCAGCGCTTTGTAATTATTTGGTACGTCTTGGTTGGGCACATGGTGATCAAGAGATTTTCACGCAGCACGAAATGATTCAATATTTTTCTTTGGATAATATCCATAAAAGTGGTGCAAAATTTGATCATGAAAAATTAAAATGGCTCAATGGTTGTTATATTAAAAAAATGACACCAGAAGAGATTATGCATCATTTTGCAGTAGATTTAGAAAAAGATTTTGTGGCAGATACTCCTGACTGGAATATCAATCAAAGAAAAGCATGGATCACATTATATCAAGATCGAGTTAGTACGCTTAAAGAACTTTATGATTATATTTTAAGCGGATATTTCCTTCCAGTAAGCTACGATTGGGAAAGTTTGCAAAAATTGATTGCAAAAGATGCTCTTATTATTTTACAGTTGTTGCAGCAAGAATTGGTACATTTGGATTTTGAAAAAAGTAAGTTAAATGATAAGGTAAAAGCATTTTGCAAATCACATGATTATAAAATGTCTGATATAACTCAGCTGCTTCGTTTTACTATCACAGGGTCTGTATCAGGACCATCAGTGTTTGAAATGATGGCACAGCTGGGTGCTCAAGAAGTACACAAACGAATTTCGCTCGTGATTGCAGAAATGTAATGTAGTTGAAAAAAGGGTGAGGGGAAGCATGGCAACAAAACGTATAGGTGTTGTTTTTCCTGGGTATGGTGAGCAGTTCATAGGTATGGGTAAAGATCTGTACGATGAACTTCGTATTGTGCAAGAATTTTTTGAGCAAGCTGCAGGTACTGCAGAAACTAATTTTGTAAAATTAATGTTTGCTTCTTCTGATGAAGAAATTTCCTCGATACGGTACTCGTATATCGCAATTTATTTGTATGAAGCGTCGTTGTATCAAGTGCTCCATGAACGTGGTTTAAAGCCTGATTTTGTGGCAGGACATGGCATCGGTGAATACGCTGCGGCATATGCTGCGCGAGGCCTTTCGTTTATAGATGCTTTGTATATTTTAAATAAATATGCACAATTTTATGATGAATTTATAAAAGATAAGCCGTACGAAGTACTGCGTATCGTTAGAGATTTTGATATTTTATCACTTGAAGCTTTATGCCAAGATTTAGGCTCAGCTGATCAGCCAGCCTACATAGCTTCTCAAAATAGTTATCATGCTTTTTATGTTGCCGGTCATGAAAAAACAGTCGAAAAAATTAGAAAACATTGCGTCGACGAAGTAATTCGCAAAGTACGTTTTATTAGTACAGCATACGGTATGCATAGTACGCTTGTTGATCCGGTCGTGGATCAATTAAAATTGTACTACAACAAAATCAAATTCGAACCACTCCAAATTCCGTTAATCACCAATGTTGATGGTGTGTACGTTACAACATCTGATGCGTTAGAATCTGCATTCATGCGTAAAATAAATAATAGAATTCAGTGGCTTGAAGTTATTAAAGGCTTTGAAGGCTGTGATGTTATTTTAAGTGTTGGACCAGGAGCGCAATTGGTTGACTGGTTTAAAGAAGTGTATCCGGACAAAGAGTATCACATTATTTCAACGC
Organism: Candidatus Babeliales bacterium; assembly: GCA_018061805.1. Taxonomy (GTDB): domain Bacteria; phylum Babelota; class Babeliae; order Babelales; family Chromulinivoraceae; genus JACPFN01. The sequence continues at coordinate 4,996 of JAGOTL010000027.1, forward strand.
TGAGTGATTTGCAAACAATTGAGCATATTCTACAACCATCAGTTGAATCTACGACAGAACAGACTCAGCAAGAAATGACGCCATCACAAGAACCAAAAATACCATCAAACGATATTGATATGTCAGAGCAACCAAAAGATTTGTATGAAGCCGATTTGATTAATGAAAAATCAACAGATTTTGATATCGATGATGAAGAATAGTTGTTTTGTAGAATTACAAAAACATAAAAATTATTTTTAAAATAACAATCTGGTTATTACTTTTAATTTAATCTTTTGAGGACCCTTCAGGCCCCTTCATTTGCCAAAAACAAATGAAGGGCAAGCATGTTTTTTTAATGCTGTGTTATCTATTGCGCCGATGGCGCTGAATAAAAAAGACATTTAAAAAGCATACTTGTCCGACACTTTTAAGTGGCGGGCAATTTGCTAAATATTTTTTCCTACCAAAAAAATATTTTTAACGCAAAGTCGTAACGGATAGCTGGTCGAATCTATTTTAATAATTTTTTTTACATCGATACTACAAAGTGAATCCGAATTAAGTTCTATACAATGTTTTAGTTACATATATAATTATGGATTATTTACAGCAGTTCAAAAATCTTACTATCACAACTAAGCAGAAGGGTCTTACATGAAGATGTATCACATCTATTTTTATATGCACTCATTATTTTTTCTTTTATCTTTCAATATTGTATATGCAAATGTTGATTCTCAACATTTATTTGATTGTCACAAGGAAGATTTAAATACAAAAAAACATATTGAAATTCAAAAACAAGAATTTTTAAAAAAATATCGAAAACTAAAGCAACAATTACTAGAAACATTTAAAGTACATAAAGATAATCCTGAAGTGACGGATAAACAAAATTTGGATGAAGAAGATATCGAAAAAAACCCGCAATCTTCCATACAAAATGAACAAGAACAAAAAGACAAGTACCTACATTATGTAGATAATAATCAACATAAACCATTTGTTTTAATAACCATTCAGTCAAATAATAATAAGCCTATACACCTTACATTTGGTCTTGAAGCTGCAATCGCTGGCTTCGGACAAGCTATTTTCGGATGGCTGGGCGGGGGTGCTGCTCTTACCGCAGCTGAAATAGCCGCCATGGAAGCTGCAAAAGTAACAGCTACTAATCTTGCAGCCAGTGCAGTTAGTGTTGTTGTTGTTGGTTCTGCTATAAAGGGACAAATAGATAAAAAGAACCATTCTAACAGCAAAAATCATGACCATAAATCATCGCAAAGCGACAAAGCTTCAGAACTTAAAAGGGATCAAGAGTTTAAAGAACAATTAAATAAAATCCACCTAATATCATCTTTGGAAAAAACAAATCCAGCACAAGCTCAAAAAGAAAAAGAAGAACTGCAAGCTTGGATCGCTCGTGTTGAGGCTCAAGATAAAAAAAACAAATTTCTAGAAAATATTGGTCCTAATTTAACTCCTAGTCTTGAAAGAGTTTTGGTGGATGCAGGAATTATCGAAAATCCCAATTCACCTGGAATAACAATAATCCATAATCATCGCCAAAATACAGAAATTCCTAATAAAACATCTACGTCACATACTACTCCTGTAACAGAAGTAAAAGCATCCAATGTGATGGCTCAGCAATCTACTACATCACAAACACCTACCCCCAGTCAAATACCAACTCAAAAGAAAACTTTGCCCTCAGGCTTTATCCGAGAATCCTTTACTGCGCAAAATCCATTTATAACAGCACCTAATTTTAGTTTTCTAAATCCTGATATTAGAACGCATGTGTCTTTAAATAAAAAACATCAAACAGATAGCGTACTCAAGCAACATATAAACAATAATGTTTCATCAGGATCGCCTACACCTCCAGACAATGATCCTAATGATGATGAAAAAAATAAAAAAGAAAAAATTAAATCTAAGCGTCCTAATGGAATATATGAAGAAAATCCCAAGCATCATCAAAATGCAAAAGGCAATATTGGTAAGTGCCCTAAAGATGGTCAAAAAACTTTAGATAATGCAATTCAGGTAGAAGGACAATTTTGGAAAGTATCTATTGAAGGGGATAATTTTGTAATATTTGAAGAACATTTACCGGGAAAATGGCATGGTTATATAGTAGAAAATCCTACAAAGATGCATCAAGCTATAAAAAATTTACTATTTGAAAAAGGTTGGGTTAGATCTGTTAATAATTTAAAAATTATAAAAAAATTTTAATATTATGAAATTTATAATATCTTCTCATCAATATTTACAAGTTAATACAGATGATTTACAAATAGTGCAATCTAATCAAGATTATTCTAATTGGTCTAAAAGCATTAATGTAACGTATATTGATACTAAAAAAAACATATCTCTTTTTTTTGCTAACCATAAAGCACGTAGTTTTTGTTATTTTTTTATAGAATATGAAGAAACACAAAAATTATTGCAGAATGAAAAAGGATTAAGTAAAAACATTGTTAATGATTTAGGTTTTGAATGGAATCAATTTTTTAAAGGAGATTCTAAATCTAATAAAGCTTTTAAGTATCATTGGATGTGTAATGATCATACAGAAATAAGACCTTATTATAATAGCTGGTTATACAATGATCATGATGGAAATATAATTTTTGAAATAACACCTTTTTATCCATGGCATAATGTCACTGCAAAAACTAATCCAGAAAAAATTCCATATAAAGAATGGATTAAATCATATATATCTATTGTAAAAATAATCATACCTAAGAATAAGTTTAAACAATGGATTACTTATGCAAAAAAGATGAAAAAAGAATATAATCTATAAAAAGGTCTATTATCTGAGCCGTATCAGCATTAAAAATTTGCAACATCATTGTGTCAAATTTTATCGCTTATAAGAAACAGCAAAACTTTGCGAGTTAATTCTGAACACCTTTGGTGCAAATTAATATTGCCGACTATTTATAACAAAAGATTCGACCAGCTATCCGTTACGATTTACGTATGAAATATTTTTTTGGTAGGAAAAAATATTTAGTAAAATGTATGAGATAGCCTTAGAAGATATCTAAGGATACCTCCTTAGATGCCCGTTTTTTTTAAGTGGTGGCAAAACCACTTAAAGGCCAAGACCACGCCTCTGCCCGTAATTTGTTTCAGACAAATGGCGGGGCCTGAAGGGTCCTCAAGATATTGAAAATACAATGACAACCGGATTGTAATTAGCAAACGCAGTGAAACAAAAGAAAAAATTTTTAATATTTTGTAATTTGACAAAAAATAAACCGTTCACGAGTTTGCACTTGTGAACGGTTTGTATTTGTTTTTGACTGAGTGTGATTTTTTATTTCAACAACTCAATGTAATGGACTTAAAGTAAGTTAGCTTAGAAAGCTAATCCACCTTGAACGCCAATGTTCCAGAAACGAGCAGCACTGTTTTGATTTTTACCGCTTGGAATTTCTGCACCACCTGAGATAGCAAGGTATGGATTGTAGTCAGAATCTCTCCATGTGTACTGGATTTGAGCGAATGGCTTGTTGGTGTACACTGAACGAGCACGTTGACCATCAACATCTAAAGCATCTGTTTCTGATAAACGGCTTGCGCTTAATGTTGCATCTTTAATCTCAGATACGCCAACTGGAAGCGCAGCTACATAGTCTAAAGATTCACCAATAGTTGCATTTGGTTGACATAGATTTATAGCTGTAAATGCTGCTGTTCGGAGGAATGGTTGTTGGCGACCAAGTACTGCGTAATCATTGTAGTTGATTGAGCCTGGGCAACCACAGTTGATTTTCAATTTTTCACATGAACGGCCCCAGCCTTCATAGCCTAAAGCGAAGCTGAAGTTGTTCCAATGGAAATCGAAAGCAAGCGCAAAGTTACCTTCAATTGCAAACGATGATTGTGTGCTGATTGTTGTAACGTTTACTGCGTTTACAATTTCGTTTTGGAATACGCCAGGTGTACCTGCATATTTACCAAGTAAGAGGTATTTTGAACCTGAGCCGTTACCAGCTAAGTCAAATGAACGCATTGTGGTTGAGTTGAACAAGTGAAGTGCGTCACCATCAAATACGATTTGTGCATATTTGTCATCTGTGTCTGATTCCCAGAATTTCCAGTGACCGATGATTTCACCACCAGCACCCCAGTGACCGTTACGGCCAAAGATTGGCTCAAGCATGTATATAGCTTCTGCTTTGTTACCTGTAGGAGCTGAGAAACGAACTGCTAGACCAAGATGTTTTTTCTCGTCAGCTACAATGTTGTAACCAAGTGACGCTTCAAAGTCACCAAATTTTGCAGATGATGTACGTTTGCAACCGATCAAACCTTTGTTCATCGCTTTTAAGAAACCATTACCTTTAGGGTTTTGGAAAGCATCGTCAAGCGTTGTGTTAGGAGCTGCAACGGTATCAGTAGGTGAAGCACCTTGATTTAAAGCACCCACTGGATAATTTGCTGAAGCAATGTTATTTGTATGGTAGAACTGTGGGTTAACGCTAATGACACCAACTGGTGCATGCATTTTTAAGAAGAAACCACGTTCTGTTTGGTGTGAACCAACATACAAG